>JAJXWZ010000112.1 GCA_021781345.1 Pseudomonadota bacterium
CTGGCGTCGAGCGACACGCCGAACAGCCGCTACTCGCACGGCAAGCCGGGCGAGCGCAGGCTCGACAATCCCCTGGCCGCCGTGCAGATGGGCCTGATCTACGTGAATCCGGAAGGTCCGGACGGCAATCCCGATCCGGTCGCCGCCGCGCACGACATCCGCGAGACATTCAAGCGCATGGCGATGAACGACGAGGAAACCGTGGCGCTGATCGCCGGCGGCCACACCCTCGGCAAGACCCACGGCGCCGGCACCGCCGACCACCTCGGCCCCGAACCCGAGGCCGCGCCGCTGGAGCAGCAGGGTCTCGGCTGGGCCAGCACGTACAAGTCCGGCGTCGGCAAGGATGCGATCACGTCGGGCCTCGAAGTGACCTGGACGCGCACGCCGGTGCAGTGGAGCAACGACTTCTTCAAGTTCCTGTTCGATTTCGAATGGGAGCTTGAAATGAGCCCCGCCGGCGCCCACCAGTGGGTCGCCAAGGGCGCCGACGCGATCATCCCGGGTCCGTCTCAGGACTCGCCGCCGCGCCGCCCGACCATGCTCACCACCGACTTGTCGCTGCGCTTCGATCCGGCGTACGAAAAGATCTCGCGCAGGTTCCGCGACGATCCGCAGGCCTTCGCCGAGGCCTATGCGCGCGCCTGGTTCAAGCTGACCCACCGCGACCTGGGTCCGAAGTCGCGCTATCTCGGCCCGGAAATCCCGAAGGAAGATCTGCTCTGGCAGGATCCGCTGCCCGAGGCCACGCACAAGCCGAGCGCCGCCGACATCGCCGACCTCAAGAAGGAGATCGCCGACTCGGACCTGAGCGTGTCGCAACTGGTCTCGGTCGCCTGGGCCTCGGCCTCGACCTTCCGCGGCGGCGACAAGCGCGGCGGCGCCAATGGCGCGCGCGTCCGCCTGGCTCCGCAGAAGGACTGGGCCGTGAACAAGAAGGCCATCGAAGCGTTGCCGAAACTGGAAGCGATCCAGCAGGCATCGGGCAAGGCCTCGCTGGCCGACGTGATTGTGCTGGCCGGCGGCGTGGGCATCGAAATGGCGGCCAAGGCCGCTGGCCTGAAAGTGGAAGTCCCGTTCTCGCCTGGCCGCGTGGACGCCACCGCCGGGATGACCGACGTCGAATCCTTCACCTACCTGGAACCCTATGCGGATGGCTTCCGCAACTACCTCAAGGCCAAGTCACCGGTGCCCGCCGAGCACCTGCTGGTTGACAAGGCCCAGTTGCTCACCCTGACCGCGCCGGAGATGACCGCGCTGGTCGGCGGCCTGCGCGTACTGGGCGCCAATCACGACGGCTCGAAGCATGGCGTGTTCACCGACAAGCCGGGTGTGCTCAGCAACGACTTCTTCGTCAACCTGCTGGACATGGGCACGGAATGGAGGCCGGCCTCGAAGGATGCGGACACGTTCGAGGGCCACGACCGCAAGAGCGGCCGGGTCAAGTGGACCGGTACCCGCGTAGACCTGGTTTTCGGCTCCAATTCATTGCTGCGCGCGCTGTCCGAGGTGTATGCCAGCAACGACGGCAAGGAGAAGTTCGTGCACGACTTCGTGGCGGCCTGGACCAAGGTGATGAACCTGGATCGCTTCGACATCGCCGGGGACTGAACACGGCGGCGATGCACCGGGCCGGCCAGGTCCGGTGCGCCGCCGCAAGCGATCCGACCAACCTTTCCGCCCAACCATCAAGGGACACCCACATGAAGCTGGAAAAAGCGGTCTATACGGCCGAAGCCACCGCCACCGGCGGCCGCGACGGCCGCGCCAGGGCATCCGACGGCAAGGTCGATGTGCTCCTGACGCCACCCAAGGAAATGGGCGGCAGCGGCGAAGGCACCAACCCCGAGCAATTGTTCGCCTGCGGCTACTCCGCATGCTTCCTTGGCGCGATCAAGTTCGTCGCAGGCAAGGAGAAGCTCTCGGTGCCGCGCGATGCATCCATCACCGGCTGCGTCGGCATCGGCCCGATCCCGACCGGCTTCGGCCTGCAAGTGGAACTGCGCATCTCGCTGCCCGGCATGGATCGTGCACAGGCCCGGGACCTTGTGGACAAGGCGCACATCGTGTGCCCCTATTCCAATGCCACCCGCGGCAACATCGAAGTCAAGCTCACGCTCGTGTGATCAACACGTCGATCACCCAGCGTCGATGTCGCCCAGCGCGCGCAGCAATCTGCGCGCGCGCTTGTCGGGCCGCCTTGGCGGCGGGGTGAAGCCGGCGCGTTCGGCGCGATGACGTTCGCGCGCCGCTTCGCGTGCCTCGATCGATTCCCGCGACTCCCGGTAAAGCGTCTGTGCCAGCGCGGCCGAACCACGCTTGTGCGCGAGGCCCGTGACTTCGACCTCGAAGTTGTCCTCGCCGCGCGTGATGCGCAGGACATCGCCGACGTCAACGAAATGCGACGGCTTGCAGGCCGCGCCATCGAGCAAGACGCGCCCGCGCTCGACCGCCTGCTTGGCCAATGCACGGGTCTTGAAGAAACGCGCGGCCCACAGCCACGCGTCGATGCGGACGTGTCCGGTCGCGGCTGTCGACATCAGGCCGACAATAGACGGTTGAGCCGCTGCACGAACGCCGCCGGATCGGGCAACTGCGCGCCGACCGTGATCTCGGCCTGTTCCAGCAGCAGCAATGCCAAGTCCTTCGCCTTGGCCTCGTCGGTTTCCGATCCTACCCGTTGGACCAGAGCGTGCGCCGGATTGATTTCCAGCGTCGGCTTCGAATCCGGCACCTCCTGCCCAGCATCCCGCAACAGACGTGCGAGGTGCGGCGCGAGGTCGTGGTCGGAAAGCGCCAGACACGAAGGCGAATCGGTGAGCCGCGCCGAAACCTTCACGTCGTTGACGCGATCGCCCAGCAAGTCCTTGAGCCTTTTCACCAGCGGCTCGGCTTCCTTCGCGGCTTCTTCCTGCTTCTTCCTGCCGGCCTCGTCCAGCGGCAACTCGCCCTTGGCGACGTTGCGGAACGGCTTGCCCTCGTACTCCGGGAACTGACCCATCACCCATTCGTCGATGCGGTCGAACATCAACAGAACCTCGATGCCCCTGGCCTTGAAGGCTTCAAGTTGCGGACTGCCGGCCGCGGCCCTGTAGCTGTCGGCGGTGACGTACCAGATCGCGTCCTGACCCGGCTGCATGCGCCCGATGTAATCGTCCAGCAACACGTTCTGTTCGGCGCCTTCGCCCTTGGTCGAGGCGAAGCGCAACAGCTTCGCGATGCGCTCGCGGTTGGACGGATCCTCGACGATGCCTTCCTTGAGCGTGGTTCCGAAGGCCCGGCAGAAGTTCCTGAACTTCTCGGCGTCGCTCTTCGCGAGGCTCTCGAGCAGGTCCAGCACGCGCTTGACGCAGGATGCCTTGATCCGCTCGATCTGGCGGTTGTGCTGCAGGATCTCGCGGCTGACGTTGAGCGGCAGGTCGTCGGCATCCACCACGCCACGCACGAAACGCAGGTAATTCGGCAGCAGCTCCTCGGCAGCGTCCATGATAAAGACGCGCTTGATGTAGAGCTTCACGCCCTTGCGCTCGTCGCGCGCGCCCATCAGCAGGTCGAACGGCGGCTGCGCGGGGACGTACAGCAGCGTGGTGAAACGCTGGCTGCCCTCGACCCGGTTGTGGGTCCACGCCAGCGGATCGTTGAAATCGTGGCCGAGCGATTTGTAGAACGCCCTGTAATCATCGTCGCTGATCTCCGATTTCGGCTTGGCCCACAGCGCCGATGCGTCGTTAACGGTCTCCCACTCGTCGGTGGGCTCGCCGTCCTTCTGCTTGTGCATGCGGATCGGGAACGCGACGTGGTCGGAATACTTGCGGATCAGGTCGCGCAGCTTCCAGTTGTCCAGGAATTCGGTGTCGTCGTCCTTCAGGTGCAGAATCACCGACGTGCCGCGCGCGGCGATCTCCTCGGCGGCCAGCGCATACTCGCCCTGGCCGTCGCTTTCCCAGCGCACGCCATCCTTGGCCTCGGCCCCGGCGCGTCGGCTCAACACCGTGACCTTGTCGGCGACCACGAAAGCGGAATAGAAACCCACGCCGAACTGCCCGATCAGGCGTGCGTCGGCCTGCTGCTGGCCACTCAGCGATTCCAGGAACCGGCGCGTGCCGGAACTCGCGATCGAGCCCAGGTTGGCGATGGTCTCCTCGCGACTCATGCCGATGCCGTTGTCGCGCACCGTCAGGGTTTTCGCATCCTTGTCGAATTCGACATCGATGTGCAGCTCGCCGTCATTGCCCAGCAGTTCGGGCTTGCCGATAGCCTCGAAGCGCAGCTTGTCGCAGGCGTCGGAGGCGTTGGACACGAGCTCGCGCAGGAAGATCTCCTTGTGCGAATAAAGCGAATGGGTGACGAGGCGCAGGACCTGCGCGACTTCGGCTTCGAACGGGCGGGTTTCGGTACTCGTACTCATGGTTGGGCTTCCGTGACGGTCGAACGGACAGAAAATGGGGGCCGCATGCGGCTGAATGTCTTCGGGAATTGGCGGCGGCCGGGCCCCATTTCAAGACAGCGCCGTGGCCCCGAGGGCCCTCCGCATACGCGCAGCGATGACTCAACCGGTTACGCGGCGCTTGCCGAACGCGCCATCCGGATGATCCAGCGGTACAGCAGCGCGATCGTCACCGCGAACACGATGCCGCCGATCCAGATCGCCGGCGTCGCGAAGCTGTCGCCTACCACCG
>JAJXWZ010000233.1 GCA_021781345.1 Pseudomonadota bacterium
GTCGTCAAGCTGATGGACTTCGGCGCGTTCGTGACCATCCTGCCCGGCAAGGATGGACTGGTGCACGTGTCGCAGATTTCCAACGAGCGTGTCGAAAAGGTGTCCGACAAGCTCAAGGAAGGCGACATGGTCAAGGTCAAGGTGCTGGAAGTGGACAAGCAGGGCCGCATCCGCCTGTCGATGAAGGCCGTGACCGAGGACGAAGCCGCGAACGCCTGATCGGCGGATTGCGGGGGGCTGAACGAAAAACGGGCCGCTCGGCCCGTTTTTCGTTGGGGCATGGCGAAAGGTTCCGCGGCCGCATGGCCCGATTGCCGCTTGCCATCCCTGGCGACAAGCCCCACGGGCGCAGGGCGGCAATTCCTCGGGCGTCCACGACGGACACTGTGCCATCGCGCATTCCATCACGTCGCAGGATCTTGATTTGCGACCCCGCCGCGTCGATCCTGTGTCGATGAACGTCCAAACGAGAATGCCCGTGGTTTTCGTCGGCCATGGTTCGCCGATGAACGCGATCGAGGACAATCCCTGGCGCAGGGCCTGGCAACATCTGGGCGAAACGATCCCGAGGCCGCGCGCGGTTTTGTGCATCTCGGCGCACTGGGAAACGCGCGGCGTTGCAGTCACGTCGTCTGCGCAGCCCGAGACAATCCACGATTTCTACGGATTCCCCCGCGAGCTGTTCGCGGTGCAATATCCCGCGCCGGGCGACCCGGAGCTCGCCCGCGAGATCTCGCGTCGCGTCGGCGACAGCGCGGTTCCCGTACGCACGGACGACGCACGCGGCATCGACCACGGCGCATGGAGCGTGCTGTGCGCGATGTATCCCGGGGCCGACGTGCCGGTCCTGCAATTGAGCCTCGACAGCAGCCAGCCGGGTGCCTGGCATTACGCGCTGGCGCGGCGCCTGGCCTTCCTGCGCGATGAAGGCGTGTTGGTACTCGGCAGCGGCAACATCGTGCACAACCTGCCATTGCTCGGCCGCTACTGGAACGCGCAGCCGCCGGAATGGGCGCTGCGTTTCCGCGAGCGGGTGAACGCGTTGGTCGCCGCGCGCGACCACGCGGCATTGTGCGACTGGCATGCGCTCGGACCCGATGCCGCGCTCGCGGTGCCGACCCCGGAGCACTATCTGCCGCTGCCGTACGTGCTGGCACTGCAACGCGACGACGATGCGATCCAAACCTTCAACGACGACGTCTTCGCGACCCTGGCGATGACCTCGCTGCTGGTCAGCGCGCGGAACTGACCCCGCGTCGCGCCACCCTTTCGCTTTTCCGCGAAACGGTTAGACTCGGCTTCCGGCGGGCGACGCCGGCAGGACCGACGCCCCCCGCGGAACGCTGGAGGGCCCGATGCAACCCACCGATGTCCGCAATCCGCAGTACTTCCACAAGGTCGTGGATTGCCAGTGGGCGTGCCCCGCGCACACCCGGGTTCCCGAATACATCCGCCTCATCGCCGCCGGCCGCTTCGACGACGCCTACCTGCTGAACTGGGACTCCAACGTGTTCCCCGGCATCCTCGGACGCACCTGCGACCGTCCGTGCGAGCCGGCCTGCCGACGCGGACGCGTCGAGGAAAACAACGGGGAGAAGCCCGAACCGGTCGCGATCTGTCGCCTCAAGCGCGTCGCCGCGGACAACCGCAGCAACGACATCGACAAATGCATGCGCGAGCGCTTGCCAGGGCAAATTCCCGGAGCCGAGAATTTCCGCGTCGCCTGCGTGGGCGCGGGACCCGCGTCGCTGACGGTCGCGCGCGACCTTGCGCCGTTGGGCTATCGCGTCACCGTGTTCGACGCCGACCCCAAGGGCGGCGGCTTCATGCGCACCCAGGTGCCGCGCTTCCGCCTGCCGGAACACGTGATCGACGAGGAAGTCGGCTATGTGCTCGATCTCGGCGTGGAGCTCGTGGGCAATCGCCGCATCGATTCGCTGCGCAAGCTGCTCGAAGAGAACTACGATGCGGTGTTCATTGGCTGTGGTGCACCGCGCGGACGCGACCTGCAGATCCCCGGCCGCGGCGAGAACGCCGACAGGATCCACGTCGGCATCGAGTGGCTGGCTTCCGTGTATTTCGGGCACGTGAAGAGGGTCGGCCAGCGCGTGCTGGTCTTGGGTGGCGGCAACACCGCGATGGACTGCTGCCGGAGCGCGCGGCGCCTGGGCGGCGATGACGTGAAAGTGATCGTGCGCTCCGGTTACGAGGAAATGAAGGCTAGCCCGTGGGAGAAGGAAGACGCGGAACACGAAGGCGTCGAGATCCTCAACTGGCTGAATCCGAAATCGTTCGTGCACGAAAACGGCAAGCTCACCGGCATGTGGTTCACGCCCATGCGTGAAGAACGCGACGCCAAAGGCAAGCGCAAGTTGTTGCCCACCGGCGAGCCGGACCGCTTCTTCGCGTGCGACGAAGTGCTGATCGCGGTCGGGCAGGAGAACGCGTTTCCCTGGATCGAGCGCGACCTCGGCATGGCATTCGACGAATGGGGCATGCCGAAGCTGGACAAGCTGACGATGCAGTCCTCCTTGCCGAAGGTGTTCTTCGGCGGCGACGCCGCCTTCGGGCCCAAGAACATCATCTGGGCGGTCGAGCACGGCCACCAGGCCGCGGTGTCGATCCACAACTTCCTGCAGGACGAGGACGTGCGCAAGCGGCCGCCGCCGCTGAGCAACCTCGTTTCGCAGAAGATGGGCATCCACGAGTGGACCTACGACAACGACATCTCGCCGGACGAGCGCTACGTCGTGCCTTGGGCGCCCAAGGAAAAGACGCTCGCTGACATCAAGCAGGAGGTCGAACTCGGTTTCGACCTGTCGACGGCGTGCAAGGAGGCCGAGCGCTGCCTCAACTGTGACGTGCAGACCGTCTTTTCCAAGGACGTCTGCATCGAATGCGACGCCTGCGTGGACGTGTGCCCGATGGACTGCATCACCTTCACGGCGAACGGCGACGAAGCCGATCTGCGCGAGCGCTTGACCGCGCCGGCGCAAAACCCGCAGCAGGACCTGTACGTGTCGGATCCGGTCAAGACCGGGCGCGTGATGGTCAAGGACGAGGACGTCTGCCTGCATTGCGGGTTGTGCGCCGAACGTTGCCCGACCGGCGCCTGGGACATGCAGCGGTTCCTGTTCGCGGAATCCTATGCCGGGCGCGGCGAGGGTTATTCCGCGCGGCCGGCCAAGAAGGTGGCCGCATGAAGCCCATCGAAGCCGTCAACGACTTCGTGGTGAAGTTCGCCAACGTCAACGGATCCGGTTCGGCATCGGCCAACGAACTGTTCGCCAAATGCATCCTGCGCATGGGCGTGCCGGTCAGTCCACGCAACATCTTTCCGTCCAACATCCAGGGCCTGCCGACCTGGTACGAGGTGCGTGTCAGCGAAGCGGGCTGGCTCGGGCGGCGCGGTGGCTACGACCTGCTGGTGGCGATGAACCCGCAGACCTGGGACGAGGACGTCGCGGGCCTCGCGCCCGGCGGCTATCTCTTCTACGACAACAGCAAGCCGCTTGCGAAGTCCAAGTTCCGCGACGACGTCAGCGTGATCGGCGTGCCCCTGACCGACATCGCCAACCAAACATGGGACGACGCGCGTCAGCGCCAACTGTTCAAGAACATCATGTACCTCGGCGCCTTGTCGGTGCTGCTGGGCATCGAGCGCGACGTGATCGTGCAGCTGATCGGCGAACAGTACAAGGGCAAGCAGGCGTTGCTGGAACCCAACGTGCACGCGCTGGATCTCGGGCGCGGTTACGCCGAACAACAACTGCAACCGATAGGCTTGAAGATCGAACGCCGCGACAACGTAGGCGACCGGATTTTCGTCGACGGCAACAGCGCAGCCGCGCTCGGCATGGTCTACGGCGGTGCGACGGTGTGCGCGTGGTATCCGATCACGCCGTCGTCGTCGCTGGCCGAGGCTTTCCAGAAGTACTGCGCGAAGCTGCGCGTCGATCCGGAAACCGGCAAGCATCGCTACGCGATCGTGCAGGCCGAGGACGAAATCGCGTCGATCGGCATCGTCACCGGTGCCGGCTGGAACGGTGCGCGTGCCTTCACCGCGACATCCGGCCCCGGCATCTCACTGATGAACGAGATCATCGGCCTCGCGTATTTCGCCGAGATTCCCGTGACCATCGTGGACGTGCAGCGCGGCGGCCCGTCCACCGGCATGCCCACGCGCACCCAGCAGTCCGACGTGGCGTTCTGCGCGCATGCCTCGCATGGCGATACCAGCCACGTCCTGTTGTTTCCCGAGGATCCGCACGAGTGCTTCGAGTTCGCGGCCACCGCGCTGGATCTAGCCGATCGCCTGCAGACGCCGGTATTCGTGATGAGCGACCTCGACATCGGCATGAACCACCGCCTGTGCAAGCCGTTCGAGTGGGACGAGTCGCGGCGCTACGACCGAGGCAAGGTGCTGACGGCGGAGCAATTGGAAGCCGGCGTGCCGTTCGGGCGCTACCGCGACGTGGATGGTGACGGGATTCCTTACCGCACTTGGCCCGGCACCCACCCGACCCGCGGCAGTTTCTTCACTCGTGGCACCAGCAAGAACGCCGACGCCAGGTATTCCGAGAACGGCGAGGATTACATCGAGAACATGCGGCGCCTGCAGCGCAAGTTCGAGACCGCCAGATCGTTGCTGCCGCAGCCGGTTGTCCATGAAGCACCGCATTCCACGCGTCATGGTGCGATTTATTTCGGTTCGACCTCGCCATCGATGGCCGAGGCGATCGTGAAGCTCGATGCAGATGGCGTGCACGTCGATGCCCTGCGGGTGCGCGGCTATCCGTTCGCCGATTCGGTGCGCGAATTCATCGATGCGCACGACACCGTGTTCGTGGTGGAGCAGAACCGCGATGCGCAACTGCGCTCGCTGCTGATCGAGCAGTTCGAAGTCGACCCGGCACGGCTGGTCCCGGTCCTGCATTACGACGGCACGCCGATCACTGCGCGTTTCATTGCCCGTGTCATTGGTGAGCGCATGGGTGTTGCGGACGTGACCCGGATGCGGAGCGGCAAGGTGGCTTGAAATGACCTACCTTCCCAAACCCAAGCTGCACCATCCGTCGCTGCAGAAGAACCGCGTCGGTTTCACGCGGCGCGACTACGAAGGCGCGATTTCGACGCTGTGCGCGGGCTGCGGGCATGATTCGATCTCGGCGGCGATCATCCAGGCCTGCTGGGAACTGGACATTGAGCCGCATCGCGTCGCCAAGCTCTCCGGGATCGGCTGCAGTTCCAAGACGCCGACCTATTTCCTCGGCCAGTCGCACGGTTTCAATACCGTGCACGGGCGCATGCCGAGCGTGCTGACGGGTGCCAATCTCGCCAACCGCGAGTTGTTGTACCTGGGCGTGTCGGGTGACGGCGATTCGGCGTCGATCGGCATCGGCCAGTTCGTGCACGCGATCCGGCGCGGCGTGGACATGGTCTACATCGTGGAGAACAACGGCGTGTACGGGCTGACCAAGGGGCAGTTCTCGGCGACCGCCGACCAGGGCAGCAAGTCCAAGAAGGGCGCGGTGAACACCGACGCACCGGTGGACATGGTCGGCATGGCGCTTCAACTGGGCGCGAGTTTCGTCGCGCGCGGGTTTTCCGGCGACAAGCAGCAGCTGGTGCCGATCCTCAAGGCCGCGATGACCCACACGGGCGCGGCGTTCGTCGACGTGATCAGTCCCTGCGTCGCCTTCAACAACCACCCCGGCAGCACCAAGAGCTACGACTACGTGCGCGAGCACAACCACGCGCTGTGCCGGATGGATTTCATCCCGCCGCGTGTCGAGATCACGGTCGATTCGCATCCGCCGGGCGAGGTGCGCGAAGTGCGCCAGCACGATGGCAGCATGCTGCGGCTGCGCAAGCTGCCGGATTCGCACGACACCGGCGATCGCGTCGCGGCGATGAACTACCTGCACGAGTGCCAGGCGCGCGGCGAAATCGTCACCGGGCTGTTGTACGTCGATCCCGAGGCGCCCGACCTGCACGCCCACCTCGATACCGCGCCCGTTGCGTTCAACCGGCTGGCCGAACCCGAGCTGTGCCCGGGCGCGGCCGCGTTGGCGAGGATCAACGCCGGATTGCGTTGATCCTCGGAGTCAGTGCGTGGCTGGTGGCGTGCCGCCGTCGGCATCCGGCAACGGTGGCAGGTGCGGATGGTAGTCGCGCCACGGAGGCCGCTGGTAGGTCGGCGGGGGATTCGCCTTCAATTGCTGCAAGGCGATGGCCACGCCGCGTTCCAGCTGGGGATCGCGTCCCTCGCGCACCAGCTTCGGGTCCTGCCAGACCTCGACGTCCGGCGAGACGCCGTGGTTCTCGACCGGAAACGTTCCGTCCAGTCCCTCGACGGCGATGCGCGGCGAGGTCACGCCGCCACCGTCCATCAAGGACGGATAGCCGCCGATCCCGACCAGTCCGCCCCAGGTGCGCACGCCCACGATCGTGCCGACCTTGTCCATCTTGAAGTACCACGGCAACGCGTCGCCGCCGGACCCCGAGAACTGGTTGATCAGCATGACCTTGGGGCCGGGAATGACATCCGCCGGCGCGGGCGCCAGCGTGTGCTGGCCCCAACGGGTGACCAGCAGCCCCATCGGCTTGCGGGTCAGGTACTGGATCATGTAATCCGACAACAAGCCGCCATGGTTGAAGCGTTCGTCGACGATCACGCCCTGCTTGTCGACCTGCGAGAAGAAATAGCGGTTGAAATTGGTGAAGCCGCCCCATTCGGTGTCGGGCAGGTATACGTAGGCGAGCTTGCCGCCGGAGAGCTTGTCCACCAGCGCCATGTTGTGCTCGATCCAGGCGGCGTTGCGCAGCCTGTTCTCGCTCGGGATGGTTTTCACCGTGATGTCGTGCGAGCCGCTGCTGCCAGGATTCGGTCCCACGGTCAGCGTCACGGTTTGTCCGGCCAGGTCCTCGAAGGCCGCGTAGATGTCTTGATGGCCGTCGAGCGGCTGGCCGTTCACGGCCAGGAGATAGTCGCCCGTTTTCACCTTCAGCCCCGGCTGCGCCAGCGGGGCGTACAGGCCTGGATTCCATTTGCCGGGCGTGAAAATCCGGGTGATGCGGTAGTGGCCGTTTTCGACCTTGTAGTTCGCACCGAGCAAGCCGACCTTGATCTCATCCATCTTCGGCACGTAGCCGCCGTAGATGAACATGTGTCCCACTGACATGTAGCTAAGCATCTCGCGGAACAGGTAGGAGAGTCCGTCGCGGCTGGCAATGCCGGGCAGGTAGTGCGCGAACTCCTTCTCGGCCGCGTCGATGTCGAGGCCGTCGTAGTTCGGGTTGTAGAAAAACGCGCGTTGGATGCGCCAGGCATCGCGGTACATCTGGTCCCACTGCCGGCGCGGATTCACGTACACGCGCAGGCTGCCGGTATCCAGTTGCACGGGCTTGGCCTTGGGCTTGGCATCGGCGATGAACCAGTTCGTACCCTGCCGGTAGAGCATCTTGCCGCCACCCGCCGCGAGCACGAAATCGGTCACCTTTTCGCGCACGGTTTCGGATTTCATGTCCTTGAGCGAGAAGCGCTCGATGTCGACGGCGGGGCCATTCGGCCCGGCCAGCGCGGGCAGCATCACCAGCGGCGCCTTCTCGAGGTACAGCACACCGTCGCCGCCCGCCGCGAGGCCCTGGTAATTCGCCGGATCGATGGGCAGCGGCACGATGCGAGCGTCGATCCCGGCGAAGTCGATCGCGACATCCGCGTGCTTCGGTGACTTCGCATCTTGCTTGCCGGATTTCGCTGCCGGCGCCTCGTCCATGCCGCTCTTCACCGCCGTGGGCGAGGCGACGTCGGCCCGCAGCGTTGCCGCGTAGACGTGGTAGGTCGTCGGATGCGCGAGGGTGGCCAGGTCGGTGCCGATCGACGGGCCGCTGTCGGTGCTGGCCAGGAAGTACAGGTACTTGCCGTTGGCATCGAACACCGGCGATGCACAGTCACTCATGCCATGGGTCAGCTGGTGCGTCGAGCCATCGGCGAGCGAATAGATGAACACCCCTTGCATGTAGTTCGAGAGCGAGCGCGTGAACGCGATCCAGTGGCTGTCGGGCGACCAACTCGCGCTGAAACCGGTGTTTCCGAAGCCGTTGTTGAAACCGCTGACCGCGATCCTGACCGGTGCGGGCTTGCGCGCTGCAAGGTTCACCAGCCAGAGATTGCCCTTCTGGTCGCTGAACACGAGCTTCCTGTTATCGGGCGACCAGGCGAGGTCGTAGTAATACGCATCGTTCTGGCCGAGCGCGACCTTGCGCGCCACACCTCCCGCCTGTGGCCGAATGTAGAGGTCGTACTCGCCGTCGCGATCGGAGAAATACGCGATCGACTTGCCGTCGGGCGACCAGGCCGGATCACGGTCCATCGCGCCCGGGCTGTGGGTCAAGTCGATGACGCTGCCGTGCCGGGTCGGCACGCTCAGGATGTCGCCATGCGCCTGGAACACCGCGCGCACGCCGGCGGGCGAAATGCCGGGATGCGAAAGGTCTTTCGACACGTCCTGGAAGTACGGGCGACGCTGCGGGAAGTCGCCCGCCAACGTCACCGGAACGGCCTGCGTGTGCCCGGTCGAGTCGTCGTAGACATGCAACTGGCCGAACTGCGAATAGACGATGCCGCCGGGTCCAGCGGACGCGGAGGTGATGTCGAAGCCGGTGTTGTCGATGATCCTCGCGACCTTGCCGCTGGTGGTGTCGTATCCGAACAGCGTGGTCGGGCCGTTGCGGTCCGACAGGAAGTAGATCGTGTCGCCCACCCACATCGGATCGCTTTCGTTGGCGTCCTCGTCCGGAATCCGCAAGGTGCTGGAATCGGACAGCCGCGAGATCCAGATCTGCGTGTGCTGGCCGCCCTTGTAGTCCTTCCAGAACGGTTCCCACTGCGAATTCGGCACGTATGCCAGCTGGCTGCCGTCCGGCGAGTAGCTGCCCGACTCGGCCATGGCCAGCGGCAGCTCCTGCGGGAAGCCGCCCGCGACCGGTACGGTGTAGAGCTGGTCGGGATCGGAATAGCTGTAGCGGTTCGAGCGGAACAGCACGTTCTTTCCGTCCGGTGTCCAGCCGACCGCGATGTCCGGCCCGGGATGCCAGGTCAGGCGCCTGGGCTGTCCGCCCGTCGCCGGGACCACGTAGACGTCGGTGTTGTGGTCGAAGGTGCCGGTGAAGGCGACCATCGAGCCATCCGGCGAAAAAATCGGCTTGGTCAGCAGGTCCATCCCGCTGGCCAATACGTGCGCCTGGCCACCTTCGCGTGGTACTTCCCACAGCTCGCCGCCGTATTCGAACACGATGGTCGTCTTCGACATCGTCGGATAACGCAGCAGCAACAGGGGCGCGGCACCCGCGGCTTGCCAACCGGACAAGCACAATCCGACCAGCAGCCAGGGCAGGGCCCGAATTAGTCTGCGCATGGAATTCCCCCTTGGTGGCGTCATGCCGGACGTCGACGCGCCGGCCGGTCCAAGGCTCCGCCGGCCATGGCGCCAACGACAGTGCCGATTGTCATGGAGGCGGGCCACGGACTCGATCGACCGGCCCGTTTTGTTGCGGCGCAACATCGCCGCGACTACCATAGGCGTACAGGATTCCCGGAGACGACCACCATGGCCAACAACGGCCCCGACACGACGCAGTTGCAAGACGACTGGCAGAAGCTTTCCAATCAGTACTGGAACGCCTGGAGCGACGCCACGCGCAAGGCGTTCAGTGTGATGCCGGATGCCGCGGCGTCCGACAAGGCCCCTTGGCACGAGGGTCTGGAACAGTGGTCGCGGATGTTCGCCGCCAGCCAGTCGCAGGGCGCGCAAAGCGAGTTGGTCGAACGCATGCTGGCCGGTGCCCGCAGCTATTTCGCGCTGCTGCAATCGGTGGCCGAACAGGGCGGGGAAGGCAAGGCCGATCCGCAAGCGTGGGCCCGGGCACTACGCGAATCGTTCAACTTCCCGGGCGCCGACGCGGCGATGATCGACAATCCGCTGGCGCGCGCCATGCGCGAGATCGCCGGCCAGGGCGCCAAGGGTTTCGAGCAGATGATGGAAGGTCTGCAGCCGGCGATGCAGGAAGCACGCGCACTGCTGGACATGCCCGCGTTCGGCTACGCACGCGAGCACCAGGAACACTACCAGCGCATGGCGAAAGCCTGGCTGGATTACCAGCATGAGACCAATCGCTACAACGCGCTGATCGCACGCGCCAGCCGGCGTGCCTTCGAGGTGTTCGAGGACAAGCTGGCCGAACGCGGCGAACCCGGGCGCCAGATCGATTCCGTGCGAGGCCTGTACGACCTGTGGGTCGATGCGGCCGAGGACGCCTACGCCGAGGTCGCGCTGTCGGACGAGTTCCGTGACGTCTACGGCGCGCTGGTCAACGCGCAGATGCGCGTCCGCCAGAACCTGCAGCGAGAAGTCGAGCGTGTCGCCGTGGACCTCGGCATGCCCACGCGCACCGAGATCGACAGCATTGGCAAGCGCCTGCATGAGTTGCACCGCGACGCCAAGAATCGCGCGGAGAGCCTGCCGGACCTGGCCGCGGAAGTCGCCGCGCTGCGCGCGGAGGTCGAACGCCTGAAGGCCGGCGGTGCGGACCGGAAACAAGTCCGCAGGACGCCCCGCAAATCCGCCAAGACAGCCGCCAAGGAGTAACCGCGATGGAACCCGTCCGCATCGATCCGAAGCGCGCGCTCGACGACGCCTTGCGTGCGCAACAGAAAATCGCCGCTAGCTTCCGTACCCTGCGCGAAGTCGAGGACGTCGACTACGGCGCCACCGACAAGGAAGCGATCTACCAGGAAGACAAGGTCGTCGTCTATCGCTACAAGGGCAAGGGCAAGCCGACCGCCAAGGCGCCGCTGCTGATCTGCTACGCGCTGGTCAACCGTCCTTACATGGTGGACTTGCAGGAGGACCGCTCGCTGGTCAAGAACCTGCTGGCGCTGGGCGAAGACGTCTACATCATCGACTGGGGTTATCCCGACGGCGCCGACCGCTGGCTGACGCTCGACGACTACATCAACGGCTACATCCGCCGTTGCGTGGACGCGGTCGCGAAGCATGCCGGCGTGAAGAAGATCAACCTGCTCGGCATCTGCGAGGGTGGCGCGTTCTCGCTGTGCTTCGCTTCGCTGTACCGGGACAAGCTGCAGAACCTGATCACGATGGTGACGCCGGTCGACTTCCACACGAAGGACAACATGTTGTCGCACTGGACCCGCGGCATGGACGTGGACCTTTTCGTGGACACGCTGGGCAACGTGCCGGCCGACCTGATGAACTGGTGCTACCTGACGCTGAAGCCGGTCCGCCTCAACCAGCAAAAATACGTCGCGATGCTGGACATCCTCGACGACAAGGTCGAGATGGAGAATTTCCTGCGCATGGAAAAGTGGATCTTCGATTCGCCCGACCAGGCCGGCGAGGCTTTCCGCCAGTTCATCAGGGATTTCTACCAGGGCAACAAGCTGGTCAAGGGTGGTCTCGAAATAGGCGGCAAGCCCATCAACCTGAAGAACATCACGATCCCGGTGCTCAACATCTTCGCCGAGCAGGACCATCTGGTGCCGCCATCTGCGTCGCGCCCGCTGGGCGAGCACGTCGGCACCAAGGACTATACCCAACTGGCGTTCAAGGGCGGGCACATCGGCATCTACGTGTCCGGCCGCGCGCAGCGCGAGGTGCCGCCGGCGATCCACGAGTGGCTGGCCAAGCGCACCGGTTGACGAAGGCGTTGGGCAGGAAGGCGCGACCGTTGCGAGGCCGATGATCCGCTCATCGTCCGTATAGAATCGTCGGCATGAACCCCTCAAGACCGCTGCGACGTTCCCGCCACGACCGCGTGATCGCGGGTGTGGTCGGTGGGCTGGCCGATTACTTCGGGCTCGACCCCACGCTTGCGCGGGTGATCTACGTGCTGGTGTCGATCTTTTCCGCGGCCTTCCCCGGGATCCTCGTGTATGCCCTGCTCTGGATCCTGATCCCCGAAGAGGACTGAGCCGCGTGCCGGCCCTGGAATGGGCACGTGTTCGACCATGCGGTGGCGGAGGCCGTCATGGTCGGCATGCTACGCTTCGGCGCCGTGCAGTACGCGAAGTTCCGGCAATGAGAGAAACAGGCGCAGACACGTCCGTGCACGACAGCCTGCGGGCGGTGCAGTGGCGCGGCGACGGCCTGCGCCTGCTCGACCAGCGCCGGCTTCCGTTCGAGGAGACTTGGCTCGATTGCCGCAATGCCGGCGAGGTCGCAAGGGCAATCCGCGATCTGGTGGTGCGCGGCGCGCCGGCGATCGGCATCGCCGCAGCCTGGGGCGTGGTGCTGGCCGCGCAACGTGGCGATGACCTGGATGCCGCGATGGCGACGCTGCGTGCGGCGCGACCTACCGCGGTGAACCTGATGGCGGCGCTCGACCGGATGGGATCGTGCGTCGCGTCCGGCGCGGATGCCGGGGTGCTGGCCCGCGAGGCGCAGGCGATCCAGGACGAGGATCTGGCGGCGAATCGCGCGATGGGTGCGATGGGCGCGGCGTGGATTGCGCCGGGCAGCGGCGTGCTGACGCATTGCAATACGGGCTCGCTCGCAACCTCGGGGTTCGGCACCGCGCTGGGCGTGATCCGGGCGGGTTACGCGTCAGGCACCATCGCGCGCGTGTATGCGGGCGAGACCCGTCCGTGGCTTCAGGGTGCGCGCCTGACCATGTGGGAGCTGCAACGCGACGGCATTCCCGCGACGCTGATTGCCGATTCCGCGGCCTCGCACCTGATGAAGTCGGGACAGGTGCAATGGGTGATCGTCGGCGCCGATCGCATCGCCGCCAACGGCGACACCGCCAACAAGATCGGCACCTACCAGCTCGCGATCGCGGCCCGGCACCATGGCGTGAAGTTCATGGTGGTGGCGCCTTCGACGACGGTGGACCTGGCGACCGTGTCGGGGGATGCCATCGACATCGAGCTGCGCGATCCCGACGAACTGCTCGGTTGCGCCGGACGGCGCATGGTGGCCGATGGGGCGCTGGCCTGGAACCCGGTGTTCGACGTGACTCCCCACGAACTCGTCGACGTGCTGGTGACCGAGCGCGGCGTGGTCACCCAACCCGATACCGCCGCGCTGCGCGCGCTGTTCGGCCAGTCGGGCACGCGTTGAGATGTGGCACTTGCCGAAGCAGCTTGCATGGTTCGGTGTCGGTGGCTTCATAGGCTTCATTGTCGATGCCGGCATCGTGCAGTTTCTGGTCAGCAAGTTCGGCGTGAATCCGTATGTCGGGCGGTTGTTCTCGTTCCTGTGCGCCGCGACCGCGACCTGGCTGTTCAACCGGCATTTCACCTTCCGAAGGCGTGGCGACTACGGTTTGTTCGGCGAGTGGTCGCGCTATATCGTCGCGATGTCGGCGGGCTTCGCGCTGAATTACACGACCTACGCGCTGATCGTCTATTTCTCGCACTTCGTCCAGGCCTGGCCGGCCATCGGCGTTGCGGCGGGCTCGTTGCCGGGCTCGGCGGTGAACTTCCTCGGGGCGCGGCAATGGGTATTTTCGGGTTCCCGCAGGCCTGCCTCGAACGACCCGTCGCGGCACTCGGGACGCATGCCGTAAGTTATCGTATTAATTGAAGTTTTTAGGTCCGCTTCGGGCCGCGTTGTGGTACACTTTCAAAGTTGCTATCGGCGCAGATGCAGGGCCTGGATCCGCGTCTTTTGTATTCACCAGACTTGGGAAACGAACGGATGGCGGAGCCGGGCAGTGAAGTAATTCGCGTCAACATCGAAGACGAGATGCGCCAGAGCTACCTCGATTACGCCATGAGCGTGATCGTGGGCCGCGCGCTTCCGGACGTGCGCGATGGACTGAAGCCGGTGCATCGCCGCGTGCTGTTCGCGATGAACGAGCTGGGCAACGCCTGGAACAAGTCCTACAAGAAATCCGCGCGCGTAGTCGGCGACGTGATCGGCAAATACCATCCGCACGGCGATTCGTCGGTGTACGACGCGATCGTGCGCATGGCGCAGCCGTTCTCGCTGCGCTACATGCTCGTGGACGGACAGGGCAACTTCGGCTCGGTGGACGGTGACAGCCCCGCGGCGATGCGTTACACCGAGGTGCGCATGGCGCGCCTCACGCACGACCTGCTCGCCGACATCGACAAGGAGACCGTCGATTTCGGGCCCAACTACGACGAGAGCGAGCGCGAACCGCTGGTCCTTCCTACCCGCGTGCCGAACCTGCTGGTCAACGGTTCGGCCGGTATCGCTGTCGGCATGGCAACCAACGTGCCTCCGCACAACATGGGCGAGGTGATCGACGCCACCGTTGCGCTGATCGACGACCCGG
Organism: Pseudomonadota bacterium; assembly: GCA_021781345.1. Taxonomy (GTDB): domain Bacteria; phylum Pseudomonadota; class Gammaproteobacteria; order Xanthomonadales; family Rhodanobacteraceae; genus 66-474. The sequence continues at coordinate 14,326 of JAJXWZ010000233.1, forward strand.
AACTCGACATCGATGCCCTGATGCAGTTTCTGCCGGGTCCGGACTTCCCGACCGCGGGCATCATCAACGGCGCGGCGGGCATCCTGCAGGCCTACCGCGGCGGCCGCGGCCGCGTGCTGGTGCGCGCCAAGACCGAGATCGAGACCAGCGACAATGGCCACGAAGCGATCATCGCCACCGAACTTCCCTACCAGGTCAACAAGGCGCGCCTGATCGAAAAGATCGCTGAACTGGTCAAGGAAAAGAAACTCGAGGGCATCAGCGGCCTGCGCGACGAATCCGACAAGGACGGCATGCGTGTCGTGATCGAGATCCGCCGTGACGCCGCGGCCGAGGTCGTGCTGAACAACCTGTTCCAGCAGACCCAGCTGCAAGTCACCTTCGGCATCAACATGGTGGCGCTGGTCGATGGCCAGCCGCGCCTGTTGAACCTCAAGGAGATCCTCGAGTACTTCATCCGCCATCGGCGCGAAGTTGTCACCCGCCGCACCATCTTCGACCTGCGCAAGGCGCGCGCACGCGCCCACGTGCTGGAAGGCCTGACCGTCGCGCTGGCCAACATCGATGAAATGATCGAGCTGATCAAGTCCTCGGAGTCGCCGCAGGTCGCGCGCGACCGCATGCTGGCCCGCAAGTGGGAACCTGGCATGGTACGCGCCATGCTCGATGCGGCCGGTGCCGCGGCGACGCGCCCGGAGGATCTCGACCCGCGCGCGGGCCTCAAGGCCGATGGCTACCAGCTTTCCGAAGTGCAGGCCAGGGAAATCCTGGAGATGCGCCTGCATCGCCTGACCGGCCTCGAGCAGGACAAGCTCACCGATGAATACAGGCAGCTGCTGGAAACGATCCGAGGCCTGATCGCGATCCTGGAGGATCCCGACAAGCTGATGGCGGTGATCCGCGGCGAGCTGGTCGAGATGAAGGAACTGTACGGCGATGCGCGCCGCACAGAAATCCTGCACACCCAGGAAGACCTGGAGACGCTGGACCTGATCGCACAGGAAGACGTGGCCGTCACGCTGTCGCACGCCGGCTACGTGAAGCGCCAGTCGCTGGATACCTACCGCGCGCAAAAACGGGGCGGCAAGGGCCGCTCGGCGACCAGCATGAAGGAAGAGGATTTCGTCGAGAAGTTGTGGATAGTCAACACCCACGACACGTTGCTCACGTTCACCAGCAACGGGCGCGTGTATTGGCTCGACGTGTATCGCATCCCCGAGGCCGGTCCCGGTGCGCGTGGCCGGCCGATCGTCAACTTGCTGCCGCTCGAGGAAGGGGAAAAGGTGCAGGCGGTGCTGCCGGTGCGCGACTACACGGACGACCGTTTCGTGTTCTTCGCCACCCGCAACGGCACCGTCAAGAAAACGCCACTGAAGGAATTCGAATACAAGCTGCAACGCGGCAAGTTGGCGATCGGGCTGGACGAGGGCGACGGGCTGGTCGAGGCCGAGCTCACCGACGACAGATGCGACGTGCTTTTGTTCGCTTCGAACGGCAAGGCCGCGCGCTTCGCCGGCAGCGAGGTGCGCCCGATGGGCCGCACGGCTCGCGGCGTACGCGGCATGCGCCTGACCGGCGGCGCGCAGGTGGTCTCGATGATCGTCGCCGACGCGGAGACCGAAGCGCCCGCTTGCGACGTGCTGACGGCCACCGAACGCGGTTACGGCAAGCGCACGCCATTGGCCGATTTCCCGCGCAAGGGGCGTGGCGCGCAGGGCGTGATCGCGATCCAGTGTTCCGAGCGCAACGGTGCGCTGGTCGCGGCGGTGGCCACCGACGAGAGCCACGAGCTGATGCTGATTTCCGACAAGGGCACCCTGGTCCGGACCAGGGTCGCCGAAGTCTCGCAGGTCGGCCGCAACACCCAGGGCGTCACCCTGATCCGCCTGCCCGATGACGAGAAGCTCGCCGGCGTGGTCAGGATCGAGAACGGTGAAGGCGATGAGGCGGATCCGGTCGATTCGGCAATCGACAACGCAGCCGGATAGCGTTCCAAGGCAAAACGAGCGAAAACGCGGCGCGAGGCAAACCAGGGTTGTGTCGCGCCACATCGCACGCGGCAAGGCTGTTCGCTAGCGGTTGGCTCGGTATTCCAGCCAAGCCCGCACCGCGCCGATGCCGATGAACAGGACCGCCTGCGCAATAAGCCAGAATAGCCAGCCCCCCTCCAAGACAGCAAGCGCGATCCCCGAAGCGAGTGCGGACAGGCCGGCCCAGAGTATCGCGTGAGACCTTCCGCCGTCGCGCGCTTCAAAGTCGCCGGCCTTGTAGAAGCCAGTCATGCCGACGAATGCGAGGGTGATCGCCAGTTCAGTCGTCACTCGGTGTGGGTTGCCTCAAACGCGGAGTGCCCCGGAGCGACCATGCGGCGTGCTCGCGTCGAGTCTCAGCCGATCGCCGAGAGCATCGCCTCGGCGGAGGACACGCGGAATTCGCCGGGCGCCTCGACCTGCAGCGCTTTCACCACCCCGTCCTCCGCGTAGATCGCGAAGCGTTTCGAGCGCATGCCCATGCCGTATTTGCTGGCATCGGATTCCAGGCCCAGTGCCTTGGCGAAATCGCCGTTGCCGTCGGCAAGCATCAGCATGCCCTCCGGCACGTGGCGGTTCTCGGCCCAGGCCCGCATCACGAAGGCGTCGTTGACGGCCATGCAGGCGATGTCGATGCCGCGTTTCCTGAAATCCTCGTAGTGCGCGACGTAGCCGGGCAGGTGGCGTTCGGAGCACGTCGGCGTGAAGGCGCCGGGCACCGCGAACAGCACCACTTTCCGGCCCTTGAAGACGTCGTCGGTGGAAAGCTGCTGGACGCCTTCCCGGAGCACCGAGAAGGTGGCAGGGGGCAGGCGGGTGCCGATCTGGATGGTCATGGCTGATTCCGTGGCGGGGTATCAGGTCATCCTACTCCATGCCGGAGCCGAGGGGCCTTGAAACCACCCGCGCGGACCCTACTTCGGGACCATTGGCCGCCTGTGGCCAGACCGACTCGAGGAGACCAGCATGTACATCCAACGTTCCAACCTGTGGCCCAACACGGATCGCCTGCCGCGCGAATTCGGGCGGGCGCTCAGTCGCCTGTTCGACGTGGAAGAGGGCGACCAGTCCGACGTGGTGACCAGCGAATGGGCGCCGCGCGTGGACATTCGCGAGGAAGACAAGCGATTCGTGATCGAGGCCGACATCCCGGGCGTCGATCCGAAGGCCATCGAGATCAACATGGACAAAGGCATCCTGTCGATCCGTGGAGAGCGCAAGACCGAGCACAATGCCGGGGACGGCAAGTACACCCGCGTCGAGCGCGCCCACGGCGTGTTCCATCGCCGCTTCGCGTTGCCTGACAGCGCCAATCCGGACGGCATCCGCGCCACCGGCCGGCATGGGGTACTGGAAATCGAGATCCCGAAGCGTCCGGAAACCACCCCGCGCAAGATCGACATCGAAGTGGATTGAACGCGTTGCGGTGCGCGGGCGACGCGCACCGATGGGGCATAATCGGAACCCGCGGCGGCGCTCTCCGCCGCGGGTTTTCGCGTTGAAGGGCGGGCTGGAACCTCTGCAGGAGCGTCGCGAGTGAAGTCAGAAAGCGCGACACCGCGGCGGAGGATGCGGAGCGTAAGCATCAATACATGACCATTCCGAGCACCGCCGGCGCGTGCCCCTACCAGCGCAGCAGCTTATCCAGAGGTTCCCGATGGAGTTCCAGGACTACTACAAGACCCTAGGCGTCAAGCAGGGCGCCGGCGACGACGAGATCAAGGCGGCCTACCGCAAGCTCGCGCGCAAGTACCACCCGGACAAGAACAAGGAAGCCGGCGCCGAGGACAAGTTCAAGGCCATCAGCGAGGCCTACGAAGTTCTGCACGACAAGCAGAAGCGTGCCGCCTACGACAATGTCCGCGCCGGCGGCTACCACGCGGGCGACAACTTCCGGCCTCCGCCGGGCTGGCAGCAACAGCAGGGCGCGGGCGGGTTCGAGTTCCGCGACCTCGGAGGCGATGGTGGCGGATTCAGCGACTTCTTCGAATCCCTTTTCGGTGGCCGCGCGGGGGGGGCGCGGCCGCAACGCGGCCCGATGCGCGGCAACGACGTGCGTGCGTCCGTCGAAATCGACCTGCGCACGGCCTACGCGGGCGGCAAGCAGCGCCTGGGCCTGCGCGATGCGACCGGCGAGCGCACGCTGGAGGTCAACATCCCGGCCGGCATCCTGGCGGGACGGGTGATCCGCCTGGCCGGACAAGGCGAGCCCGGCTACGGCGGAGGGCCCTCGGGCGACCTGTTGCTGGAAGTCCAGGTGCGCGACGATCCGCACTTTCGCTTGCAAGGGCGCGACGTCGAGGTCGAAGTGCCGCTGTCGCCCTGGGAAGCCGCGCTGGGCGCCAAGGTGCCGGTGCCGACGCTGGGCGGCAACGTCGAGCTGCGGATTCCC
>JAJXWZ010000117.1 GCA_021781345.1 Pseudomonadota bacterium
GTCCGCCAAGAAGCGCGCCCGTCAAGCCGAAGCGCACCGCATGCGCAATGCCAGCCAGCGTTCGATGCTGCGCTCGTCGATCCGCAAGGTGCTGAAGGCGATCGAAGCCAGGGACAAAGTCGGCGCCGAAGCCGCCTACAAGGCCGCCGAGCCGGTGCTCGACCGCTACGCGAGCCGCGGCCTCATCCACAAGAACAAGGCCAGCCGCCACAAGAGCCGCCTGATCGCGCACATCAAGGCGATCGGCTGATCCGGTCCCGCCCGTGATCCCGAAAAAGCCGGCGCCAGCCGGCTTTTTCTTTGCCCGTCGCGCGTCCGCGATGCCGGTCATTCCACCGACTCCCCCGCTTCGGCCCTGCGTTCGTCGAAGAAGCCCTGCACCGCGAGGCAGACCTCGCGCGTCCCGACCCGCTCGGCCGCCGAGATCGCGAACCACGGCGCCCGCCAGTCCAGCCGCGCAATGACGTCGCGCGCCTTCGCCGCGCGTTCCCCGGGCGCCCACAAGTCGATCTTGTTGAGGATCAGCCAGCGCGGGCGCTGCAACAGTTCCGGATCGTGACGTCGCAGTTCGCCTTCGATGATCCTTACCTGCTCGACCGGATCGGCCCCGTCCGGTGGCGCGACGTCCACGAGGTGCAGCAGCAGGCTGGTGCGCGAGACGTGCTTGAGGAACTGCACGCCGAGCCCGGCGCCTTCGGCCGCACCCTCGATCAGGCCGGGGATGTCCGCGACCACGAAACTCTGCGACGGGCCGACGCTGACCACGCCAAGGTGCGGTTGCAGGGTGGTGAAGGGGTAATCCGCGACCCGCGGCGTCGCGGCCGACACGGCGCGGATGAAGGTGCTCTTCCCGGCATTAGGGAAACCCAGCAGGCCGACGTCTGCGAGCACCTTCAGTTCCAGCGTCAGCTCGCGCTCCTCGCCCGGCGTGCCGTGGGTGAAACGGCGCGGCGCACGGTTGGTGGAACTCTTGAAGTGGATGTTGCCGAGGCCACCCTTGCCGCCCCGGGCGACCAGCAGCCTCTGGCCGTGCGCGGTAAGGTCGCCGATCAACTCGTCGGTGTCGCGGTTGAACACGGAAGTGCCAACCGGCACCCGGATCGTGGTGTCCTCGCCGCCGCGCCCGTACATGTCGCTGCCCATGCCGTTCTGGCCGCGCTGCGCCTTGAAATGCCGCTGGTGGCGGAAATCGACCAGCGTGTTCAGGCCCTCGTCCGCCACCAGCCACACGCTGCCGCCCTCGCCGCCGTCGCCACCGTTGGGACCACCGAACGGAATAAACTTCTCGCGGCGGAAACTGGCGCAACCGTCGCCGCCGTTGCCGGCCTGCACCTTGATGATGGCTTCGTCGACGAATTTCATGGGCCGGGATGGAAAATCTTGGGTGAAGGGTACGTGGTGACGACGGCGTCATTCCGGCCATGCATCAGCGGGAATGCCTGGCCGGGGATGCCTGGAGCCGGCCTGCGCCGGGATGACGATCTGCGGCAATGGTACGGGATCGGCGATCGCGATTCCGCCGCGACCCAAACGAAAGGCCCCGCGCGAAGCGGGGCCTTCCGGATTCGACGTGCCGCGGTGCGTTCAGCCCGCGACCACGTTCACCGTGCGGCGGCCGCCGTTCGGGCCCCTCGTGGTGAATTGCACCTTGCCATCGACCAGCGCGTACAGCGTGTGGTCGCGGCCGAGGCCCACGCCGACGCCCGGGTGGAACTGGGTGCCGCGCTGGCGCACGATGATGTTGCCGGCTTCGACGACCTGGCCGCCGTACAGCTTGACGCCGAGGTATTTCGGATTGGAGTCGCGGCCGTTGCGCGAGGAACCTACGCCCTTCTTGTGTGCCATGGCGGCTTCTCCTTACTTGTTGCCACCGGCGATGCCGGTGATCTCGATTTCGGTGTAATGCTGCCGGTGGCCCATCTGCTTGCGATGGTGCTTGCGGCGGCGGAACTTGACGATGCGCACCTTGTCGGCGCGACCGTGGCCGCGCACCTTGGCGGTGACGCTGGCGCCCGGCACCGCGGGGGTGCCGACGGTGACGGTGTCGCCTTCGCCGACCAGCAGCACGTTGTCGAACGTGACCGCGGAGTCGGGTTCGGCTTCCAGTTTTTCGACGCGCAGGACTTCGCCCTGCATCACGCGGTACTGGCGACCGCCGGTAACAATGACTGCGTACATGGTTTCGGGCTCTCTGGTTCTGTCGTTATTCTGGGTGCAACGCCCACGCCAACAGCGTGCGCGAACCCGCAATTCTAGCGTAATTTCAGGCGATTGGGCAAGCGGGCGAGCCTGGCTCCCGGCCTTCGCCTTACCGGTCCGCCGAGCCTTGGCGGGGAGTCCGCCCGCCAAGCTGCGGACGGGCCACTTTCGTTCCGGAAAAATGCAGCCAAAACCATCGCGACGGACATGCCGATCGGGGCAACGTCGTGTTGCCGAAATTTCCCTGCGCTGCTCGCCGGCCGTGCGCCGGCGCGAACCCGGCCAGCCATGGGCCTGCGTTGCACCGTGCCACGCCTCGAATTCCGGCTCCGCACACCCCAGATCGGGTGGGTCGCTATAGTAACGGGCTTTGCCGCACGCACCCCCCATGGACACCATCCGCATCCGCGGTGCCCGCACCCACAACCTCAAGAACATCGACCTCGACCTGCCGCGCGACCAGTTGATCGTGATCACCGGCCTGTCGGGTTCGGGCAAGTCCTCGCTCGCCTTCGATACGCTGTATGCCGAGGGCCAGCGCCGCTACGTCGAATCGCTGTCGTCTTACGCGCGGCAGTTCCTGTCGATGATGGAAAAGCCGGACGTCGACCACATCGAGGGCCTGTCGCCGGCGATTTCCATCGAGCAGAAATCCACCTCGCACAACCCGCGCTCGACCGTCGGCACCATCACCGAAATCCACGACTACCTGCGCCTGCTGTACGCGCGGGTCGGTACGCCGCGCTGCCCCAACCACGGCATCCCGCTCGCGGCGCAAACGGTCAGCCAGATGGTCGACGCGACCCTGGCGCTGCCGGAAGACAAGCGCTTCATGTTGCTGGCGCCGGTGGTCCGCGAGCGCAAGGGCGAGCACGTGCAGGTGTTCGAACAATTGCGCGCGCAGGGGTTCGTTCGGGCGCGCGTGGACGGCGAAGTACACGACCTCGATGCGGTGCCGGCGCTGGGCCTGCGCATCAAGCACACGATTGAAGTCGTCATCGATCGCTTCCGCCCGCGCGCGGACTTGAAGCAGCGCCTCGCCGAATCGTTCGAGACCGCGCTGCGGCTGGGTGAAGGCCTGGCGATCCTGGTCGACCTCGACGATCCCAAGGCGCCCGAACAACTGTTCTCGTCGCGCTACTCCTGCCCGCAGTGCGACTACTCGCTGCCGGAACTGGAACCGCGCCTGTTCTCGTTCAACTCACCGGTCGGCGCCTGCCCGCAGTGCGACGGCCTCGGCGTCACCCAGTTCTTCGACCCCGCGCGCGTGGTCGCGCATCCCGAGCGCTCGCTGGCCGAAGGCGCGATCCGCAGCTGGGACAAGCGCAATCCGTATTACTGGCAGATGGTGCAGTCGCTGGCCAAGCACTACGGCTTCGATCCGGACACGCCATGGAACAAGCTGCCGAAAGCCACGCGCGACGCGGTGCTGACAGGTTCCGACGAGACCATCGCCTTCAAGTACACGCCCGGCCACGCGCGCGGCGCGGTCACGCGCAAGCACAAGTTCGAGGGCATCATCCCCAACCTCGAACGGCGCTACCGCGAAACCGAATCGAACATGGTGCGCGAGGAACTCTCGCGCTTCATCAGCGAACGGCCCTGCCCCGAATGCCATGGCGAACGCCTGAACCTGTCCGCGCGAAACGTGTTCGTGGGCGACCGCAACTTGCCTTCTCTGTCGGCGCTGGCGATCGGCGCTGCGCAAAAATTCGTGGACGGCCTGCAGCTCGCGGGCTGGCGCGGCGAGATCGCCGAACGCATCGTCAAGGAAATCCGCGAGCGCCTGCGGTTCCTGATCGACGTCGGCCTCGATTACCTCACCCTCGACCGCAAGGCCGACTCGCTGTCGGGCGGCGAGGCCCAGCGCATCCGGCTCGCCTCACAGATCGGCGCCGGCCTGGTCGGCGTGATGTACGTGCTGGACGAGCCCTCGATCGGCCTGCACCAGCGCGACAACGAACGCCTGCTGGGCACGCTCACGCGCCTACGCGACCTCGGCAACACCGTGATCGTGGTCGAACACGACGAGGACGCAATCCGCCGCGCCGACCGCATCGTCGACATCGGCCCTGGCGCCGGCGTGCACGGCGGCGAAGTGGTGGCGCACGGCAGGCTCGACGACATCCTGAAGGCGCCGCGCTCGCTGACCGGGCAATACCTGTCCGGCAAGCGCAGCATCGAGGTGCCGAAACTGCGCCGCCAGCCCGATCCCAAGCGCGTGCTGAAACTCAAAGGCGCGCACGGCAACAACCTGCAGAATGTCGACCTGGAAATCCCCGCCGGCCTGTTCACCTGCATCACCGGCGTGTCGGGTTCCGGCAAGTCCACGCTGGTCAACGACACCCTGTTCCGGATCGCGGCGGTGGAATTG
>JAJXWZ010000235.1 GCA_021781345.1 Pseudomonadota bacterium
TCAGGTGATCCGCATCCGCACGGGCGAGCTGGACGCCGACGCTCTGTGAGTGCGCGTCATCCTTGACCGCGGCCCGAGTGCCGGCACCGCAGGGGCCATGAAGGCCGCCGCCCATCGCGTGGCATTTGGGTCCGACCATGCGCAATGCCAGACCCGCTGGGGCGCCTGTCGTCTATACCGCGGGTCGGGTGGCCAGCACGTTGCGATGGTGGACCAGCAGCCCGCCGTAATAGGCGATGTAATAGCCCAGCATCAGGCCCAGGATGACCAGCGTGAGCGGACTGCGCTGCCACTGTGCGAGACTGGCCGCGCTGTTGTGCGACAGCTCGGGCCAGAGCACCATGAAGCGGTACAGCAGCCGTCCGATGAACAGCGCGGTCAGGGCCAGCCCAACCCAGGGATTGGGGTAGTAGCAATCGGCGTGGCCATCGATCTCGAAACGCGTCAGCTTGAGCGCCAGCACCGCGAGCGCCACGCCGCCGACCAGGCCTGCGCCCAACCCGGCCGCGACGCGTGGATCGACGAAGCCCTCGGTGCCGACCAGCAGCGTAATGGCCGAGAGGATGCCGACGCGGGTCCACATGCGTTTGGGCTGGATCGGCTGGCGGCCGAAATGGCGGCGCGTTCGCGCGTACAGCCTCCACGCGATCAACGGCGCGATCACGATCGGGGCGACGAGGCTCGGTGACATGCGGACACGCTCTGGCTGCACGATCCGCAGGATTCTGGCGGAATCGCACGCCACTGTCGCGTGACGCCTGTCATGCGTCGGGCCTCACGACCCTCAGTGCTGGCACTGCGGGCACCAGTAGGTGGTCCGCTGGCCGATCGCGGCTGATTTGATCGGCGTGCCGCAGAGCTTGCATGGTTCGCCGGTACGGCCGTAGGCAAACAGTTCCTGCTCGAAGTAACCCGGCGCGCCGTCGGGGGCGAGGAAATCCCGCAGCGTCGTGCCGCCGCGCGCGATCGCGTAATCGAGGATGCGCCGGATTTCCGCCGCGATGCGCGCGTAGCGCGCGCGCGACACGGATCCTGCTGCCCGTTTCGGATGCACGCCTGCCGCGAACAGCGCTTCGCTGGCGTAGATATTGCCGACGCCCACCACGATGGCCTGGTCCATGAGGAAGGCCTTCACCGTCGCGCTGCGTCCGCGCGCGGCGTGCCACAACCAGTCGCCGTCGAACGTGTCGCCCAGCGGCTCCGGGCCGAGCGCGCGCAGCAGCGGATGCGTGTGGCCGGGCTCCTGCCACAGCAGGCATCCGAACCGGCGCGGGTCGTTGAAGCGCAACGCTTGCCCCGAATCGAAGACCAGGTCGTAATGGTCGTGGGCGCGCGGCGGCACGGCCGGATCGGTGATGCGCAGCGAGCCCGACATGCCGAGGTGCAGCAGCGCGCTGCCGGCCGCAGTGTGCAGCAGCAGGTATTTCGCGCGGCGTTCGACCGCCTCGACCCGTTGTCCCGGCAACCTGGTCGTGAGTGCTCGCGGGATCGGCCAGCGCAGGTCCCGGCGGCGCAGTCGCACGCGTTCGACCAAGCGTCCGGTCACGAACGGCGAGATGCCGCGGCGGGTGGTTTCCACTTCAGGCAGTTCGGGCATGGGATACAGCGAGCTCTGGTTTGAACCCCTCTCCCACCGGAAGAGGGGCACGGGTGAGGTTCCGGTCATGCGAGATCATCCGTGCGTGCCCCGGACCCTCGTCCGGCGCTGCGCACCTGCTTCTCCCCAGGGGAGAAGGATCGAAGCAAATCATTCAACGCCGGCTTTGGTCAGCATCACTTCCGGCGAATACTGCCGTGGCACCAGCGCCACCATGTTGCCCACCCGCACGTAACGCAGGTCGTCGATCGCGGTCAGGCCGCCGTATTCCAGGCGCACGCCATTCAGGACTAGGATCGCGGAGGGATGCTCCAGCCCGACCTTGTCCGGCACGAGTCGCGCCGCCGGCAGCCAGCGTGAAACCGGCGTGGTCGCCAGGTCCGCGAGGCGCCGCACGCGCGCATCGTCGGCGCGAGCGGCGGAGGGCCGGATGCGCCACCAGCCATCGGCGCGGCGCTCGAACACCTGCGGCGTGACCGGCGGGATGTCCAGCTCGATCCGCGTCACCGCGCCGGGATCGAGCGCGGTGATCGCCGGCGGATCGCGCAAGTATTCCTGTCGTCCGACCCACAGCACGAATGCGACCAGCGCCACGGCGATGATCGCGAGCAAGGCGAGGTTGCGATTCGCGTGCGTCACCGACGGCGCCGACGCCAGCCGATGGCGAGGCCGACCAGGATCAGGGCGAGCGGCAGCACGATCAGGTAGCCTGCGGTGAGCACACCAAGTTCCGTGCGTGTCGGCTTCAGCACGCGATCCGGCGCGGTCGGCGACAAGCTGACCAGGGCGTCGTCGTCCAGCAACCATTCGCACACGCGTTCGCCAAAATCGAAGTTGCCGGCGTCGGCCAGATAGGCGTTGGATAGGAAATCACCGTCGCCGATCACCACCACTCGCTGCTGGTTCCTGGCCGGACTCGGCGACAGCCGGCTGAGCGCGTAGCCGAACGTGAGCGGTCCCTTGAGTGCGCCCGAATCCGGTTGGAACGTCGCTTGCGCGGAATCGACCGGCGTGGCCTGGTTCCAGCTGCGCGCGCCCGACTGCAGGATCGGCTGAGCGTTCCACTCGGCGCCGGACATCGCGGCCAGCGCTGCCGTTTGCGGAAACAGCGTATCGACATCGAAACCGTTGGTGATCGCCTGCGCGGGGTAGTGGGTCGCGACCAGCAAGCGCGGATCGCCGCTGCCGATGCTGCTGTCGGTGTCCAGCAGCATGCCAGGAAGGCGCTTGATGCCCAGCGTTTGCGCCAGCGGCGCGAGTCCGAGTCCGTCGCTGCCGGGTTCGGTGAGCCACAACAGGTTGCCGCCGTCGGCGAGGTAGTCTTCGAGCTTGCGTACCGAACTCGGCAGCAACGCGGCCTGCGGACTCGCCAGTACGACGAGTTTCGCGTTGCGCGGTACTTCGGCGGCATTCGCTAGGTTCAGCGGCAGCGCGCGTACCCCTTGCGCGGCAAGGCGCTTGACGAACTCGCCGAGGTCGGCGGCGCCGGAACCGGTGGCGTCGCGCTCGCCGTCTCCGGTGATGAACGCCACCAGCCTGGTGCCGCCGCGCACGAGCCGCACCAGCGCGTCGGAAAAATCCGCTTCGTCGAGATCGGCGACATGTTGCTCGCGGCCGTGCCAGCTCAGGACCAGCTCGCCGCTTTCCGTGACGCCCGCGTCCTGCGTGGCCACCGGATCGAAGTCGGGATCGACGAACTTGAGCGTGATGTCGCGCTTGAAGCGCCGGTAGCGATCGACCAGCAAGGTGGTTTTGGTGCGCAGGTCGCCGGGGCGCGCGTAGCTCGTGACTGCCAGCGGGCCTCTCAACTGCCGCAGCAGTGACTGGCTCTGCGGCGTGAGGGTCGCACGCGCCTTGGCACTCCAGTCAGCGGTGAAACCGAAACGTGTCGACAGCGCGGCAAGGCAAACCGCGATTACCACGCACAGCAGCGCGTGCAGCCAGCCCCGCCAGCCGCCGCGCATCAGTCGTTCTCCCGCTCGGCGGCGACGCGGCGGGCCGCCAATGCCAGCGCGAGTCCGATGATCAGCAGGAAGTACGCGATGTCCTCGCTGCGCACCAAGCCGCGCATGGCCGCTTCGAGGTGGGTGTGCAGCGCGAGCCAGCCCAGCCACCCACCGTCGCCACCGGTCATGCGCACTCCGGCGTCGATCAGCGACATTGCTTCTCCGATCAGGATCGCCGCGGTCGCGGCCAGCGCGGGTTCCGGCGTGAAAGCGGAACAGGCAATGCCGATCGCGGCGAGTGCAGCCACGCACAGCGCGCTCGCGAGCAGCGCGGCGGCGAACTGGCCCCAATCCGGATGCGTCGCGTGCGCCAGCACCAGCGGCATCGTCGCGACCAGCATCAGCAGCAGCCAAAGGAACGCGAGCCGCGCGGCGAACTTGCCGAGCACGATTTGCGCACCGGAGGCACCTGATGCCGCCAGCAGCGCGAGGCGTTGCGCGCTGCGCTCGCCGGCCAGCGCCTGCATCGTGATCAGCGGTGCAATCACCAGGCACAACTGGACGTAGTTGAGCAGGTACGGCGCCACCACGGCATCGGTGAAGCCGGGGCCGGAACCCGGACCGGGCGCGCTCGGCTGCGCGTGCATGAAGGCCGACAAGCCCAGCAGGAACTGCCAAGCCATCATCGCCAGCGCGATGCCGGCCAGCGTCCATGCAAACGGCCGCACCGCGAGGCGTTTCAGGTCGATACGCGCGACCGTGAGCGCGCTCATGCGGCGGCGCTCTCGGGTTGTGCGGCGATCGCGCGGAAACGTGCATCGAGTTGGCCGCACGGGCCGTCCAACGGCGCGTCGTGCCGCACCCGGCCGTGGTGCAGGATCAGCACGCGATTGCACATCGCTTCCACTTCCGCCAGCACGTGGCTGGACAGGATGATGCCGCGCTGCGGCGCCA
>JAJXWZ010000019.1 GCA_021781345.1 Pseudomonadota bacterium
GCTGGTCGGTCAGCGTCTTCAGCATGGTGTCGTAGTCGCCGTAGGGTGAACTGGAACGCGACGCCGGTTCGTGTTTTTGCGCGCGATCCATCAGCGCCGGCTCGAAGCAGGAGCCGTAGTAGGCGACCCAGCGCAGCCACGGGCCGCGCAGCGGATCGCCGATGGCCGGCGCCAGGCCCGCCTGCGGAAAGCGGTCGGCGAGGTAGATGTAGATCGCCACCTGCTCGGTGATCAGCGCGTCGCCGTCCTTGAGCGCCGGTACCTTGCCCATCGGATTGATGGCGAGGTAGGCGGGCTGGCGCTGCTCGCCGGCCTTGAGGTCGAGCAGGTGCAGCCGATAGGGCGCGCCCAGTTCCTCGAGCAGGATGCGCACGCCGGTCGAGCGCGTCTGCGGAGCGTGGAAGAACGTCAGTTCGGTGCTCATGGCGAGACGCCCTGGATCGAGTGCGGACAGCTTAGCGTGGCGCCGCGGAGACCGGCGTCGGCGTGGTCTTGGGCCGCGGATTGAATTGCGGCGGCAGCGTGGTCCGGATGCCGAGCTGGCGATCGACCGGCACGATGCCCAGCGCCTTGCAGTCCAGCCCCAGCGCGCCGGGCAACTGCTCGGTCCAGGCCTGCGGCACCTCGGCGTAGGACGCCGGCAGCGGTGCGGCGCGGCCGGCGAGGCGCGCGGTGTCGAAAGCACCCAGCAGGTCGGTCACATCGGGCGTCAGTGCGTCTTCCGGCCCCAGTCCGTGCAGATGGAAATGCAGTTCGCCCAGCTTGCGGCCCTCGAGCTCGTCCGGCAGCGTGGCCAGCGGCGGCAGGTCGAACACGCGATCGACGAACTTGACCACCGAGGCGGTATTGCCCGGCGCGTGGATCACCGCGTGCACGCGGGCATACGGCGAGATCAGCAGCAGCGGCACGCGCGGGCCGTTGCCCAGCCACTTGCCGTCGGGACCGCGGTTGCGCTGCGGCGGCGGAACATGGTCATAGTCGCCCTCGCTGTCGTCCCAGGTGACGATGATCGCGCTGTCGCTCCAGTACCGGCTGGCGGCAATCGCATTGATCGCGCGCGCGACCAGGATCTCGCTGATCTGCGCGTCGGAATACTGCGGGTGATCGTCGTCGCCGAGAAAGCGCGCCTGCACGCGCGGATCGGGGTCGGCGGGCTTCAGTCCGAAGTCGTTGCGGTAGCCGCCCTTGATGTAGAACACACCGCCGGCGGCGGGCAGGCGGCCGTCGCGCAGGTCGCCGAAGAACCGCGACAGGTCCGCCAGATGCGCGCGCAGCGCCGGATTGTTGGCGATGTAACCGAAGTACTGCGGGCCGTTGTGGTGGGTGACATAGGAGGCATGCTGTCCTTCGGCATCCTCGGGGTCGGCGCCGGCGGGCGTCGGCGCGCCGTAGCCCGCCTGATACCAGCGCCAGTCCACCGTGCGCTGGCCGCGCACGCTGATCGCACGCACGTCGCCGCGCAGGTCGGCGAGGTCGGTTTCCGGGCGTGTGTCCTTTTGCACGGTGGCATCGAGGTCGCCGCCCTGCAGCGTCAGCGGCAGCGTGGCGAAGGTGAGGTTGTGCTGCACGGCATCGCGATGCGCGGCGGTCTTGGCGGTGTCGTGCGGGTTGTACGGCATGCGCTGTGCCGCCGGATTCGGGTCGTAGGGCGAACCCCAGAGCGGATCGGCATCGTCGACCACCGGCACGCCCGGCCCCTTGGCACCGTCGCCGGTGAAGGCCTCATCGGGATGCCGCGCCCACTGCGTCACGCCGGTCTGCGCGGCGATGATGCTGAGATTGCCGGGCGTGGACGGCCCGGCGACGGTCTGGAACACGTGATCGAACAGCGCGAAACGGTCGGCGTAGTGCCACAGGATCGGCACCGTGTCGCAGTCCTCGTGCGCCATCGCCAGCTCGCCGAATTGCAGGGCGCGGAGGCTGGGCGCGCCCTGCGGCGAATACTTGCGCTCCTCGGTCAGCGCGAAACGGTCCATGCGCGGCACGCCGCCGACCACGTGCAACTTGCGCAGCATCAGCGGATGCGAGTGGTCGATGTCGTCGCTGTCGGCGGCATGCTCGGCTGGGCCGATGCGAAACGGCGAGATCGTGGTCCAGCGCCCGTCCGGCAACTGCAGCGGCTGCACGAAGCCCGGCGTGCGTGCCGGCGGCTGCGAGTAGATGCCGTCGGCGCCCGGCCAGGTGCCGAAGTAGGAATCGAAGCTGCGGTTCTCCTGGTAGATCACGAACACGTACTTGATGTGCGCACGCAGCAGCGCGAGACGCTGCGCGGTGGAGAGATGCGGCTCGACGCGCGTCGGCACGACGTAGGGCGCGACGCCCGGTCCCGGCGCGGTGTCGATGGTCCGAGGTCTGCCGTCGCCGGCGTAGGCCCGCGTGGCGGCCGGCGCGGACGGCGCCGCGGCCAGCGTGACGAACAGGGCGAGCCACAGCGGGGCGGGTCGGTGCATGAGGTCGGTTGCTCAGATGAAAGTGCGAGAGTACGACAGCCCGATGACGATACGGTTCCATGGCGCCGGACGGGCGAGGGCGAGCGTTGATCGGCACGGTACTGCAGCACGATTTGCAACGAGTGTGGGTGTCCGATTTCAACGAACGCCAGCACCCCGCGATGTCGGAGCAGGCCTCGGTGTATGTTTCGCGCGCGCTTCGACCGCGTACTGACAGGGGATGGCCATGCATCGTCGCTACGGGCTGTTGAGTCTGCTTACGGCCGCCATCATTTTCGCCGGCGCCTATACCAGCCTCATGGCATTCAGGCCTGCGGGTTTGCCATTTGATGTCAGTGTCGAGAATGCGCATACCGCCGTGGTCGAACCGGTTGCGAACATTCCGCTGCCGCAGGCGCTGCGGGTCGGTGACCGACTTGATCTGGCGGCGTTATCGCGCTCGGCGCGTATCGCGGTCAGCATCATGCACCTCAGCAATTACAGTTTCCCCTTGGGACAATCCTATGAATTTGTGATCCATCGGGAAGCCGTCCCCGTCACGGTATCCGTCACCACGGTGGATCTCGGCACGATCAGCAACGCGTGGTGGTTTGAGTGGACAACCCTCAGTTTTATTTTGTTGCTCGGTGTGATCGCCCTGCTCGTATTGTGGCGCGGCCGCGATCGGGCCGCCGCAGGCATGGCTCTGTGGGCCATCGCCTTCTTGGTGGGTCTCGCATTCCAGCATGCCCAACTGAGTGGACTGTTGGGACTCAGCGCTTGGCTGGGGGCCAATGTCCTTTATTTGATCGCGCGTTGCGGTTTTTACATCATGATCGAATCCATGCTGGGTCCGTCGCTCACACCGCGGGCACAATGGCTGTGGCGCGGCAGCTTTCTGCTGCTGCTCGCTGCGGGGGCGGTCACGCGTCTCGGCGGCCCCGGCCTCTTCGTCGCCACCGGCTGGGCGGAACTGTTGCGGCCTCAATATGGCGTGGTCTTTAGTGCGAGTTACCTCGTCCCGCTGGCCCTGCTGATCAAGAGCTATGGCTACGCGATTGGCGCAATGCGGCTACGTCTGCGCTGGGCGCTGTGGAGCGGCGTGATATTTGTGGTCAACATATTTTTGAACAATACGGCCGTACTGGGATCCCAGGTTTCTTCCGTTGTGACGAACTCTGCGCTTGTGCTCTCATTGAGCGGCTTCCTGTATGCGGTGCTGCGCCATCGCGTGGTGGACGTCTCGTTCGTCCTCAACCGCGCCCTGGTGTACGCGGCGACCACCAGCCTGGTGCTGGGCCTGTTCGCCCTGTTCGAGAGCCTGATCGAGCGCAGCGCGCTGGGCCACGGTGCCAGCCTGGCACTGGAGTTCGCCGTGCCGCTGGCGCTGGGCGCCGCGCTGAGCACCGTGCACCGACGCATCGATGCCGTGGTCGAGCGGTTTTTCTTCCGTCGCCAGTACCGCGCCGAGGCCGCGCTGCGCCGCTTTGCCGAGGACTGCGCCTACATCACCCAGCCCGAGAACCTGTTCGAGCTGACCGTCGACCAGATCGCCCGCCATGTCGGCGCACCGCGGGTCGCGTTGTACGAGCGCACGGCCGAGGCTTACGTCTGCATCCGCCAGCAGGGTGAGCCGGCCTTGCCGGCGCAGGTCGCTGTCGACGATCTCGCCTTCGTCGGCCTGCGAGCGCGCAATGCCGCACTGGACCTGCACGCCACGCCGAGCGCGCTGGGCGCGGACGGCTATGCCTTTCCGCTGATGCTGCGCGGCAGCCTGCTCGGCGCGCTCATCGTGGGCCAGCGCCCCGGCGAGCACTACGCCGCGGACGAGCGTGAACTGCTGTTCCATGTCGCGCATGAGGTCGGCGCCGCGCTGTTCGCGCTGCGCGCGCAGGGAAGCGAGGCGCGGGTGCTGGAGAGCGAAGCGAAGGCCGAAGCCAGCGAGGCGCGCGCGCGGTCCAGTGAAACGCTGCTGATGGAGACCCTGCGCGCAGTCGGGTCAATCGCCAGGACATAGCAAGCCAGCAACTCGAGCCATTCAAACGGAACATGGCCCGGGATC
>JAJXWZ010000214.1 GCA_021781345.1 Pseudomonadota bacterium
GAACCCCAGCCGCCGGCGGGACCGTCATAGAGTTCGATCTTGGGCTTGCGCTCGTCGGACATCACGCGCTCCGTGTGCGAGAGATCTCCGACAGTGTAGACCGATCATGGGATGGCGGAGAGGGTGGGATTCGAACCCACGGTACGGCAAGCCGTACGCCGGATTTCAAGTCCGGTGCTTTAGACCACTCAGCCACCTCTCCACAACATCAAACGAGTGCGCCGGATTGACTCGGCACATCCTGTGCCTCGCCCTTCGGGCCATCGGCTACGCCGATGTTCGCTCCGGCATCCTGCCTCCGCGAGCAAGTCCGGTGCTTTAGACCACTCAGCCACCTCTCCGAATCGATCAGGCAATTCTATCCGCGCCGCCCATGTACGGCCGCAGCACTTCAGGGACGGTGATCGAGCCGTCGTCATTCTGAAAGTTCTCCATCACCGCGATCAGGCAGCGCCCGATCGCGAGGCCCGAACCATTGAGCGTGTGCACAAGTTCCGGTTTTCCGGTGGCGGGGTTGCGCCAGCGCGCCTGCATCCGCCGCGCCTGGAAATCGGTGCAATTCGAGCACGAGGAAATCTCGCGATAGGTATCCTGGCTCGGCAGCCAGACTTCCAGGTCATAGGTCTTGGCCGCGGCGAAACCCATGTCGCCGGTGCACAGCAGCATCTTGCGATAAGGCAGCCCGAGCCTTTGCAGCACTTTCTCGGCATGCCCGACCAGTTCTTCCAGCGCCTCGAACGACTTCGACGGTTCGACGACCTGCACCAGCTCGACTTTCTCGAACTGGTGCTGCCGGATCATGCCCTTGACGTCCTTGCCGTAGCTGCCGGCCTCGGCGCGGAAACACGGCGTGTGTGCGGTCATGCGCATCGGCAGCGCATTGGCTTCGACGATGGAATCGCTCACCAGGTTGGTCAGCGGGACTTCGGCGGTCGGGATCAGGTAGCGCTTCGTTTCGCCAACATTGGTCGCGAACAGGTCCTCCTCGAACTTCGGCAACTGGCTGGTGCCTTGCATCGTGTCGGCGTTCACCAGCAGCGGCACGTTGCATTCGGTATAGCCGTGCTCGCGGGTGTGCAGGTCCAGCATGAATTGCGCGAGCGCACGGTGCAGGTGCGCGAGCTGGCCACGCAACACGGTGAAGCGCGCACCCGACAACTTGGCGCCGGCCTCCCCGTCCAGCCAACCGTGGCGGGCGCCGAGTTCGACGTGGTCCTTGACCTCGAAATCGAACGTGCGTGGCTCGCCCACGCGCGAGACTTCGGCGTTCCCGCTTTCGTCCTTGCCGACCGGGACGGATGCATCCGGCAAGTTGGGAATGCCCAATGCGATCGCCGACAATTGCGACTGCACGTTGGCGAGCGCCTGCTCGTTGGCCTTGAGCTTGTCGCCGATGCCGGCGACCTCGGCCATGATCGGCGCCACGTCTTCGCCCTTGGCCTTGGCCTGCCCGATGGCCTTGGAGCGCGCGTTGCGCAGCGCCTGCAGTTCCTGGGTCTCGGTCGCCACCCGCTTGCGATCGGCTTCCAGCGACTCGATCGTGGCGACGTCGAGCTCGTGTCCGCGCGTCTTCAGGCGCGCCGCGGTATCCGCAAGCTGCGCGCGCAACAGTGCAGGGTCCAGCATGATCGATCCTTGCAATGCTCGAAAAGACCGTGATTATCGCGGGGGCGAGGCGACGCGCCAAGGCCGTCGGCCCGAAGCATGGGTTCGGGACTATGGGTTCCGGGCCTTGGCCCGCGCGGCACGCAACGCTTCCAGCTTTTCGCGGATCTTCGCTTCGATGCCGTTCGCGGTCGGTGCGTAGAACTCGGTGCCGACCAGCGCATCCGGCAGGCATTGCTGGTCCAGCGCCACGCCGCCCTCGACGTCGGGGTCGTATTGATAGCCCTTGCCGTAGCCCAGGCCCTTCATGAGTCTGTTCGGCGCGTTGCGCAAATGCATCGGCACGTCCAGCGTGCCGGTTTCGCGCACGTTCGCACGGGCCGCGCCGTAGGCGACGTAGGCCGCATTGCTCTTGGGTGCCATCGCCAGATACAGCGCGACTTCGGCCAGCGCCAGTTCGCCCTCGGGCGAACCCAGTCGTTCGTAGGTATCCCACGCCTGCAAGGCCAGTTGCCAGGCGCGCGGATCGGCGAGGCCGATGTCTTCCACGGCCATGCGGGTCATGCGGCGCGCGAGGTACAGCGGCTCGCAACCTCCATCCAGCATCCGCACCAACCAGTACAACGCGGCATCGGGATCGGACGAACGCACCGATTTGTGCAGCGCCGAAATCTGGTCGTAGAACTGCTCGCCGCCCTTGTCGAAACGGCGGGTACGGTCGGCCAGCACCTGCTGCAGGGTGGCATCGTCGATGCGAGCGTCATGGGCGAGCTCGGCAGCGATTTCCAGGAACGTCAGCGCGCGCCGCACGTCGCCGTCGGCGGCTTTCGCCATCAGCGCCAGCGCGCCGGCGTCTACCTGCAGGGACAGCTTGCCGAGTCCGCGCTCGTCGTCGACCAGCGCGCGTTTCAATGCAACGGCGATATCGTCCGCACCCACCGCGTCCATCACATGCACGCGGCAGCGCGACAGCAGCGCCGAATTCAATTCGAACGAGGGGTTTTCCGTGGTCGCGCCGACGAACACGATCACGCCTTTCTCGATGTGCGGCAGGAACGCGTCCTGCTGGGCCTTGTTGAAGCGGTGCACCTCGTCGACGAACAGCACGCTGCGACGCCCCTGCGCGTACAGGGCCTCGGCCTCGGCCAATGCCTTGCGCACCTCGGCAAGCCCGGACAGCACCGCGGAGATTGCCTGGAAGTGCGCGTCGGCATATTTCGCGACCAGCAGCGCCAACGTGGTCTTGCCGCAGCCGGGCGGTCCCCACAGGATCATCGAATGGACGCGTCCGGCTTCGAGTTCACGCCGCAGCGGCGTGCTCGGCCCGAGCAGGCGGACCTGCCCAACGATCTCGTCCAGCGTGCGCGGCCGCATCCGCTCGGCGAGCGGCTTCAGCGCATCAGGCTCGGCGAACAGGCCGGGTTTTCCGCTATCGGCGACACGACGTGGCATGGCTTCATCATAGGCAATCGGGCGCCGGTTGGCACCTCGCCGCGTGCCCAGCACGGCCGACATGAAAGCCAGTAGTCAGGTTTGAGATACCGTTCGCCCTGTGCACAGGCCCACAGCACCGAAGTCGAAGGGTCGCCCGCGTTTCGACTTCACTCGCTGCGCTCGCTACGCTCAACACGAACGGAACAAATTCAAACATGCGCCACCACCGCATGTAAAGCATACTTGACAGCATCTATGTGCCGTACATAGGCTTCGCCCCTGCGCCGTCGCTCCCGAGGATTTTCGAATGCATCGTTTGCCGATCCTGACCGCTCTGCTGGCCGCTCCGATGCTTGCATCCGCCACGATGGCGCCTGCGCCGCCCCTGTTGCCCGACCGTGTCGAACAAGCCATCCACGCACGCATTGCGGACGGCGAATACCCGGCGATGGTGGTGGCCGTGATCGACGGCAACCGCAGTCATGTCTATGGTTTCGGCAAGCTCGCAAACGGCAAGGCACCGGGCGCCGACACGATTTTCCAGATCGGCTCGATCACCAAGACCTTCACCGCGACGCTGCTAGCCGAGGCGGTGGACCATCACGAGGTCAAGCTGGACACGCCTGTCGCGCAACTGCTGCCGGGTTTTACGATTCCGTCGCGCGACGGCAAGTCGATCACGCTGGGCGAACTGGCGATGCAGGATTCTGGTTTGCCGCGGCTTCCTGGCAATATGGACCTGGCCAACGCGCACGATCCGTACGCGGATTACGATGCAGCCAAGCTCAAGGCTTTCCTGGCGACGTACAAGCTGCCGCGTGATCCGGGAGCGTCCTACGAATACTCCAATCTTGGCGTGGGGTTGCTGGGTTTCGCGCTGGCGCAGCATGCCGGCACGGCCTACGGCAAGCTGCTGCGAAACCGCATCTTCAAGCCGTTGGGCATGACGTCCAGCAGCACGGCGTTTTCCACGCCATTGAACGCCGACTGGGCCGTAGGTCACGACGCCACCGGTGCGCCCGCGCAGCCTTGGCACCTCGGCGTGCTGGCTGGCGCCGGCGCGATCAACAGCACCGGTGCGGACATGCTGCGGTATCTGGACGCCAACCTGGGCCGCGGCCACGGCGCACTGCAATCGGCGATGCAGCTTGCGCACGATCCGCGCCGCGCCATCGGCGAGAACGAGCGCATCGGGCTGGTCTGGATGACCCGGCACGACAAGGACGGCGACGTGGTCTGGCACAACGGCATGACCGGCGGCTACGCGAGCTTCATCGGGTTTTCCGCGGACGGACGGCGCGGCGTGGTGATCCTGACCGACACCCAGCAGTCCGTGGACGACCTCGGCTTCGCCAGCCTGCTTGCCGACACGCCGCTGGCTCCCGCGCAAAAGGCGATCGCGATGACGCCGTCGCAACTCAATGCCTACGTCGGCGACTATCAGCTTGCGCCGGGTTTCATCCTGCATGTGTTCCGCAATGCCGACCAACTGTTTGCAGAGGCGACCGGGCAAGGTGCGTTCCCGATTTTCGCCGGCGCCGCCGACAGGTTTTTTGCACGCGTCGCGGATATCCGCATCGACTTCCAGCGTGACCCACAAGGCAAGGTGACGTCACTGGTGCTGCACCAGAACGGGCACAACAGCCCCGCCCGACGAATGGATGCGGCAGTCGTCGCAAAAGCCGACGGGCAGCACGTGGTCAAGCTGGGCATGGCGACGGCGAGCCAGTACGTCGGCCGCTATCAACTCGCGCCGGGCGCGGTCTTCGACATCACCTTGCAAGGCTCGCAGTTGATGGCGCAATTGACCGGTCAGCCGGCCTTCCCCGTCTACGCGAGCGCAAAGGACGAGTTCCATTACACCGTGGTCGACGCACAGCTCAGCTTCAAGCGCGACGCCGATGGCAAAGTCGATGCATTGGTGCTGCACCAGAACGGCGCGGACAAGCGCGCACCGAGGTTGCCTTGACCGTTCGTCGAGAACGCATCAGGCCGCGACCGCCAGACGCCGGTGACGGTAAATGGCATAGGTGACGCCCACCAGCCCAGTCAGCGCGGCCGGAGCCAGCAGGCTGTATTCGCCGAATCGGGGGAACAGCCATGCGGTGGCCATGCCGCCGCCAAGGAACCCGAGCACCAGCACGACATACAGGCGCACGCGCCGCCCATCCTGCGGGATGCCGCGCAGCCACTGCCCGAAGAACATGCCGAGGTCGGTGTACAGACCGGACACATGCGTGGTGCGAACCACTGCGCCGCTGTAGCTGCTGGCCATCGCGTTCTGCAGGCCGCACGCAGCGGCGGCAAGCCAAAGCCCGCTTTCGTGGCTTGCGGCCATCAGCGGGGTGGCGAAGAATAACATCGCCGATTCCACGCACAGCGCGATGCCGTAGCGGCGACCGAGCCGCAACGTACTGTCGCGGATGATCAAGCCGCTCAACGCCGCGCCGGCCAGGAACGAAAGGGCCACCGAACCGAACTTGACGATATCCCCTGCGTTCCCGTCCGCGAACGCGATGCCCAGCAGCGTGGTGGTGCCGGTCATGTGCGTCACCGCCTGATGATAGAAACTCAGGTAGCCGCCCGCGTTCACCATGCCACCGATGAAGGCCAACAGCAGTCCGCCCAGCAACACCCAGCGCGGCAACCGCGTGATCATGGCCGGATCCCAGGGCGCCGGCGCCTAGCGGCCAGACGCCGCGGCGGCGTCACCCACCACGTCGGTGCCCTTGGGCGGCACGAACGTGAAGGTGCCCGGCGGCAATTCCGGGTTTCGTTGCCATCCCGAGAAGGCGATCTCGGTACGATTGCCGACGGTATCCTTGAACAGCATACGACGTGGACCAATCGCATCGAAGCCGATTTCCGCGTAATCGAATTGCGGATCCTTGCCGCGCGAAACCAGGCGCAGCCACTCCAGGCCATCGCGGTTGCCGGCATCGGTGGCCGTGAATTCGCTGTCGAGTTGCGAGAGGTCGGTCAACACCGTGAGCGGACTGTGCGCCTCCTGCGCGCCCTGGTCGCGCACCGTCACCTGCTGCAGGTCGGGCTCGTAAACCCATACCTTCTTGCCGTCGGCAACGATCAGTTGCTTGTAGGGGCCGGCGACCTGCCAACGGAACAGGCGCGGCGCCTCCAGGGCGAGGGTGCCGTGACTGGTGCCGGTGACGTTGCCGTGCGAATCGTAGACGGTCTGGCTGAAATCGCCGCGCAGCGCATGCAAGCCATGCGCGAACGCATCGAGGCGCGCGCGCGCGCCGGTGGCGGCAAAAGCCATGCACGCCGACAGCGACAACACGATACCCACCATCAGTTTGCGCATATTTATTTGGATCCCTGGTCAGATTGGCGAATGATGCCGATGCAGCATGAACCGGAGAGAACCCTTGGCGGGATGCGAAGCGTCGCGAGCAAAGACGGGTTGTGCGTCCCGGAGCGCAGGCAGCGGAGTGTACACGCCAGTAGGTCAGCATGCCGAGAGCCGCCGGCGCGCAAGCCGCCGAGCGCAGCAGCCTTGCAACCGCTCAGGAAACCGGCGGTGGCGCGATCACTTCCCTCTGCCCGTTGTGCTGGGGTGGCGTCACCACCCCTTCCTGTTCCATCTGCTCGATCAGGCGCGCGGCACGGTTGTAACCGATGCGCAGGTGCCGCTGGACACCGGAGATCGAGGCCCGCCGGCTGCTGGTCACGATCTGCACGGCGCGGTCGTAGAGCGCGTTGTCATCGCCCGATGCCTCGTCCTCCGGCAGGCCCGATTCATTGATGACCTTGCCGTCGCCGAGCGTCTGCACCTCCTCGAGCACGCCATCGATGTAGTCCGGTTCACCCTGGGAGTGCAGCCACGCGACGACCTTGTGCACGTCCTCGTCGCCCACGAAGGCACCGTGCACGCGGTCCGGCGTGGCGGTGCCCGGGGGCAGGTACAGCATGTCGCCATTGCCGAGCAGCGTCTCCGCGCCGTTCTGGTCGAGGATGGTGCGCGAATCGATCTTGCTCGACACCTGGAAGGCGATGCGGCAGGGGATGTTGGCCTTGATCAGGCCGGTGATCACGTCCACCGAGGGCCGCTGTGTGGCGAGGATCAGGTGAACGCCCGCCGCGCGTGCCTTCTGCGCCAGCCGCGCGATCAATTCCTCTACCTTCTTGCCGACAATCATCATCATGTCGGCGAATTCGTCGATGATGACCACGATGAACGGCAGCGGCTGCAACGGCTGGGCCTTGTCGCCTGGCGCATCCGGATTGGCCTTGAACAAAGGGTCGGGCAACGGCTGGCCCGCGGCCTCGGCATCGCGAATCTTCTTGTTGAAGCCGGCGAGGTTGCGCACGCCGACCGCCGCCATCAGCTTGTAGCGGCGTTCCATCTCGGCCACGCACCAGCGCAGCGCATTGGCGGCTTCCTTCATGTCGGTGACGACCGGCGCAAGCAGGTGCGGGATGCGGTCGTACACCGACAGTTCCAGCATCTTGGGGTCGATCATGATCATGCGCACGTCGGCGGGCTTGGCCTTGAACAGCAGCGACAACACCATCGCGTTCAACGCCACCGACTTGCCCGACCCGGTGGTACCCGCCACCAGCAGATGCGGCATCTTCTGCAGGTCGACGACCACCGGCCGCCCGCCGATATCCTTGCCCAGCGCCAGCGACAGCGGCGAGCGCGCATCGCCGTATTCGCGCGAGCTGAAGATCTCCGAGAGATACACGATCTCGCGGTGGGTGTTCGGGATCTCGAGGCCGATCACGTTCTTGCCCGGGATCACGTCCACTACCCGCACGCTGACCAGCGAGAGGCCGCGTGCGATGTCCTTGTCCAACGAGGAAATCTGGCTGCCGCGCACGCCGGGCGCCGGCTCGAGTTCGAAACGCGTGATCACCGGGCCTGGGTGCGCGCTGACCACGTGCGCGTCGATCCGGAAATCCTTGAGCTTCATCTCGACCTGGCGCGACAGCACTTCCAGGGTTTCTTCCGAATAGCCCTTGCCCTGCTGGGCGGGGGGCTCCTCCAGCAACGACAACGGCGGCAGTTCACCTGCCCTGGCCGCGCCCGTGAATAGGGGAATCTGGTTTTCGCGCCTGGCCCGCTCGCTCTTGACGATCGGCGCCGGCGCGGGTTCGATCCGAACGGGTTCGCGCTTGGCCCGGCGCGCGCTGTCTTCCTTGCGTGCAGCCTCGCGCTCGGCGCGCGCGGCACGCGCAGCGAGCGTCTCGGGCGCGCCCTTCAGCCTGCCCGCCAGCCACGCGGCGGCGACCAGCACCTGCTGTCCGGTCCAGTCCATGACGCGGAACCACGATAACCCGGTGATCCAGGTGACCGCGATCAGCGTCAACGCGAACAGCAGCAGCAACGCCCCGAGTTCACCGAAGCCATGCTGCAGGATGCCGCCCGCGCCGCATCCGAGCAGGCCGCCCGAAGCCGTGACGCGGTCGCATTGCGGATCGGCCGCGTGCAGCCACGCCAATCCGCAGCCCCCGACGAAGAACGCCACGAATCCGACCAGCCGCAGGCCGGGTTCCCAGCGGCTCTCGTCGTCGCCGCGCCGGTACCAGCCGCGCAATACGCCAACCGCCAGCACGACCAGCAACAGGGGGAACGCGTAGGCGATCGCGCCGAATAGGTGGAACAGCAGGTCGGCCAGGTAGGCACCTACCGCGCCGCCGAAATTGTGCACGGGCTGCCCTTGCATCGCCGTGTGCCACCAGCCGGGATCCTCCGGGCTGTAGCCGACGAGGCACGCGAACAGGTAGACCGCGAGCGGGAACAGCAGCAAGGCGGCGGCCTCACGCAGCAGCCGGCGTGCACGCTCGCTCATCCCGCTTGATCGGGCTTCCGCTTGGGCTCGGGCACGCGCCACGCGTGGCAACCTCGGTAGCTGCGAAGGACGGACGAAACTATAACGCCGTTCGGTGCGGCGCCAAGCCCCGGCACGGGTCAACGCCGCCATTTGCTGGCCGGCGGACGATCCCGTGAATCGCGACCCGCGCGTCGGGAGATGCGCGGAATCGGGACACGGACGCGACCACCCGCCGCCTTGCGTTCGCGTGCGTCAGAGCTTCATGCCCTTGAGCGCCGGATGCACGATCTCGCCGCCATCGACGTTGATGCCGCTGGCCAGCACGGCGTCCTTGCGCCAATGCTTCTGCGCCAGCCGCTGCACGTACGGCAGGATCGCCGCCGAAATCGCCTGCGTCGAGGTCTGCGGCACCGCGCCCGGCATGTTGGTGACGCAGAAATGGGTCACGCCGTCGACGACATAGGTCGGATCCTTCCACGTCGTCGGCTTCGATGTCTCGAAGCAGCCACCCTGGTCGATGGAGATATCCACCAGCACGCTGCCCTTTTCCATCGACTTGACCATCTTGCGGCTGACCACGTGCGGCGCCTTGGCGCTCGGCACCAGCACCGCACCGATCACGAGGTCGGCCGTCGCCACTTCCTCGGCCACCACGGATTCATAGGCATAAAGTGCCGTTACGTTGGCACCCCATCCGCGCGCCTGGGTCAGGCGCTCGGGCCGCTTGTCGAACACCACCACGTTGGCGCCACCGGCCGCGGCCAGCATCGCCGCGTTGCCGCCCGCGACACCCGCGCCGAGCACCACGACCTTGCCGCGCTCGGTCGCCGCCATGCCACCGAGCAGTTTGCCCTTGCCGCCCTGCGGCTGGTGCAGCAGCGTGGTACCGACCTGCGTCGCGAGGCGTCCGGCGACCACCGACATCGGCGTCAGCAGCGGCAGCGAACCGTCGGCTTCCTCCACGCTCTCGAACGCGACCCCGGTCAGGCCGATCTTGAGGAGCGCCTTGGTGAGCTTGGGATCGGGCGCGAGGTGCAGGTAGCAGAACAGGAGATGACGCTTCTTCAGCAGCTTCAGGTCGCCCTCGATCGGCTCCTTCACCTTGACGATCATCTCGGCCTTGTCGTACAGGGCCGCCGCGTCCTTGGCGATCTTCACGCCGACCTTGGTATAGCGGTCGTCGGCGAACCCACTCTTCACGCCGGCGCCGGATTGCAGGTAGACCTCGTGGCCGTGCCGGACCAGGTCCGCGCATGCCGCGGGAACGAGAGCGACGCGGCCCTCGAGGGTCTTGGTTTCGGAAGGAACGCCGATACGCATGGAAATCATCCTCACATCGCGTGCTTGAAATACCGCGGCGAACTCCCCATGCTGCACGACTCGTCACGGCAGGCGACCCGGGACATGGCGCGCGACGCACCGATGTCACGGATGCAACAACCGTGGGTAATTGCCGCATCGGATGGCGCACTGCGGCGGACGAGAGGAAGTTCGAAGCGGACCTTGAAACGACCCGGGAATTATACATGAGCACCCCCAAGCACAGCCGTCTTCTCATCCTCGGTTCCGGTCCCGCGGGTTACACCGCTGCCGTGTATGCGGCGCGCGCGAACCTCCACCCGATGCTGATCACGGGACTGTCCCAGGGCGGGCAGTTGATGACCACCACCGAGGTGGACAACTGGCCCGGCGACGTCGAGGGATTGCAGGGCCCCGACCTGATGCGACGGATGGCCGAACACGCCGAGCGCTTCCACACCGAGATGGTGTTCGACCACATCCATAGCGTGGACCTGAAGCAGCGCCCGTTCCGGCTCAAGGGCGACAGCGGCGAATACAGTTGCGACGCCCTGATCATCGCCACCGGCGCGACCGCCAAGTACCTCGGCATCGAGAGCGAGGAGAAGTTCAAGGGCAAGGGCGTGTCGGCATGCGCGACCTGCGACGGATTCTTCTTCCGCAACCAGGATGTCGCCGTCATCGGCGGCGGCAACACCGCGGTCGAGGAAGCGCTGTACCTCGCGAACATCTGCCGCAAGGTCACGCTGGTGCACCGTCGCGACAAGTTGCGCGCCGAGAAGATCATGCAGGACAAGTTGTTCGAGAAGGCCAACGCCGGCAAGGTCGAACTCGTGTGGAACCATACCGTGGACGAGGTGCTCGGCGACGACACCGGCGTCACCGGCCTTCGGCTCGCCAGCACCATCGACGGCAGCAAGCGCGACATCGCGGCCACCGGCATGTTCGTCGCGATCGGGCACACGCCCAATACCGGCGTGTTCGAGGGCCAGCTCGACATGCGCAACGGGTATATCCGGATCAAGAGCGGACTGGAAGGCAACGCGACCGCCACTTCCGTGCGCGGCGTGTTCGCGGCCGGCGACGTCGCCGACCAGGTGTATCGCCAGGCCGTCACTTCGGCGGGCTTCGGCTGCATGGCGGCGCTGGATGCCGAACGTTACCTCGATTCCGTCGGCTTGACGGGCTGAAACACGTGGCGCGAGCCATGCCTGGGCCCGACCGACCGGCGGGAAGCATCGGCGCGGGCGAAGTCCGCCGGCGTGCGCGACCTACAATGCCAGCATGCTGACCCTGCGCACGCACGAATCCATCGACGAGATCGATGCAGGCGACTGGGACGCGCTGGCCGCGGACGACAATCCATTCGCGAGCCACGCCTTCCTCGCCGGACTTGAACGCACCGGCTGCATCCGCGAGGCATTCGGCTGGCGCGCGCAGCATCTGACCTTGCACGACGAATCGACGCTGGTCGGCGCGCTGCCGCTTTATGTCAAGGCCAATTCCCACGGCGAGTACGTGTTCGACTGGGCGTGGGCCGACGCATGGGAACGCGCGGGCGGCGACTACTACCCCAAGTTCCTTTGCGCGGTGCCCTACTCACCCGTGACCGGACCGCGGCTGCTGGCCGGCGGTGGTCTTGGCGGCGGGCAACGCCGCGCGACGCTTGCCGCCGGCTTGCGTGAGCTGACCGAAGGGGCCGGCCTTTCGTCCGCGCACGTCAACTTCCTCCGCGACGAGGAAATCGATGCCTTCGACGGCGACTGGCTGGCGCGCTCCGACTGGCAATTCCAGTGGCGAAACGCCGGCGGGTGGCGCGACTTCGTGGATTTCCTCGACGCCCTTACGCACAAGCGCCGCAGCGCGATACGGCGCGAGCGCGCGCAGGTCGCCGCGTCTGGGCTCGATTGCGAATTCCGCAACGGCGGATCACTCGACGACGACGAATGGCGCACACTGCACCGTCTTTATGGCCGCACCTTCGACGAGAAAGGCAACACCCCAGTACTGACACCGGATTTCTTCCGCCATCTCGGCAAGGCGTTCCCGATCCGCTCGCACGTCGCTTTCGCGCGCCGCGCCGGACGCGTCGTGGCCGGCGCGTTGTTCCTGTCGAGCCACGACACCCTGTACGGACGCTACTGGGGCGCGTTCGAATCGTCGCCGGGACTGCACTTCGAGCTCTGCTACTACCAGGGCATCGACCATTGCCTGCGTGGCGGGCTGGGCCGTTTCGAGCCGGGCGCGCAGGGCCTCCACAAATTGGCACGAGGCTTCATGCCCACGCGCACGCATTCACGCCACTACATCGCCGACCGGCGGTTGCGCGCCGCGATCCGCGCGTCGCTGGCGCAGGAAGCCGCGCTGCTGGAGGCTCGGGGCCGCGAACTGCTGGCACACTCACCGTTCGCCGTGCGCGAGCCATGACTCGGATCCAGTCCCTCGACGACTTTCCGGTCGACCGCTTTCCCGATCCCGAAACCGCGTTGCGCGAACCCAACGGCTTGCTCGCGTTCGGCGGTGACCTGTCTCCGCAACGGCTCGTCGGCGCCTACCGCCGCGGAATCTTCCCGTGGTATTCCGAAGGCGATCCGCTGCTCTGGTGGTCGCCGGATCCGCGCTGCGTGTTCGCGACGGATGGCGTGCATGTCTCGCGCAGCCTCGCGAAATTCATGCGCCGCTGCACCTGGCAGTGGAGCATGGACCGCGCATTCGAAGACGTGGTGCGCGCCTGTGCCGCGCCGCGCGCGGATCGACAAGGCACCTGGATCACGCCCGACATGCGGGTCGCCTACGTCAACCTGCACCTGCTCGGCTACGCGCACTCGCTGGAGATCTGGGACGACGATGCGCTAATCGGCGGCATCTACGGCGTCTCGATCGGCCGCATGTTCAGCGCCGAATCCATGTTCTCGCGCCGCACCAACGCATCCAAGGTCGCGTTGCTGGCGCTCGCCCGGACACTCGCGACGCGCGGGTTCCCGTGGATCGATGCGCAGGTCCCCAACCCGCACCTTCTGCGGATGGGCGCGCGCACGCTCTCTCGCCGGCACTTCCACGCGGAACTGGCGTGCCTCGCCGAGGAGGCGCCACCGCATGACTGGCCGCGGATGCTCGCGCCAGTCAGCGCGCTTGCGCTTCCGCGCCAGGATGGCGCCACACGCCCTGCGGGCTGACCCGCATCCGCTTGCGCCGGGTCGCGCACGGCACGCGTTCCTGAATTCCGGCGCGGATCGGGGTACATTGGTCTCCCCTGCCCCGGAGATGCCGCAATGACCGACCCGTCCGATCCCTTCAAGGCCGCAAAGGAAGCCGCCACTTCGGGCCAACGATTTAGCCGTGGCGTGATGGATTCCGCGCAACAGATCTGGCTGGCCGGCCTCGGCGCGCTTTCACGCACCCAGCAGGAAGGCGGCAAGTTTTTCGACGCGCTGGTCGAGGAAGGCGTACGCATCCAGGAAAAGACCCATGCCTACACGCAAGAGCAGATGAAACAGGCGCGCGAACAGGCAACGCCTTGGGTGGAAGCCGCGCGCAAGCGCACCAACGCGGCCATGGGCAAGCTCGAGGAAGCCCTCGACGAACGCATCGCGCGGGCGATGAAGCGCATGAACATCCCGAGCCGCAAGGACGTCGAGAATTTGTCCAGGCGCGTCGACGCGTTGGCGCAGGAGCTCCGTTCCGGCCGCGCCGGCACCAAGCCCAAACCGCGCACCGCGACCAAGCGCACCAAGCCGAAGGCCTGAGTCTTCGCCATGTCCCCCGACCTGGACGCCGCTTTCCGGCAGGCAGCCGAAGACATCCAGCGCCTGGCGGAACGCCCCGACAACGACACCCTGCTCAAGCTCTACGCACTCTACAAACAGGCGACGGAAGGCGACGTCAACGGACCGAAACCGGGTTTCTTCGATTTCGTGAACACCGCCAAATACGAGGCGTGGTCTCGCCTGCGTGGCATGCGTGGCGACGAGGCCCGGCAGAAATACATCCAGCTGGTGCGGCAACTCGGGGCGTGAATCCGGATGCCTTGAGACGTCATGGCAATCCCCACTTGCGACCGCACGACTGCTGGCGCGGCGAGGCCGCTGCATCCCTGGCCGGCATGGCCGCGACCGGTTCGACACGCGCGGGCAATCAGTTTCCGCCGCTCCCCCAACCCGCCGGCGACCGTTGAAGCCGGATGCTCTGGCCATCGCCAATATCGCCGTCTCGATCGCGCTGATGCTCTGGTCGACGATGAACGTCAACCGGCGACCGCCGCCGATGCCGGTGATGCAATGGGTGTGGCCGCTGACTTTCCTGTGGGGAGGCCTGTTCGCAGTGGCGATGTACCTATGGATCGGGCGCGCGCTGCCACAAGGCGATTCGCATGGACCCGGGCACGGAAACGGGCGTCGTCCGATGTGGCAAGGCGCGGCGCTGGGTCCGACGCATTGCGGCGCCGGTTGCTCGCTGGCCGACCTGCTGGTAGAGGGCGGCATATTCTTGCTCGGGCCCGGTTTCGTGGTTCTCGGTGACAAGATCTTCGGCAACTGGATCGTCGATTATCTTGCCGCCTTGGTGATCGGCGTCGTGTTTCAGTACGCGGCGCTGGCGCCGATGCCGCACGAGCCTGTCCCCGCGCTGGCGTGGAGGCCATTCAAGTCCGACGTGTTGTCGCTGTCGTCATGGCGGGTCGGCATGTACGGCTGGATGGCGATCAGCGTCTTCGTGCTTTTTGGCCACGCGGCGATGGCGCCCGACCACTGGCTGTTCTGGTGGATGATGCAGCTCTCGATGCTGAGCGGTTTCATCACCGCCTATCCGGTCAACTGGCTGCTGATCCGGACCGGAGTGAAGGAAGCGATGTGGTTTTTGTTTCCTCGCCGGACGGTGCCATGCCTTTTGACCCATGCCCGCGCCCCCGCAACGGCTATCATGGCGGGATCATCGCGGAGGATCAGTCATGCCCGTTTCACGTTTCGCAGCGCTTGCCGCTGCCGTCGTCCTCGCTCTTCCGGCTGCCGCGTGGGCACCTTCGGCCGGCGCTGCCACCGCCCCGGCGACGGAGGCCCGCGCGATGCCTTTCGGCGCGCTCCACTGGCGGCTGATCGGTCCGTTCCGCGCCGGACGCACGCTGGCCGTCACCGGTGTCATCGGCCAGCCGAACCACTTCTTCATGGGCACGGTCGATGGCGGCGTATGGGAGACGATCGACGCCGGACGCACCTGGCATCCGATCTTCGATGCCGAGGATGTCGGTTCCATCGGCGCGATCGCGGTCGCACCCTCCGATCCGAAAGTAATCTATGTCGGCACCGGCGAATCGGACATGCGCTCGGACATCGCCCAGGGCGACGGCATGTACAAGTCCACCGACGGCGGCAAGACCTGGACGCACATCGGGCTCGCAGACACACGCCAGATCGCGATGATCCGGGTGGATCCGAAAAATCCGGATCGCGTGTTCGTGGCGGCGCTCGGCCATCCCTACGGTCCGAACCCCGAACGTGGGGTGTTCCGTTCGCTAGACGGAGGCAAGACCTGGAAGAAGGTGCTGGGCCCGAACCCCGATACCGGCGCGATCGACCTTATTTTCAAACCTGGTGATGCGAACACCATCTACGCGACGCTGTGGCAGACGCGACGCCCACCCTGGAACGTGTACCCGCCGTCCAACGGGCCCGGCAGCGGCCTGTACAAGTCCACCGACGGCGGCAATACCTGGACCCACGTTACCGGCCACGGGTTTCCCTCGAAGGGACTCGGTCGCATCGGTATCGCGATTTCCGCCGCCGCACCGGACCGCATCTACGCGATCGCCGACGCCACCGACGGCGGTTTGTACCGCTCCGACGACGCCGGCAGGACCTGGAAAAAGATGTCGGGCGACCCGCGAATCTGGCAGCGCGGCTGGTACTTCAGCCAGATCACCGCCGATCCGAAGGATCCCGACCGCGTGTATGCGATGAACACCATCGAACTGCGCACGGACGATGGTGGCAAGCACTTCATCCCGGTCAAGGGCGATCCGACCGGCGACGATTACCACGAGCTGTGGATCGACCCGACCGATCCCGCGCGCCAGATCATGGGTTCCGATCAGGGCGCGGCAGTCACCGTGAACGGCGGCAGGACATGGTCGAGCTGGTACAACCAGCCGACCGCGCAGATGTACCACGTCAGCGTCGACAACCGCTTCCCCTATCGCGTGTACGGCGCCCAGCAGGACTCGGGTGCGGTCGGCATTCCCAGCCGCTCGACGTACGACGCCACCATCAGCATGGAACAATTCCACGAGGTCACCGCCGGCGGCGAGAGCGGCATGATCGCGCCCGACCCCGACGATCCGGACATCGTCTATGGCGGCACGGTCGACAAGCTGGACCTCAAGACCGAACAGACGCGCAACGTCGATCCGACGCTGGCCGATCCCGACATCTACCGGCACACCTGGACGCTGCCGCTCGTCTTCAACGCGGTCGATCACGGCACCTTGTATTTCGGCAACCAGCGGCTGTGGCAAACGCGCGACGGCGGCAAGCACTGGACCGCGATCAGCCCCGACCTGTCGCGGCCGGACCCCGGCGTACCCGCAAACCTCGATCCGGCCACCGCGGCCGACAACCTGCACCAGGGTCCCCGCCGTGGCGTGGTCTACGCGATCGGCTCGTCGCCACTCGACCGCAACATGCTCTGGGTCGGCACCGACGACGGACTGGTCTGGCGCACCGACGACGACGGCGCGCACTGGGCCAACGTCACGCCGAAGCAGCTCACCGCATGGTCGAAGGTAGGCAACATCGAGCCATCGCACTTCGACAAGTCGACAGCGTTCGCATCGGTGGACAGGCACCGCCTCGATGACCGCAAGCCGTACATCTACCGCACCACAGACGGCGGCAAGACTTGGCAGTTGACCGTCGACGGCATACCGGATGGCGACTTCGTAAACGTGGTGCGCCAGGATCCGGTCAGCAAGCACCTGCTCTACGCCGGCACCGAGGGCGGCGTGTTCGTGTCGTTCGATGACGGCAACCATTGGCATTCGCTGCGGCAGAACCTGCCACATACGTCGATACGCGACATCGTGGTCAAGAACGCCGACCTCGTCATTGCCACCCACGGACGCGGCTTCTGGATCATGGACGACGTGTCGGCGCTGCGGCAACTGGCCGCCTATCCGTCCAAATGGCAGACACGGCTGTACAAACCCGAAGTCGCGTACCGCGTGCGCACGCCCGGCTTCACCGGGACACCCATGCCGAAGGACGAACCCACCGCCGTGAATCCGCCGTGGGGCGCATACATCGATTACTCACTGGCCGCGGCGCCGGCCAAACCAATCGAGCTTTCCATCTACGACGCACAGGGAAAGCTGGTGCGGCATTACTCGAGCGCCGACCAAACACCGCACTACGACCTCGGTAAGGTCAATGCGGTGCCGGTATGGCTGGACCACCCGGTGACGCTGCATGCCACGCCCGGCCTGCACCGTTTCATCTGGCCGCTACGCTACGCGCCACCCCCGGCGCTGGCCGGCGGCAATCCGTGGAAGGACGGCGTGTGGGCACCGCCCGGACACTACACGGTGAAACTCGTGGTCGGCGCCAAGACCTACAGCGAACCGCTGACTGTCGTGCACGATCCGCGCGTCACGATCCCGGCCGCGGCTTACGTCGAGCAATTCGACCTGGCACGCAAGGTCGAGGCCGACCAGGCCAGGCTCGCGACCGCGACGCATGAAGCCGATGCACTGCACGCCGCGCTGGGCAAGGCCCGTGAAGGCGCCAGCGGCGACCTGCGGAAGTCCATCGACGCGCTGGACGCGCAGGTGACCGCGTTGGCCCATATCGTCGAGGTACCCAACCACTTCAACGCCTGGTCCATGCCGCCCGGCAACGTGCGCAATTTCGGCTACCTCACGACTGCATTCGGCAGCCTGATGCAGGCGGTCGACGGCGGCGCCGACGCGGCCCCATCGGCCGATGCACGCGCGGGCTACGCG
>JAJXWZ010000168.1 GCA_021781345.1 Pseudomonadota bacterium
CGGATGCGGCCCTGCTTGTCCACTTCCAGCACCTTGACCTTGACCACGTCGCCTTCCTTGAGCTTGTCGGACACCTTTTCGACACGCTCGTTGGAAATCTGCGACACGTGCACCAGTCCATCCTTGCCGGGCAGGATGGTCACGAACGCGCCGAAGTCCATCAGCTTGACGACCTTGCCCTCGTAGATGCGGCCGGGTTCGACATCGGCCACGATCTGCTCGATGCGGTGCCTGGCGGCATCGGCGGCCTCGCGGTTGACCGAGGCGATCACCACGGTGCCATCGTCGTTGATGTCGATGGTCGTGCCGGTTTCCTCGGTGATCGAGCGGATCGTCGCGCCGCCCTTGCCGATCACCTCGCGGATCTTGTCCGGATGGATCTTGATGGTGAGCAGGCGCGGCGCGTATTCGCTCATTTCGCCCCGCGGCGCGGAGATCGCCTTGGCCATTTCGCCGAGGATGTGCATGCGGCCGCGATGCGCCTGGGCGAGTGCGGTGCGCATGATTTCCTCGGTGATGCCGTCGATCTTGATGTCCATCTGCAGCGCGGACACGCCTTCGGCGGTGCCGGCCACTTTGAAGTCCATGTCGCCGAGATGGTCCTCGTCGCCGAGGATGTCGGACAACACCACGTAATCGTTGCCCTCCTTGACCAGGCCCATCGCGATGCCGGCGACCGGCGCCTTGAGCGGCACGCCGGCGTCCATCATGGCCAGCGAGGAACCGCACACCGACGCCATCGACGAGGAGCCGTTGGACTCGGTGATCTCGCTGACGCAGCGGATCACGTACGGGAATTCCTCCATCGTCGGCTTGACCGCCTGGACGCCGCGCTTGGCGAGTCGACCGTGGCCGATCTCGCGACGTTTCGGCCCCATCATGCGGCCGGCTTCGCCGACCGAGTACGGCGGGAAGTTGTAGTGGAACAGGAAGGCATCCTTGGACTCGCCTTCGGGCGCGTCGATGATCTGCGCGTCACGACCGGTGCCGAGCGTGACCGTGACCAATGCCTGCGTCTCTCCGCGCGTAAACAGCGCCGAGCCGTGGGTGCGCGGCAGCACGCCGACACGCACCGTGATCGGACGCACGTCCTCGAGGCCGCGTCCGTCGATGCGCTGCTTGGTCTTCAACACGCTGTCACGCAACGTGCGGTATTCGATGTCGCCGAACTCCTTGACGAGCTCGCCGACCGACCATGCCTTCGTCTCGATCTGCGGCTTCAGCGACTCCAGCACCTCGGCCTTGATCGCCGCGATCGCGTCGCGGCGTTGCAGCTTGTCCTTGATCTGGAACGCCTGTGCCAGCTTGTCGCCGACTTCGCCGCGCACCGCCGCGACCAATTGCGGATCGCGTTCGGGCGCCTGCCAGTTCCAGGAAGGCTTGCCGACTTCAGTGGCCAGTTCGGCGATCGCGCGGATCGCGGCCTGCATTTCCTTGTGGCCGAACGTCACCGCGCCCAGCATCACGTCCTCGGACAACAGCTTGGCTTCCGATTCCACCATCAGCACGGCGTTCGCGGTGCCGGCCACGACCAGGTCGAGATCGGAGGATTTCAGCTCCGTGGCGGTCGGATTCAGCACGTACTTGCCATCGACGTAGCCGACGCGCGCTGCGCCGATCGGGCCCTTGAACGGAATGCCCGCCAGGGTCAGGGCCGCCGACGCGCCCAGCATCGCCGGGATGTCGCCGTCGACTTCGGGGTTCAGCGACACCACGGTCGCGACCACCTGCACCTCGTTCTTGAACTCCTCGGGGAACAGCGGGCGGACCGGGCGGTCGATCAGGCGGCTGGTCAGCGTTTCCTTTTCGGTCGGGCGTCCTTCGCGCTTGAAGAATCCGCCCGGGATGCGGCCGGCGGCGTAGAATTTTTCCTGGTAGTCGACGGTGAGCGGGAAGAAATCCTGGCCCTCGCGCGCCTTGGGGGCGGCGACTGCCGCCACCAGCACCACGGTGCCGGCCATCGATACCAGCACCGAACCGGAGGCCTGCTTGGCGATCTCGCCGGTCTCGATCGTTACCGGATGCTGTCCGTACTGGAACGTCTTGGTTACTTTTGCCACGATGGTTGTCCTGTCAAGGGGCGTTCACGATGAACGCCGAAAGCCGGCTAGCGTTCGAGTGCGACGGCTGCCGGCATTTGGGTTTCGATGGGTGCGGGTCGCTCAGCGACGCAGGCCGAGGCGGCCAATCAGCGCCTGGTAGCGTTCGGCGTCCTTGCCCTTCAGGTAACCGAGCAGCCGACGACGATGGTTGACCATCTTCAGCAGCCCGCGGCGTGAATGGTGGTCCTTCTTGTGCGACGCGAAATGGTCGGACAACTGCTGGATGCGCGCGGACAGCAGCGCGATCTGCACCTCCGGAGAACCGGTATCGGTCGGCGCGCGGCGGTAGTCCTCGATGATCTTGCTGGTTTGTTCGGTGGAAAGCGGCATGGGAGCCTTCTCGATGAATGGACGGGTGCCGGCACGTGGCTTGGGCAACGACACCACAATGCCGTTGCACAAGCCGCCGCCGGGATGGATGGGACCCGCATCAAGGGGGTCGCCGAGCCGAATAGTCTAACGGCAACAAGCGGTTGGCGACAAGCCCGTTCCGGCCGCCCCGCGCACGCCCCGGAAGTCTGCAAGACAAGGGCCGCCCAAGAAAAACGCCCCGGCAGACCGGGGCGTTCAATTCAGCAACCACGGCCCTGCGGGCGCGGGATTACTTGGCGCTGGAGGCCGGAGCGGCCATCTTCTTCGCTGCCTTCTTGGCGTGGTGATGCTTCTTGGAGTGATGCTTCCAGGCCTTGTGGTGCTCGGCCTTCGTGGCCTTGTGCATGGCCTTCTTCGGGGCCTTGGCGGCGGCAGCGGCCGGAGCCGAGGTGGCCGGAGTGGTCTGGGCGGCAAATGCCGGAATCGAGAACGCAGCCGCGACCAGCGCGGCAAGAATCAGCTTACGCATTGCAATGGTCTCCTGGAATTGCACGGGCCACGATGGCCCGGCGGATCGCATGATCACTCCATCCAGCAAACTGGACGCTGAACGCCGCAGCATGCAAGGTCCCGGCGATCCGACGTTCCACAGCCGAGGGAGAGGATTGACCGTCGCGCCGTGGTTCGCCATCCTGACCGGCTGTGCTTCCAAGCTTGCCGGACCCCGCCCGATGGCCGCTTCCACCCGCTACAACGCCGCCGATATCGAAGTGCTCTCGGGCCTGGAGCCGGTGCGCCGCCGGCCCGGCATGTACACCGACACCACGCGACCCAACCATCTGGTCCAGGAAGTCGTCGACAACTCGGTGGACGAGGCCCTCGCCGGCCATGCGAAACAGATCGACGTCATCGTCCACAAGGACGGCTCGATCACCGTGGGCGATGATGGCCGCGGCATGCCGGTGGACATCCATCCCGAGGAAGGCGTGTCGGGTGTCGAGCTGATCCTGACCCGCCTGCACGCGGGCGCCAAGTTCTCCGACCGCAACTACACGTTTTCGGGCGGCCTGCACGGTGTCGGCGTGTCGGTGGTGAATGCGTTGTCTTCGTTCCTCGAAGTGCTGATCCGGCGCGAGGGGACGGAATACCGTATGCGCTTCAAGGACGGCGAGCCGGTCGGAGAACTGGAAATGCTCGGCGGCGTGCCGAAACGGCGCACCGGCACTACGTTGCGTTTCCTGCCTGATCCGAAGTATTTCGATTCACCCAAGGTCTCGCTGCCGAAGCTGA
This sequence comes from Pseudomonadota bacterium, assembly GCA_021781345.1. Classification (GTDB taxonomy): domain Bacteria; phylum Pseudomonadota; class Gammaproteobacteria; order Xanthomonadales; family Rhodanobacteraceae; genus 66-474. The sequence goes on from JAJXWZ010000168.1 coordinate 3,705, forward strand.
AGCACCTGTTGCGGGCAAAAGCCGTGCTGTGCGCGGGACTCACGGTGACCCTGCTGGACGAAGCCACCGCTGAGAGGGACGAATGGCGCTACGAGGATGGTCTCGCAGAGTACCTGAAGTCCGAACTGGGCGGCGCGGCGTGCCTGCCGCCGGAGTTGTTCGTGCACCACGCGCAACGCGAGGACGGCGGCCTCGACGCCGCGTTTGCGTGGGTGCCGGAAGGCGAGCTGGTACAGGAAAGCTACGTCAACCTGATCCCGACCGTGCAGGGCGGGACCCACGTCAACGGCCTGCGCTCGGGCCTGACCAACGCGCTGCGCGAGTTTTGCGACCTGCGCAACCTGCTGCCGCGCGGCGTCAAGCTCGCACCGGAAGACGTTTGGGAACGCGTGGCCTTCGTATTGAGTGTAAAGATGCGCGATCCGCAGTTCGCGGGCCAGACCAAGGAACGCCTGTCCTCGCGCGACGCGGCCGGTTCGACCGAGGGCGCGATCCACGACGCGTTCTCGCTGTGGCTGAACCAGAACGTCGCCGCCGGCGAGTCCATCGCGCAACTCGCGATCGAGCACGCCGCTGCGCGCATGAAAGCCGCCAAGCAGGTGGTCCGCAAGAAGGTCACGCAAGGCCCCGCCCTGCCCGGCAAGCTGGCCGATTGCGCATCCAGCGACCCCGATCGCACCGAACTGTTCCTGGTCGAAGGCGATTCGGCCGGCGGATCGGCCAAGCAGGCGCGCGACAAGGACTACCAGGCGATCCTGCCGCTGCGCGGCAAGATCCTCAACACCTGGGAAGTGGAATCCGGCGCGGTGCTGGCGTCCGAGGAAGTGCACAACCTCGCGATCGCGATCGGCTGCGATCCCGGCAAGGACGACCTGTCCGGCCTTCGTTACGGCAAAGTCATCATCCTCGCCGATGCCGACTCCGACGGACTGCACATCGCCACCCTGCTGTCGGCGCTGTTCCTGCGCCACTTCCCGTCGCTGGTGCGCGGCGGCCATGCATTCGTCGCGATGCCGCCGCTATTCCGCGTGGACGTCGGCAAGCAGGTGTTCTACTGCCTAGACGAATCCGAGCGCGATGCACTTCTGAAGCGCATCGAGCGCGACAAGATCAAGGGCGCAGTCAGCGTCACGCGCTTCAAGGGCCTGGGCGAAATGAATCCCGTGCAACTGCGCGAATCGACCATCCACCCCGACACCCGGCGGCTGGTGCAGTTGACGGTCGACGACAGCGAGGCAACGTCGAGACTGATGGACATGCTGCTGGCCAAGAAACGTGCCAGCGACCGCCGCAACTGGCTCGAGGAAAAGGGCGACCTGGCGTCGCTGGAAGTGTAGGAAGCCATCGCGCCGATCATTCCGTCGACGCGGCAATGCCGCTAAGGTAGGTGGAACCACCGACCGGGAACCGCCATGCCACTCGCGCCGCCCCTGGACCTGCAACGCTGGATCGACGAGCACCGCCATCTGCTGAAGCCGCCGGTTGGCAACAAGTGCATCGTCGACGGCGATTTCATCATCATGATCGTGGGCGGCCCGAACGCGCGCAGTGACTACCACTGGGACGAAGGCCCCGAGTTCTTCTACCAGCTCGAGGGCGAGATGGTGTTGCGCGTGCAGGACGAAGGCCAGCGGCGCGACCTGCCGATCCGCGCCGGCGAAATCTTCTATCTACCGCCACGCGTCCCGCATTCACCGCAGCGCATGCCGGATTCGATCGGACTGGTGATCGAACGCCGCCGCCAGCCGCACGAGAAAGACGGTCTGCTGTGGTTCTGCGAAAAATGCAACCACAAGCTCTACGAGGAGTACTTCACCCTCGGCAGCATCGAGCAGGACTTTCCGCCGGTATTCGAGCGCTATTACGGATCGACGGAAGCGCGTACGTGCAAGGCCTGCGGCCACGTCGACCAGCCACCGGCGAAATAACTGGTGCCCGGGGCGGGGGTCGAACCCGCATGGCCGCAAGGCCGGGGGATTTTAAGTCCCCTGCGTCTACCGGTTTCGCCACCCGGGCATGCGCGCATTGTGCCGCAACGACGCTGGGTCCGACGAAGGAAAGCTGCGGTCAGGTCAGGCCGCGTCGCCCTCGCCCGCCGCGCGCTGCTGCTGCAGGTTGCCGCGATAGATCAGGTAGGGTTCAGCCTGGCCGTTGATCACGGCTTCGTCGACCACGACCTTGCTGACGTGCTCGAGCGACGGCAGCTCGTACATGGTGTCGAGCAGCACGCCTTCGAGGATCGTGCGCAAGCCGCGTGCGCCGGTCTTGCGCTTGATCGCGCGCTTGGCGATCGCGGTGAGCGCGTCCGGGCGGAACTCGATCTCGACGTTCTCCATGTCGAACAGTTTCTTGAATTGCTTGGTGATCGCGTTCCTGGGTTCGGTGAGGATCTTCACCAGCGCGTCTTCATCCAGTTCGTCGAGAGTGGCGACCACCGGCAAGCGCCCGACGAATTCCGGGATCAGCCCGTACTTGACCAGGTCTTCCGGTTCGACGTTGGCCAGCAGGGCCCCGACGTTCTGCTTGCGCTTCCTGCTGCGGATCTCGGCCGAGAAACCGATGCCGGTGGTCTCGGAGCGCTGCTGGATCACCTTGTCGAGGCCGGAGAACGCGCCACCGCAGATGAACAGGATGTTCTTGGTGTCCACCTGCAGGAATTCCTGCTGCGGATGCTTGCGCCCGCCCTGCGGCGGCACCGAGGCCACGGTGCCCTCGATGAGCTTCAGCAACGCCTGCTGCACGCCTTCGCCGGACACGTCACGGGTAATCGAAGGGTTTTCGCTCTTGCGCGAGATCTTGTCGATCTCGTCGATGTAGACGATGCCGGTCTGGGCCTTCTCGACATCGTAGTCGCACTTCTGCAGCAGCTTCTGGATGATGTTCTCGACGTCCTCGCCGACGTAGCCCGCCTCGGTGAGCGTGGTCGCATCGGCGATGGTGAACGGGACGTTGAGCATCCGCGCCAGCGTCTCTGCCAGCAGCGTCTTGCCGCAACCGGTCGGGCCGATCAGCAGGATGTTGGATTTCGCGAGTTCGATGTCGTCCTTCTTGGCCCGCGACTCCATGCGCTTGTAGTGGTTGTACACCGCGACGGCGAGCGCCTTCTTCGCCCGCGACTGCCCGATCACGTACTGGTCGAGGGTCTCCATGATCTCGCGCGGCTTTGGCAACTGGGTACGACCGGAAGCAGCCTTTTCCTCGAGCTCCTCGCGGATGATGTCGTTGCACAGCTCGACGCATTCGTCGCAGATGAACACGCTGGGGCCCGCGATGAGTTTGCGGACTTCATGCTGGCTCTTCCCGCAGAACGAGCAGTAAAGGATCTTGCCGCCTTCATTGCCGCGGCCCGGCCGGTCCTCACTCATCGCGTGCTCCGTGGATCAATCGTGCAATCAGTCATGCGGGCAGCCCCGACTCGAGCCGCAGCATAGCATAGCCCGACCATCGGACCGAGCTGCTTCGGCGTCGGGTTGCGTCCCGGAAAAGTTTGGTAAAACACGAGGTTGCGATCGATGCCTCAGGCCGACTTGACCGAGTCGTCGGCACGCTGCTCGTAGACCGTATCGATCAGGCCGTAGTCACGTGCCTCTGCGGCGCTCATGAACCGGTCGCGCTCCATGTCGCGGGCGATCTCCTCGACGGTCTTGCCGGTATGCTGGGCATAGATCTCGTTGAGGCGGCCGCGCAGGTACAGGATTTCCCGCGCGTGGATCTCGATGTCCGTGGCCTGGCCCTGGGCACCGCCGGACGGCTGGTGGATCATGATCCGGGAGTTCGGCAACGCGAAACGCTTGCCCTTGGCGCCGGCCATCAACAGCAGCGAAGCGGCACTGCAGGCCTGGCCTATGCACATGGTGCTGACTTCCGGCTTGACGAACTGCATGGTGTCGTAGATGGCCATGCCCGAGGACACCACGCCGCCCGGGCTGTTGATGTAGAACTGGATGTCCTTCTCCGGATTCTCCGACTCCAGGAACAGCATCTGGGCGACTACCAGGTTGGCGACGTTGTCGTCGATCGGCCCGACCAGGAAGATGATGCGTTCCTTCAGCAGGCGCGAGTAAATGTCGAAGGAACGCTCGCCGCGCGAGGTCTGCTCGACGACGATCGGAACCAGATTGAGGCCGCGGATTTCGCGGTTTTCGGGGTGTTGCATGATGGCCTCCGGTGCTGGTCGGCTCAGGCCGACCTGCTTCAAGTCGTTGCGTTCTGCGGGTGCATCACTTCGTCGAAGCTCAGACCCACGTCGGTGGTGTCCGCATGATCGGCCACCCATTCCGAAACCTGGTCTTCCAGCACTGCGGTCCGCACGTTGTCCATCATCTGGGGGTTGCCGCGATAGAGTTCAACGACCTGTTCGGGTTCCTCGTAGGTCGATGCGATCTTGGCGATCCGCTCGGTAACCTTGCGGTTGTCGACCCGGATGTTGTTGCTTTGCGCGATCTGGCGCAAAAGCAGGCCGGCTATCACGCGCTGGTGGGCGATCGGCTGGGCGGCTTCGAGAGCCGCGGGCGGCAGCGCCTGGTCGCCCGCGAGGCCCGGCATCGCCGAACGGACCAGCGACTCGGCCTCGGCCATTTCCATCACCCTGGGCACGTCCACGTCGGCATGGGCGGCAGCGAGCTTGCCACCGACCTCGTTGCGCAGGCGCGCCCGCAAGGCATTGTCGAGTTCGCGCTCGAGATTGGCCCGGACTTCCTTGCGGAAGGTTTCCAGCGTGCCATCGGCGATGCCGAAGTTGCGGATGAAGGCTTCGTCCACGTCCGGCGTGTGCGGCGCCTGCACCTCGCCGATGCGTAGCTCGACCCGGGCTTGTTTCGAGGCAAGCTGGGGAATCGGGAATGTCGGGGGAAACTCGGCCTCGAAAGCCAGTTCCTCGCCCGCCGCATGGCCCCCGAGGGCACGGTCGAACACCGCCAGCGCGGTGTTGCCGCCGATCACCGTCGCGGCGCGCTCGCGGCCCTCGGCCGGATGCCGGAAACCATCCGTTGCGGCCACGTAATCGACGATCACCATGTCGCCATCCGCCACCGCGCGTTCGACCTTCTGGAACACCCGGCGCTGCACGCGCAAGGTCTCGATCATCTTGTCGACGTCGGCCTCGCCCACCTCGGACCTGGGACGGTCGATCTTCAGGCTCGCCACGTCCACGCTCGGCAGTTCCGGCATCACCTCGAAGGTCGCCGTATAGGCTATTTCCCCGTCCTTCGGCTTGCCGTCGGTATCGATGCTGGGATTGGCGACCGGCTGCAGGTTCTGCTGTTGCACCGCTTCGCGGAACGTGCTGCCGATAAGGTCGGAAAGTGCCTCGCCGCGCACCTGCTCGCCAAATCGCTGCTCGATCACCTTGACCGGCACCTTGCCGGGCCGGAAACCCTTGAGGCGCACGCTGCGACCGAGTTCCGAGATGCGCTGGCGCACCCTCGATTCATACTGCTCGGCGGGGAACTTGACGGTCAGCCTGCGCTCGAGCTTGCCGACGTTTTCCAGCGAAACTTGCATGGTTGCTCCTGACGGTCGATACGCGGCTCGCGCATCCACACGGTAATCGTGAAACTGCCGGCGCCAGGACAGCTCCGCCCGACACGGGGATTCGTGCCCCGAACCGGTCGTGCCCGCGCTCCGGGGCCAGCCGGGTTCCGAAGGTCGACGAGCTCCATACCGCCATCCGTGGCAGGAGCCCCGTGGTGCGAAAGGCGGGACTCGAACCCGCACGGGTTGCCCCACTGGAACCTAAATCCAGCGCGTCTGCCAGTTCCGCCACTTTCGCGATGCCGCCGGACACCGAGCTACGCACTGCGTGAAATGGTGGGCCGTCTAGGACTCGAACCTAGGACCAAGAGATTAAGAGTCTCCTGCTCTACCAACTGAGCTAACGGCCCGCAAACCCCGCATTGTACAAAAAATGGGGTGGATGATGGGACTCGAACCCACGACAACCGGAATCACAATCCGGGACTCTAACCAGCTGAGCTACATCCACCACTGATACATCCTCGGCAAACCATCCATGGTGCGCCGTCCAGTCGGCATCCATGCCTCCTTCTCGCGCACCGCACGGCGGTCCACCAGACTGTTGCCGGCGATCCGCCTTCGACAGATCCCGATGCATCGACCGCCGGAAACGCCAGCGAGCCGGCAATTTTCATCGACCTGCCCGAAACTTGCAAGCTCAATCGTTCCCTGGCCGATTGATTCGTCGCCACCACTGCGCTAGTTTGCGCGGATGCCGAAACCCTCCGCCAAGAGCACCCCTTCGCCCGACGCCTCTCCGGTCGCCCTGTTCGAGCAATCACTCGGCGAGCTCGAAGCCCTGGTCGCGAAAATGGAAGATGGCGAGTTGAATCTCGAGGAATCCTTGCGGTCTTTCGAGCGCGGGATCGCGCTCTATCGCAGCTGCCAGGTGGCACTCGAACAGGCGGAAGCGCGGGTCAAGCTGCTGCTCGATCCGGAACATCCCGAGTCGGCGCGGGCGCTGGATCGTGACGACGATTCCTGACCTCCGCGTTCATTCGCCCACCGGGGCCGAACCGTCGCATCCGACCGCTCGGAACGAGACATGGGCCGAACCACCCACCATCGATACCGGCGATGCGACCCCAAAGAGGACCGGGTGCCGCAACTCGGCGGCGACGAATCCCGGCTCGCCGGCGCCGCGGTCGGCGCACCGGAACACTCCGTGCTATTTGACCAGGCGCAACGCGAACGGATAACGGTACGCCACCCCTTCGTTCGCCTTGATCGCGGCCAGGATGATGAACACCAGCGCTGCGATGCCGATGATGATCATCAACGGCAGGGCCACCAGGAAGCCGACGCCGAACGTTGCGATGCCAAGGATCGCGAGGATCACGAAAATGATCGCGATGGTGATGTTGAAGTTGAGGGCCTCCTTGGCCTGATCATTCACGAACGGCATCGTGTCCTTTTTTACCAGCCAGATGATCAGGGGTCCCAGGAACCAACCCCAGCCACCCACCCAGCCGGTGACCAGCCCGCCCAGCAACGCGGAGAGGTGGGCAAACATGGCCCACTGGCGCTCTTCCGCACTGGGTGCGCCAGTGGACGGTGGAGGCGGGCTCGCGGGGGACGAAGACACAGGCGGTGGAACGGATTCCGGTGGGACGCTCATCGCTAACCTCCCTCAAAGCAGTGATGGACGGGTAACGAACCGCACCCACACTCTCCTCGCACGGCGAACGGGTGTCAAGTCGACCCGCAGCCCGATTCGCTCAAGCCGCGGCGCGCGCAGTGGACAACAGGCCTTCGATCGGCTCCGCAGCGGCACTGCCCGGAAACACCCGCGATTCCAGCAGTGACCCGGGTACCCCGAGATGGGCCGCCAGCACACCCTTGAACACCGACCGGAAATCGGTGGTCGCATGCACGTCGCGGCCTTGGTACAGCTCGCCTGCGCTGATACCTGGCCACTTGCCCAGAACCCGGCCGCCACGCAATGCGCCGCCGGCCAGGAACATCGAGCCTCCGCTGCCGTGATCGGTGCCGCCGGTGCCGTTGATGTGCGCGGTGCGGCCGAATTCGGTGGCGACAACCAGCACCGTGCGGCCCCAGGTCGGTCCAATCGCGTGTTGGAAAGCCTGCAGTCCGGCATCCAGCTCGGCGATCTTGCGGGTGACGATGAAGGCCTCGTTGGCGTGCGTATCCCAGCCTTCGTCCTCGACGAATGCCACGCGCGGGCCATCGGTCCTGCCCATGAAGTCCCCCGCCGCCCCCATCATCAGCGGCAACCCGCCCCGCGTTCGCCCGGCATGCGCGTCGGTGCCCCCGGGGGCCATGCCCGTGCCGGATCGAGCAATCCCCGAATCCTGCCGTCGCGCGACCGCACGGACGAACGTACCCGCCAACCGCGGATCGGCCGCATAGAGTGGCTGCAAACGTTGCAGCAGGATCGGATTCACGTCCGTCGGCAATGGCGGTGACCAGGCCTCGACCCTGGCCGGTCCGCGCATCGTCAGGGGCATGACCGGCGCGCAAGCCAGGCCATCCACCCCGGGCATGCAGGCAAGGCAGCGATTCAGCCAGCCGGTCTGCGCACCGTCGGGTTTTCCGGTTCCGTTCTCGACGCAATTCTGCGCCTGGAAATGCGAGCGCCCCCAATAAGGCGGCGCCGCCGCGACCACCGGCATGAACTGGCCTTGCGCGTAAAGCCTTGCAGCATGGGCGAACGAGGGATGCAGCGCGAAGACGTTGTCCAGTCTGTGCGCGGGCTTTGCCGCGGACGGCGACAGTGCCAGCGCGCCGCGAATCGCCTGGTATCCGGGATCGCCATATGGCGGTACCGACTCCAACCCGTCGAGGCCGCCGCGCAAGAAAACGAACAGGAAGCGTGTGTCAGAACCGGTGGCAGCGAAGGTCAGCCTGGGCCAGACCAGCAGCGTCGCCGCGCCAATCGCGGAGCTCGCCAGGAATTGCCTGCGGGTCAGCATGGTCACACCCTCCACTGGAAGGCCGGGCACGCGAACATGGTCGCGTACGCCTGCCGCTTCGATTCGGCGCGCCGGATGGCCTGCATCGTGTCCGGGTCAAGCAGCGGCCCGAGGATGTCCCGTGCGAGCGCGAGCGGCCGTGCCTCCGGCAACGCGACGCGTTCGGCCAGCGCCTCGGCCGCCTGCACGCGCTTCCACAACGCGTCCGGATCGATCCAGTCGGCCGAATCGTCGGTGAATCCGGCAGGCGAGCGGGGATCGAACAGCGGCTCGCCCAACCTCGCCATCAACGCGAGTGCGGCTTGCGGCTTGCCGTCAAGGTCGACCTGTGCCGCGCGCAGTGACGCGATCACGAAATCCTGGGGCGTCCTGAACTTGCGCGCGTCGGCACTCCAGGCTTCAGGGCTTTCGATCATGGTTCGGTAGACCGCGGTCAGGTCCGTGCCGTGTTCGAGATAGCTTCGCGCCATTCGATCGACCAGCGATGGCGGCGGGTGGTCGGACACGAAGTGCCGGGCGAGTAGCAGCGAAAGGTGCCTCGCGGCGGCGGGATGGTGCGCAAGGAATTCCAGGATCGCCTTGCCCTGCCCGAAACCACCGGCGGCGAAGCTAGTGCCCATCACGTGGCGCGGCCCGGGTTCATGCGCGTTGGCGCGGAACACGAATGCCGATGGCGGCTTGCGACCGTTCGCGAAATCTCGCGGAAACGGCAGGCTCCAGCCGGTCAGCGCGCGCGAAAATTCGGTGACGTCGGCTTGGGTGTAGCCGCCGTTGACGCCGACCGTGTGCAGCTCCATCGCCTCGCGGCCGAGGTTTTCGTTGAGGCCGCCGGCCTTGCCCTCGTCCATGTCGCCATGAAGCGCAAGTCGCCTCCTCAGCCGGCGGCCCAGCGGTGAATCCGGCCCGACCGAACGCGCGTTGTCGAGATACAGCAGCATGGCCGGGTGGGTCTCGACCGCCAGCAGCATGTCGGAGAACTTGCCGGTCACGTTCGGACGAATCGCTTCGCGCTCCATCGGTGCCGCCAGCATCCGCGCCACGTTCTTGTCCACCGATACGGCGAAATGGTTGGACCAGAAATACACCAGTCGTTCGACGAACGGCGTGTCCGTGGTCGTGGCCACCCGCAGGCGCGCGGAAGCCTCCGCCATCAGGTCCTTGCGGAAGTCCTGCCGGAACGGTCCCAGGGCATGCTTCAGCGCTGCGGCGTTGGCATCGACTGCGGCCTTGGCGGCACGCGCGGGCGCCAGCAGGAAATGGCGCCGGCCGCCGCCGTTGCCGCGCTTGAACTCGCGCCGCGTCCTTTGCAGCGAAGCTTCGGCACGCAGGTAGTCGAGGCTGCTCGGCAAGCCGGAAAACGCATCGGCGCCATCGGGGCCGCGCGCCAACTGCGCGTTCAGCCAGCCGCGGGGATCCCTGAGGCCGGCGAGCTCGCCGGGCCGGGCCCCGAGCCCGAAGCGATTGAGCGCCGATATCGCCGCTTTCGTGTCCATGCCGTCATCCGACCATGCCCGTCGTGCTCACCAACGCGCGAGCAGGCGACGGGGTTGACTCGATGGGCGTATATTCGGATTGCCGCTGCCGACAACCCCAGGGCCAGCACGGTACGGGCTGCAGCGGCGAGCACGATCAAACGTCGAATCGGGATCCATTGCTGAAGAACCCGGGGAGGGGTCGTCATGCCGAAATACGTGATCGAACGTGAAATCCCGGGAGTCGGCAAATTGCCGGCTTCCGAACTGAAGGCGATTTCGCAGAAGTCCTGCGGCGTCCTGAGCGGAATGGGGCCGCAAATCCAGTGGGTGGAAAGCTTCGTCACGGGTGACAAGGTGTACTGCGTCTACATCGCGCCCAATGAGGACATGGTCCGCGAACACGCGCGGCAGGGCGGGTTCCCGGCCAACCGCGTCGCGGAAGTGCTGGCAAGGATCGACCCGACCACGGCGGAATGATCGCGCGCCGCGCGGGACTTTGGGCGCCGGTGGCGCTCACTCCCCCGCGACGGTCATCTTGCCGACCAGGATCGATCCGGTCAGGATCGAAGAGCGCGGGTCGACGTCCGCGCCGATCGCGCGCAGGTCCATGAACATGTCGCGCAGGTTGCCGGCGATCGTGATCTCCTCGACCGGATACGCGATTTCGCCGTTCTCGATCCAGAAGCCGGCAGCGCCGCGCGAGTAGTCGCCGGTGACGATCGACACGCCCTGCCCCATCAGGTCGGTGACCAGGAGTCCCGTGCCCATGTCCTCGAGCATGGCCGGTTGATCCGCAGCCGCCCCGTCGATCGAGCCAGGCTTGACGACGAGGTTGTGCACGCCGCCCGCGTTGCCGGTGGTCTGGAGGCCCAGCTTGCGCGCGGAATAACTGCCCAGCACGTAGCGCCGCAGGACGCCGCCTTCGACCAGCGCGGACTCGCGCGTGGCCACGCCTTCGGCATCGAACGCACCGGAGGCGTGTCCGCGTGGCAACAGGGGCGATTCGACGATGTCCACGAAATCCGGCAATAACGGCTTGCCGGCGTGATCGAGCAGGAAACTGGCGCGCCGGTAGAGCGAGCCGCCGCTGGCCGCGGAGACCAAGTGCCCGACCAGTGAACGCGCGACTTCCGGCGCGAACAGCACCGGGCATTCGCGCGTGGACAGCCGGCGCGCGCCCAGCCGCGCCGCCGCGCGCTCGGCGGCCTTGCGACCGATCGCATCGAACGGCGGGAAGTCGCCGGCGTCGCGCACGTATTCGTACCAACCGTCGCGCTGCATGGCATCGCCCTTGCCCGCGATAAGCGAGCAGGCGACCGAATGATGGGTGCCGCGCTCGCGTCCGACGAAACCGTGCGAGTTGGCGTACACGCCCAGGGCGTCGCCGCATTGCACGCTGGCGCCCTCCGAATTCGTGATCGCGGCATTGTCGCGCGCGGTGGACTCCACTTCGCGGCCGATCGCGATGGCGCCATCGACATCGATGCCCCAGGGATGCCACAAGTCCAGATCGGGGAAGCGCGTCTGCATCAGTCCGGCGTCGGCCAGGCCCGTGCACGGATCGGGCTCGGTGTAACGCGCGATCGCGCAGGCCTGCGCAAGCGTGGCCTCGACGGAGTCGGGCTTGAGATCGGCGGTGGAAGCACTGCCTTTGCGCTGGCCGAAGTAGACGGTCAGGCCGAAGCCACGATCGCGGTTTCGCTCGACGGTTTCGACTTCGCCTAGCCGCACGTTCACCGAAAGGCCGCTGGCGACGCTGGCCGATACCTCCGCCTGCGTGGCGCCTGCCGAGCGCGCCCGCCGGATCACGTCTTCGGCCAGTTCGGCGAGACGATCGAGTTCCGCGACGCTGTCGTCGGCTGTCACAATGCTGGTATCCACTTTCGATTCCCGTTCAATCACAAGTCACCGCCGCGGCCATGCACGACGACGAAGCAAGCACCGACAACGAACGTCCAAGCCGCAGCGCGCGCCGCCGCGAAGCACTGGACGTGCTGGCGTTCGCCAGGCAGTTGTCGGAACTGCCGCCGGCGCGCATCGACAAGCTGGGACTGCCCGGTGACGTGCGCGAGGAACTGGCCGAGGTGCAACGCACGCCTTCGCACATCGCGCACAAGCGCCAGCTCGCGCACCTCGCGAAACTGATGCGCGCGCACGACGAACGGGAATTCGCCCCCGCCCGCGCGGCGCTGGCCAACGACCGGGCCGCGAACGCGCGCGAAACCGCCGCGTTGCACCACGTGGAAGCCCTGCGCGAGCGCCTTCTCGGCGACGAAGGCGACGCCGTGTTGACCACCTTCATCGACGCGCATCCCGGCATCGACCACCAGAGGCTGCGCGCCCTGATCCGGCAGTCGCGCCGCGAAAGCGACGCGGGCAAGCCGCCACGTGCGCAACGCGAGCTGTTCCGGCTGCTGCGCGACCTCGACACCGACTGATCACGCGGCGGTCCCGCCGACTGTCACCGCGGCGATTTTTGTGGTCGGCATGCCCACGCCCACCGGCACGCTCTGGCCATCCTTGCCGCACACGCCGACGCCTTCGTCGAGCTTCAAGTCGTTGCCGACCATCGCGACGCGCGTGAGCACGTCCGGCCCGGAGCCGATCAGGGTCGCGCCCCTGACCGGCCGGGTGACCTTGCCGTGCTCGATCAGGTAGGCCTCGTTGGCCGAGAACACGAACTTGCCGTTGGTGATGTCGACTTGCCCGCCGCCGAAATTGACCGCGTACAGGCCGCGTTCCACCGAGGCGATGATCTCGGCCGGGTCGCGCTGGCCTGCCAGCATGCAGGTATTGGTCATGCGCGGCATCGGCAGGTGCGCGAAGGATTCGCGGCGGCCGTTGCCGGTCGGCTGCATTCCCATCAGGCGCGCATTGTGCTTGTCCTGCATGTAACCGACCAGACGCCCGTCCTCGATCAGCGTGGTGCAGTGCGTGGGCGTGCCTTCGTCGTCGACGGACAGCGAACCGCGCCGTCCCGGCAACGTGCCGTCGTCGACCACCGTGACGCCCTCGGCCGCGACCTTGTCGCCCATTCGCCCCGCGAAGGCCGACGTGCCCTTGCGGTTGAAGTCGCCCTCGAGGCCGTGCCCGACCGCCTCGTGCAACAGCACGCCGGGCCAGCCCGGACCGAGCACCACGTCCATCGTGCCGGCCGGCGCGGCAACGGCCTCGAGATTCACGAGCGCCTGGCGCACCGCCTCGCGCGCCCAGGCGTGCGCGCGCCCGGAATCGATCAATTCTCGATAGGCGCAACGCCCGCCGCCGCCGGAATATCCGGATTCGCGGCGCGTGCCCTGCTCGGCGATCACCTGCACGTTAATGCGCGTCAAAGGCCTCACGTCGGCAGCCAGGGTGCCATCGGCCGCCGCCACCAGCACCGAATCGTGCGTGGCATTCATGCCGACGATGACTTGCTTGATGCGCGGATCGAGGCTGCGCGCGAGTACGTCCAGCTCGCGCAGCAGCGCGATCTTGGCGGCGTTGTCGAGCGCATCGATGGGATCGTCCGGCGGATACAGCGCACGCACGCCACACAGTGCCAGCGGCTTGCCCATGCCCTTGCCGTCATGCGCGATCGCACGGGCGGCGCCGGCCGCCTCCAGCAGTTGCGGCAGCACGATGTCGTCGGAATAGGCAAAGCCGGTCCTGTCGCCCGAGATCGCGCGTACGCCGACACCCTGCTCGATGCTGTGGCTGCCGTCTCGCACGATTCCGTCCTCCAGCACCCACGATTCGCTGCGCGAGTGCTGGAAGTAGAGGTCGGCCGCATCGATCGACGGCGCCATGACGCGCGCGAACACCCGATCGAGGTCGCCTACGGACAGTCCGCCCGGCGCGAGCAGGGTGCGTTCGGCCAGGGCCAGGGAAACATCCATGGATTCGTTGTTCCTGCTGGGATGCCATCAACGTAAGGGCGCGCCTGCTGGATCGCAAGCGTCCGCTGCATCGACGTTCAACCGTGCAACACGCCACGCGGCATCGAGTGGACCTCGTAGCGCATGCCCATATCGGCCGCGATCGCGGGATCCATTTCGAGCATTGCGCGGATGGCGGGCTCGTTCGCCGCCTCGACGATGGCGACTCCGAATGCGCCGGCGGGATCCAGAACAGGCCCGAGCGCGAAGACCCTGGTCCCTTGGTCGATCAGATGCTTCCAGTATGCAACGTGCTCGCCCATGACCGCGGCTTCCACCGCCGACATGTCCTGCGCGAATGTTGCGCGCGGCGCCACCAGTTTGCAGAAGAACGCCGGCATGCCGATCCGTCCCGCGGCTGGGCGGCGTGATGTTACTTCAATTCGATCCCGCGGACGCCGGCGATCCGGCCGGCACCGGTGAGGACGCTGCGGACGCCGGTGAAGACATGACCATCCCCGGCGGATGGACCGGCGATGACCCGGAATGGCCCGATGCCGGAGGTGCAGCGGCCACGCTTGCGATCACCGGCTTGTCCCAACTCCCGGTGACATG
>JAJXWZ010000246.1 GCA_021781345.1 Pseudomonadota bacterium
CGTGGCAAAAGAAGGTAGTCCTGCCGCCGTGAACCGCACCGTCGTGGAACGCAAGTCCGACCTCGAGCTCGTCGTGACGCGAACGTTCGATGCCCCGGTACACATCGTGTTCGAGACGTGGAGCAAACCCGAATTGTTCCGGCGCTGGTGGGTGCCGAAGTCGGTGGGCATGTCGCTGGTCTCGTGCGACATGGATGTGCGCACCGGGGGGACGTATCGCCTCGTGTTCAGCCATCCGGATTTCGATCAACCGATGGCGTTCTTCGGCACGTACCGCGAAGTGACGCCGAACGAGCGCATTGTCTGGACGAACCAGGAAAGCGACGAGGGCGCCGTGACCACGGTGACGTTCGAGGAAGAGGCCGGCAAGACGCGGGTCACCTACCAGGAACGCTATCCCACGAAAGCGGCCTGCGACGAAGCCATCGCCGGTTCGGCGGAAGGCCTGCCCGAACAGTTCGCGCAACTGGATGCGTTGCTGGCGGCCAGATCCTGATTACTTACCTTACCCCAATAGAGGATGTGAAAAGCGGCTCTCCATTGACGTGGCAAGGACAGAGGGCCCATCGAACCATGATGGGCCCGGCCCTGTGCGCACACCGCGCAAGCGGGAGAATTGTCACGAAAAGGCTGGCAACGGCTGCTTTTGGCAGGTCACGTTGTGGTTCCAGAGGGCGAAGTTGCCGTCGGGATTGTTCCGCCAGGCCCAGGCGTGCAACACATAGATCGACGGCATGTCGAATATGTTCGGCGCCGGAAACTTGAGCATGAGCTGGCCGCCCACACTTGGCGCAGGGCCTTGCGGGTGTTGGGCATCCCAGGCGTCGGCGATCACCACGTATTCCACGCCCACCAGCACCATGGAACCGTCCGCTTGCGGTTCGTAGATGAGTACTTGGGGCTCGCTCACCTGGGGCTGGCTGCCCCCGATCAGCGCGGGGTTGGCCACGTGCACGCCCATCGCTCCACCGTCGGGTCCGCTTACGCAAAATGGGTCGCGGCCGATCCAGCCCGCTTGGGTCGCGACGTCGATGTTCTTGTAAGGAGCCGTGGCTTGCCGCACCTGCGCCAGGAACGGCGAATAGCCCGGCGGGGCGGCATGCGCCGAGGCGAGTGGCAAGGAGAGCAAAGCAAGTACCAGGGTCAACGAAATTTTGCGTGCATTCTCGAACATGGCGTGGTTTCCCTCTGAATGATTGAGCGGCAAACGGTTGTTGCCGTCGGTTCAATCTGCCCAAATCAGGGCATGGATGCTTGATGAGGACCTTGGGGTTGCGCGAGGATTTCTGAGGAGAACCTGTGGGATTGCTTTGGCTCCCTGTCCGCACGAGTTTTCCCGCTAGCGGAGCAATCGGCTAGGCTATCCGCTGGCACGGTAGCTGCAGACAGATCCGGGGGCAGATTTGTGGCGCTGACGAACGAACCGGGCGCGATTGTCTTCGACGACATCGAGATCGACATTGCCGGCCGCCGCCTGACCGTCGGCGGCAAGGATGTTGCGCTTGAACCGAAGACGTTCGCCGTATTGGTCCTGCTCGCCAGCCATCCCGGCACGACCTTGACCCACGACGGCATCCTCGATGCGGTGTGGGGCCATCGGCACGTCACCCAGAATGTTCTGCATCGGGCGATCGCACTGGTGCGACAGGCGCTCGGTGGGCATTCGCCGGCGCGGCAGTACATCCACACCGTGCATGGTGTGGGTTATCGCTTCGATGCCCCGGTGCAGCGGAGACTCCCCTCGTCGCCGCGGGGCGGTGCTTCGGCAGCGGTCGATGACCACGCATCGGTTACTGCCATGCCCATCAGGCAGACTCTCGAAGTCGAACGCCCGGCCACAAGCCGCCTGCACCGAAACCGTGTTCCAATTGCGATCGTGGTGTGCGCGTTGTTCGCACTCGCCGTGGGTTTCTCCCTGCTGCGCCCGCGAATTCCCGCGTCGCCGACTCTGGTCGTGTTGCCGCTGCAGGTGATCGGCGACGACAGGAACGAAGCCGCCTTTGCCGCTGGCTTGAGCGAAGAATTGACGACGCAACTCGCCCGCGTCAACGGTTTGCGTCTTATCTCCGGCGTCTCGCCGACGGTTGCGGGGAAGGATGATTTCGATCCGCCGCAGTTGGCCGAGAAACTTCACACCACGCATGCGCTCGAAGGCAGCTTGCGCGAGGACGGAGACAGGTTGCGCATCGCTCTGCGCCTGATCGAGACGCCCTCGGGCCGCACCGTCTGGGCGCAGGATTACGATCGCATGGCCAGCGATGCATTCAATGTGCAACAGGAAATCGCGCAAGCCGTCGCGGGTGCGCTCGCCCTGCCCATTGGTCTTGCGCGCGCCAAGGCGACCGCGCCCGATCCGCAGGTATTCCGTGAGTATCTGCAATTGCGTCACGTATTTCTGGCCAGCAACGACACGACTGCCTACGCGCAGGCAGAGCGCGATCTGGATGCTCTGGCAGAGCGCGCGCCCGATTTTGCCCCGGTGCATGCCTTGCTCGCTCTCAATCTGGCGTCGGATTTCGAAGGCGAAGGCAAAGAAGATGCCGCGTTGCGCGAGGCACACGAAGCGCTCTCCATCGACCCCAATGACCCGTATGCGCATGACGCCCTCGGCCAGGTCGCCGCGCACCACAAGGATTGGGCCACGGTCAAGCAGGAGTACGACACCGCCCTGGCCCTTGACCCTGCCGATCCGGTCTTGCACAACATCGACGGCATGTTCCTGTCGCGGCTGGGCTATGGCCAAAAAGCCCTGGCGCAATTCGAGATCGCCTATGCCGCCGATCCGCTCGGTTATTGGGTGACGTACAACATGGGCACGCATCTGGACGTGCTCGGTCGCCACGACGAAGCAAAGACGTATCTCGACCTGCTGCCTGGCCGGGAATCCAGGCTCTCGACGAGAACACTCGTTGCGCGTTGGCGCAATGCCGTCTGGCGGAAAGACTTCGCCGCGGCGCGCGGCTTTGCCGCGCAACTACCGGAGATCGGGTCGAGAAAGGCCTTCACCGCTGTGACCGAAGCCCTGCTCGATCCCGCCGCATGGCCGCAGGCGGAAGCCGCGATTGAAGAACACGAGGCCACCTTGGACGCGGATCCCTATCGGCTTCGCCTGTACGAGCCGGAGCCGGACGCGGCAGGCATTCTCGCCGCGTTCGAGCCGGGTGCCCAGCAACCCGGAGGCAACCTGATCTGGGCGCCAGGATATGCCGCCGTGCGCCGCGATCCCGCGTTCCGGAAATTCCTGAAGCGAATGAAGTTCATTGAATTCTGGAACGCTAACGGCTGGCCGCCGCAGTGCAAGCCCGATGGCAATGGCGCTCGCTGCCATTAACGCCAGCACTGGAGTCTCCAAGGACGTGAATGATCGCTGCACCCTGTTTGTCTGCTTTCAAGCGGTCGTTTCGCGAGGTGTTATTTCTCTGCTCGGGCTTCCCCACCGAGCGAAGCGGCAAAGGCCGCCGCCGAGATCGCTTCCTCCAGCGTGAGCTGTTCGGCTTCCTGCCGCATCGGCGCCGCGTTCAGGGAGTCGCGTTGCCCGCTGGCGAACAGCAGCAATTCGCGGGCGATGTAAGTTGGTGAGCGTCCGGCCAGGGGCGGTGCGGTGCCCAAGCCCTGCAGGTGGTCGCCGTGGCAACTCGCGCAGGCAAGCACCGAGCCGCTGCCGACGTTTGCCAGCCTCGCACCGCGCCGGATGCTGCCGGGCGGCACGTAGGCAATGAATCCGGCATGCGTGTCGTAGTGCTCGAAGTCGGCCGGGTGCACCGGCATCTCGATGATGCGTTGTCCGATTGGTTCGCGCTGCCCGCCGGCGTCGGCTTCCAGCACGTAGTCGCGCCAGCGGGTCCGTGGCACCCACGCCGATTCCACCACGCTCACGTTCGGCTTGAATGCCAGGCGCGAGAAGTAGTCCACCGCCTGGGCGATGTCGTGGTTGTCGACGGCCTTGGCTTCCCTGGCCATGAACGTGGCCGATTCCGGCGCGCGCGCGCCGCGCAAGCCGCGGCGGAAAGCGTTGATCTGCTCCAGCATGTACGCGCGCGGAAGCCCGGCCAGTGCCGCGGTGGCGGGCACGCCCTCGCCATTCACGCCATGGCAGCCGCCGCAGGATTCGGTGCCGGGCACGCTCCCGTGCGCGACGATCGGAGGCAGCGGCGGATGCGAGTCGGGAAACCAGTCGGTGGCGCCGGAATCCGGGCCGAAAAGATCCTTGTAGCGAAACGTGCGCCGGCTGTCGCTGACGCGGATGATTTCGTCCGGCGCATGATGGGTCGGCTTGCCCGGCGCCGCCTGCGGGTAGGCCCACTGCGCGATGGACTGCAGGCTGTCGTGGCTGGAAGCGGCGCTGCAGGCGCAGGCCCACGCGACGAGCAACAAGGTGGCGATGCGCGGCATCGACTTTCGTTCTGGACGCATGGACAGCCCCTGATGTGATACCCCGCCGGCGATGCCTCATTTCACCAGAACTC
>JAJXWZ010000028.1 GCA_021781345.1 Pseudomonadota bacterium
GAAATCATCGGCGTGGAGCGGTTGCGCGAAGCGATCGACGCGGCTTTCCCCTGACCGGCGCGGCCGTTCAAGGCATGCCTTTCGGCTTGCGTGGATTTCCCCAGCGGTGCATGACGCCCAACACGACCCACGCCAATCCTGCACCGATCAATCCGATGCCGATGGCACCCAGGCCGATGGCCACGCCGATCGCGGCTGTGGTCCATATGTCGGCGGCGGTGGTCAATCCCTTGATCTTGTGTTCTTCGGTCAGTTTCAGGATCACGCCGGCGCCCAGGAACCCGATGCCGGTGGCGATGCCCTGGATGATGCGTGAGAGACCGGCGGAGGCCATGCCGGTCTGGGCGGCTGCCAGAACGAACAACGTGGAGCCCAGCGCGACCAGGATGTGGGTGCGCAGGCCGGCCGGCTTTTCGCTGCGCTCCCGCTGAACGCCCACCACGGCACCCGCCACCAGGGCAGCGACAAGCCGGATCAGGACGCGTGCCGCTTCCGTGCCGTCGGGGATGCCGCGCAGCAATTCCTGCACGAGCACGTTCATGATGCGCCTCCTGTTCCAGGCAGGCGGAGCGCCTGTCGGTGCCGAAGTGACGGCCGATCAATTCGCCGGTTCGTGCTGCAATGTGGCGCTGCTTTGGTCGACATGCAATATCGAACCCTGTTCGTACCAGTCGCCCAGCACGATGCGCTGCGCGCGCTTGCCATCGAGCATGAAGTCGTGGATCGCGGGGCGATGGGTGTGGCCGTGGATCATGCGTTCAGCGCCGGCCTCACGCAGTGCGTGTTCGACCGCGGCCTGGTTCACGTCCATGATCGCCATGTCGGCCGTCGATGTGTGCGCGCGGCTGGCGTCGCGCGCCTGCGCAGCGAACGCGCGACGCTCGCGCAACGGCCGCGCAAGAAACGCCGTCTGCCACGCCGGCTCGCGCACCTGCTTGCGGAGGTCCAGATAGGCCTCGTCGTCGGTACACAATACGTCGCCGTGCAGGATCAGCGTGGGCGTGCCGTACAGGTCGATGACCGTTCCGTCGGCGAGGATGTCCATGCCGCAGCGGCGGGCGTAGTCATCGCCGAGCAGGAAATCGCGGTTGCCCACGATGAAATGCACCGGCACGCCGGCGTTGGCCACGCCACGCAACGCGCTGGCGACGCGATGGTTCAAGGTGGCATCGTCGTCGTCACCTATGTAGGCCTCGAACAGGTCGCCGAGCACGTACAGGGCATCTGCATCGCGTGCAGGGCCAGCGCAGAAGTGCTCGAACAGTTCGACGATGCGCGGGCGCGCGTCATCGAGGTGCAGGTCGGAGACGAAGAGCGTGGACACCAGGTCAGTGTTTCGCGGGCTTCTTCTTCGCGGCGGGCGCCGACGCCGGAACTTGGCCCGTCACCGGCGAGACCGGTTCCGCGACGGGATGCGCGGCTTCGCCGATCACCTTGGCGCTCTCGATCACCACCAGCGGACGCGGCACGTCGCCGATGAACGGACCCTGCGGGCCGGTCGGCAGGTTGTCGATCTTGTCCACAACGTCCATGCCCTTCACGACTTTGCCGAAGACCGCGTAACCCCAGGTCATGCCGTTCTGGTTGCCGATGTAGTCGAGGCGCGGATTGTCGACCACGTTGACGAAGAATTGCGCGGTGGCGGAATCGGGATCGGGTCCGCGCGCGGCGGCCAGCGTGCCGCGCAGGTTGGACAGGCCGTTGTTGGCTTCGTCCGGGATCGGCGGCAGGGTGCGCTTGGGCCGCAGCTCGCGCGTATACAGGCCGCCCTGGATCAGGTAGCCCGGGATCACCCGATGGAACACGGTGCCGTCGTAGAAACCGTCCTTCACGTACTGCAGGAAATTGGCGACGGTCTTCGGCGCCTTGTCGGGGAACAGTTCGACCACGATGTCGCCCATCGAGGTCTTCAGCTCGACTTGGGGGTGCGCCGGTGCGGCGACCGTGCCCGACGAGGAGGCCGCCGGTGCGGGAAGAGGCGGGGCGGCCCGTGCTTGCGCCAGCGCGAACGCGAGGACGAACGGCGCGGTCAAGGCGGGCAACAGCCGGCGCGGCACAGGTCGGTCAGGGCTCATGGCACGAAGTCGAATACGGCTAGAAAGCAGCATGATACGCGAGCCCGTCACGGCCGGCAGCTTCGGTCGCCGATTCAGGGCTGCAGGCACGCCGTACCGGCACAGGCACCGAAGTGCAACCCGGTTTGACGCTGCTGCAGCGAGCTGCCATCGCCGTTGCCGTTCTGGTCCCTGTCCAGGTGGCGCCGCCGGATCTCCAGCACGATCGGCGTGATCTGGGCGATCCGTGCGTCGATCTGGGCCCGGCTGTAGTAGTCGAGGTTGGGGCGCTTGAGCAGGCGATGCAGTTGATCCAGCGCATCGGCGGCATGCCCGGACAGGAAGGTCGCGTCGGCGTAGGCGATGCCGGCGTGCACGTCGTCGCCCGCGACGTGGCAGGCGTGGCCGTAGGCCGCGTACAGCGACGGCTCGGAGTCGTCGTTGAGCATCGGTTTCAGCAGCGCCTGCGCGGTCTTCGCGTCGGCCTTGCTGCCACTGTCCAGCAAGGCGTGGCTGTAGTCCAGCACGATCGCGGGGTCGTTCGGCCACGTGGCGTTGAGCGAGGCGTAACGTTGCAGGGCCCGGCTGCGCTGGCCTGCCCTGCGCTCGGCGTCGGCAAGACCCAGCGCCAGGGTCAGGTTGTCGGGCCTGGCTTGCGCCAGCTTCGCCATGATCGGCACCGCCTTGGCGGCCTGTCCGAGCTGGATCAGCGCCAGTGCATAGCCATAACGGTTGGATGCGTCGTCCGCGAACCGGGTGCTGGCAGCCATGTTGCGCAGGTAGTAATCGAGGACGGCGCGAGGATTGCTCGATGACAGCACGCGCACGCGCTCGCGCATCAACTCGTACTGTGATTCGCTGGGACTGCGCGCGGGATCATTGCCCGTCAGCGAGATGCCGCGTCCGACGAAGGGCAGCGGCAGGAGCTTCGGCTCGAGCGGACTACCGGCGTTGGCCGATATCTCGTACTGCTTCTCGCCGTTGACTTTGGCGACGCGCAAATGCAATTCCTTTTCCAGTACGCGCGCCCGCGCTCGAGCATCGGCAATGCGCACGCTGGTGACCGGATGGTCCTGCAGGAAGTCGGGGATGTTGCCGGCGGCCATGCCGCCGCTGCCGCCCGGGCGCAATACCGCTTGCATGTGCGCGAACACGTCGGCCATCGCCTCGGGATCGAATCCCGCCTTGGCCAGGGTCTCGATGCCCACGTGGTCGGCCTCCTCCTCGTCCTTGCGGGTGAAGTCGATCTCGTGCTGCTGCATCATCGCCATCACCGAATAGAAGGCGCCCATGGCAGCATCGGTGGAACCGCTGTCGTAGGGAACGTTGCCGCCGTAACCGTAGCCGTAGGGGCTGGCCACGACGGCGCGATTGCCGGAGTCGGCCCGGCCCGCCGCCAGCGCCGCCGCGAATGCCCCCAGCACGTACAGCGGCGCGGATTTCTTCTCGTCCTCCATGGCCCGTTGCAGGTGGTGCTGGCTGATGTGCGCCAGTTCGTGCGCCATCACCGCCGCGAGCTGGTCCTGATTCTGGGTGAGGGTCATCATGCCCGAGAAGATGAACACGTAGCCGCCGAAGGTCGCGAAGGAATTGATCTCGGGGATGTCCAGCATGGTGAAGGTGTAGTGCTGGGTCGGGTCCGCGCTGACCGACGCCAGCCGGTAGCCGAGCGTCCGCAGGTACTGGTCCACCTGGGGGTCGTCCAGTACCAAGTGCGCCGCGCGCAGTTCGCGCAGGAACTCCTCGCCGTATTGCGTCGCTTCCTGCGGCGACATCATGGTGTCGGCCGAGCTGCCAAGGCTGGGCAGGCGCACGTCCGCCTGCTGGGCGAGCGCGGGCAGCGACATCGCCAGCGTGGCGACGAGGGTGAGCAGGTGATGGCGGCGGAGGTGGAACGGCATGCTCGCAAGGTCTCGACTCGCACCGGTTAAGACCGGCCGGGAGGCGTTTGGTTCGAGTCTAGGCGGAATCCGCGGCGGCAAGGGGGTTCGTTCAGGACCTCCGGTTTCGCCGACGATAAAATGACCCAATCCAAAAGCGTTGCCCGACATGGCCGATATCGAAATCTACTCCACCGCGGTCTGCCCGTACTGCATCGCCGCGAAAAACCTGCTGAAAGCCAGGGGGCTCGACTGGCGGGAACTGCGCATCGATACCGATCCCGCGGCGCGCGCCACGATGCTGGAAAGGGCTCCCGGTGCCCGCACCGTGCCGCAGATCTTCATCAACGGCATGCATGTGGGCGGCTTCGACCAGCTCGCGGCCGCCGACCGCAGCGGCCGGCTGAACGAGCTGCTGTCCCGCGATCGTCCGTGATCGCCCGGCCGGCGGACCCACCGGCCCTCGCATCCCGGCGGGGGTGCGGGTTTCCGTAACGGCCTCGACCCTCGCCGTACATCGCG
>JAJXWZ010000071.1 GCA_021781345.1 Pseudomonadota bacterium
TCGAGGGCGCCGGCCATGTCCGCATCGCCGGTCGCTTCAAGGGCGACATCAACGTGCACGGCGATCTCACGATAGAGAGCGGCGCCAAGGTCAACGGCAGCGTGCGCGCGGAACGCGTGACCGTCGGCGGCGAGCTGACCGGCAACATCGAGAGTGCGATGCACGTCGAGTTGCTGCAGTCCGGCTCGCTCACCGGCGACGTCAAGTCCAGGACCTTCAGCGTCGCCAAGGGCTCGCGCATGCGTGGCCATGCCGAATTCGGATGGGAGGACGACAAGGCTGGCGTGACCGAGATCCACAAGGGTAACGGCCACGGCAACGGCCAGGCCAAATGACCACCACCGGTGCGGGCGGCGCGGGCGCGACGCGTGCCTGCCCGCACTGCCGCGAGACCATCCTCGAAAGCGCGGACATCTGTCCTGCCTGCAACCACAAGTTGCGTTACGCGGGGCCCGCCGGTGATTTCGCGCCCCCCGCCGCGCTGACGCCCTTGCGGGTCGAGGGCAGTTTCCGCAACCCCGCCGAGAATGGCGCCTGGGAGTATTCGATGGTACTGACCATCCGCAACGAGCGCGGCGAGGAGATCGCCAGGCGCCTGGTCGGCGTTGGCGCCATGCATCCCGGCGAGCAGCGCAGCTTCACGCTCAGCGTCGAGATGAATCCGGGCGGCAAACGTACGCGGCACTGAGCAACATCGCACCTGCTTGTCGACGTCTGTGCGAGACACATAGCTGTTTGCATTCGTGTGAGGCATGCAATACGGTGGAACTTCAGCGTCGCCGGGCATGCGCCATGGTGCGCATCGGGGGTCCGGACACAGCGATTCACCAGGCTGTCATGTTCTTTTCGTCGCGACGCTTGACTTCCAGCCCACGCCGAGGAGAAGCATGCGTCCGCAGCGATACCACATCCGTTTTCCCGCCGACAACCTGACCAGGGCCAGCCAGGCCGAAGCCTATTTCATGATCATGGAACACGGCGAGGAGCGCCGCATCCAGTTCCACGACTATGCCGACATCTACAACCATCCCGGCCTCTACGAGCAGCTCTTCTACCAGCGGCTCAAGTGCACGTCACCCGCCAAGCTCACCGAGCTCCTGCGTGACGCGGCCGCCAAGGCGGGTGACGATCCCACCCAGATGCGCGTGCTCGATGTCGGCGCCGGCAACGGCATGGTCGGCGAATTGCTGGTCCAGCACGGCGCCGCCCGGGTGGTCGGCATCGACAACATCGAGGAAGCCGAACGCGCCGCCGACCGCGACCGTCCGGGTGCCTACGATGCCTATTACGTTGCCGACCTGACTGCATTGTCCCCGGGTTTGCTGGCGGAACTGCGGGCGTGGAAGTTCGACGCGATGACTACGGTGGCCGCACTCGGCTTCGGCGACATTCCGGTGCGGGCCTTCGCCGCCGCCTACAATCTGGTCAAATCCGACGGCTGGGTCGCCTTCAACATCAAGGAAACCTTCCTTGATACCGATGACGGTAGCGGATTCTCGCGGTTGGTCAAGCGCATGGTCCACGACGACTACCTGAAACTGCATCGGCTGGAACGTTACCGCCACCGCCTGTCGATCGAAGGGCGCATGCTGTATTACTACGCCGTGATCGGGCGCAAGCGGCGCGACATCGACGATGCCTGTCTGCACGGACTCTGATGCCGCCTTCGCATTGCAGGGCGTCACCCGTGCATTCGCCGGCGTTCGCGCGGTCGCTGATGTCAGCCTCGCGTTTCCGCGCGGTCGCACCAGCATCCTGATCGGCAGCAGTGGTTCGGGCAAATCCACGCTGCTGCGTCTCCTGATCGGCCTGGAATGGCCAAGTGCCGGCATGGTGCTTTGCGACGGCGAAGCGCTGCGACGCGATTCATTGCCGGCAGTCCGCCGCCGCGTCGGTTACGTGATCCAGGAAGGTGGTCTGTTTCCGCACCTGACGGTGCTGGGCAACCTCTCGCTGTTGCCACGCCACCTCGGCTGGAGCAAAGCGCGGGTGAGCGAACGGGCGGTCGAACTGGCCGAGCTTGCGCACCTGCATCCGGACCTGCTGACGCGTTTCCCCGCCGAACTGTCGGGCGGACAACGCCAGCGCGTCGCGTTGATGCGGGCCCTGATGCTGGATCCGCCCACCCTGCTGCTCGACGAGCCGCTCGGCGCGCTCGATCCGCTGGTCCGCCACAACCTGCAGGACGACCTGCGTGAGATTTTCCGGCGTCTTGGCAAGACCGTCATCATGGTCACCCACGACATGGCCGAAGCCGCGTTCTTCGGCACGCGGTTGATCCTGATGCGGGACGGCCGCGTGTTGCAGGACGGCAGCATCGAGGATTTCCGCAACGCGCCCGTCGATGACTTCGTTCGCGAATTCCTCGCCGCGCATCGCAATCTCCCGGGCGGTTCGGCATGAAGCGCGGGCTCGCCCTCCTGTTCGCCTGGCTGCCGCTGATCGCCATCGTGCCACCGGCAGCCAGTGTGCCTGCGGCGCCCGCAGGTGGCGCGCCAGTCGTGGTGGCCGGCTCGAAGAATTTCACCGAGTCCGTGGTACTGGGCGAAATCGCGAGGCTGGCCGGGCGCGAGCGAGGCGTCCAGGTGCGGCATCGGCGCAGCCTCGGCGGCACCCGCATCCTGTGGAGTGCGCTGGCCCGTGGCGACATCGACGCCTATCCCGAATACACCGGCACGCTCACCCACGAATTGCTGCGCGATCTGCCGCCCGATGGGGGCATCGCCGTGCTGCGCGCACGCCTCGCGAAACTCGGTATCGGCATCACCGATCCACTGGGATTCAACAACACCTACGCGATCGGCATGCGCGAAAAGGAAGCCGCGAGGCTGCATATCCGCAGCATTTCCGACCTGGCCCGGCATCCCGGCTTGAAGCTCGCGTTCTCCAACGAGTTCATGAATCGTGCCGACGGTTGGCCCGGGTTGAAGCACGCCTACCACCTGCCGATGGACGCGCGCGGGATGGATCATTCGCTGGCCTATCGCGCGCTCGCCTCCGGCGCCGTCGATGCGATCGACCTTTACAGCACCGACGCCGAGATCGCCTACTACCATCTGCGCGTGCTGAAGGACGACAAGCACTTTTTTCCCCGCTACGACGCCGTCTACCTGTACCGCCTTGACCTCGAAAAGCGCGCGCCGCGCTTCGTCGCCGCGTTGCAGGACCTCGCCGGAAGCATCGATACAAGCCAGATGCGCGCGATGAACAAGGCCGTCAAGCTGGACGGCAAGGATGCGCGCAGCGTCGCCGCGGGCTTTCTCGGCGTGGGCGCCGGCAGAGGCTCGACGCGGGGTTTCTGGCGGCAGCTTGGCCGCTACACCCTCGAACACCTGGTGCTGGTCGGCATCTCGCTTTCGCTCGCGATCCTGTTCGCGGTTCCATTGGGCATCTTCGCCGCGCGCCGCCGCCGGCTCGGACAAATCGTGCTCGGCTTGACTGGCATCCTGCAGACCGTACCCTCCCTGGCGCTGTTCGTGTTCATGATCCCGCTGTTCGGCATCGGCGCCAAGCCTGCGATCGCGGCTCTGTTCCTCTACAGCCTGCTGCCGATCGTGCGCAACACCCACGCCGGCTTGACCGGCATCGATCCGACCTTGCTGGAGTCTGCCACGGCACTGGGTTTGCCGCCTCGGGTGCGCCTGTGGCGGGTGGAATTGCCCCAGGCACTGCGTTCGGTCCTGGCTGGTGTCAAGATCGCCGCAGTCATCAACGTAGGGACGGCGACCCTGGGGGCGCTGATCGGTGCCGGCGGCTACGGCCAACCCATCCTCACCGGCATCCGCCTCGACGATATCGGCCTGATCATGGAAGGCGCCGTGCCGGCCGCGCTATTGGCACTGGCGATGCAGGGCGTATTCGAAGTGATCGAACACGCATTGACGCCACGCGGATTGCGAATGCGCGCCCAGGCCTGAGCTGGTTCACCGGTCAACCGGCTGCCTTCAGCGCACGCAGGTGTGCCTCGACCGAGGACACATGCGGATCGTCGACGCCGAGCTGGCGCAGTGCCTCGCCGAGCCCGAACACGTAATCGGCGTTGCTGCCGCTCGGTCCCGACGATGCCATCACGTGACGCGCGATGTCGGCATCGTCGGCCGGACCCAGCCATGCGGCGTTGTCGGAGGCGGCGATGTAGACCACGCCATCGGCCGATGCGCCATCACCGAAATCCAGCACGACGGTAGAACGCAGGTAACCGTTCTTCTCGCGGAAATCGAGCTGCTGGAAGGTTTCCGGCGTCACCCGATATGCCATGCCGACGCATACCGCGCCGGCCTCGGGGACCAGCGTCGCCACTCGACCCGGTTGCCGCGGTGTACCGCGGTGGTCGTGCGAACCCTGCCACAACCGCCGCGACCAGCCGTGGATCCTGGCTGGCCGACGCTCGAGGTACGGAAAATCCACCTTGTAGATCAGCGAACCGTAACCAAACAGC
>JAJXWZ010000034.1 GCA_021781345.1 Pseudomonadota bacterium
AGGAATTTCGTCCTCGCGGCCTTGATGTCCTTACCGGCCGCTTCCACGCGCCAGCGTGCGGCCACGACGTCCGGACGGCGTCCCAACAGATCCGCGGGCAGGTCGCTCGGGATCGCCAGGGCGGGAATCGCGGGCAGGCGCGGTGGCTGGATGTCCAGCGCGCGATCGGGCCCCTTGCCGAGCAACTCGGCCAGCATCAACCCGCCCGTCTGCACCGCGCCCTGCGCCGCTTCGAGATGGGCGCGGTCGCTCGCGGTCTCGCTCTGGATGCGCGCCAGCGAGAACCGGCTGTCGATGCCGTTGGCGACACGCTTCCTGGTCAGCCTGAGGAAATCCTCGGCGCGCTGCAATTCCTCCCGTGCCAGGTCGCGCTGTGCGTAGGCGCCGGCAAGGTTGAAATAAGCCTGCACTACGTCGGCCGAGAGCTTCAGGCGTGCGGCCTGCGCGTCGACCCGCGCAGCGCGCGCGTTGCCCACGGCCGCCTGCCATGCGGCACGCTTGCCGCCCCAGAGGTCGATGTCCCACTTGAAGCTGAGATAGCCGTAGCGGATCACGCCGAAATGCCCGGAAGCCAGCGGCGGCAGCAATGGCGGCACGCGCGCCCCGGCGATGCTCGCGCCGCCGTTCAGGCTTGGCTTGCGTGCGGCATCGGCGGCGCCGGCGGCGGCCAGCGCCGCACGCACGCGCGCATCGACCAGCGTCATGTCGGGATTGTCGGCCAGCGCCTGCGCGACCAACGAGTCCAGTTGCCGATCATGCAGGGCCTTCCACCAGTCCTGCCGTGGCCAGGCAGCAGCATCCAGGTTCACGCCGGCAAGGCTGCGCTCGGCTCGGAGGTCGGCCGGACGGATGGGCGTAGCGGTCGGCTGCAAGCCACCGGTACTCGCACAGCCGCCCAGCAACGCGGCCGCCAGCACGACGAAGAGGCTACCGCTGCGCGATTTGGGCACGGGGTTCATGGTGATGGAAGTTCCGTCGGTTCAGGAGCCGGCGAGCCGTTCCCGCTCGCCGTGCATGTGGTCCAGTACGCGCACCAGCAAGCCGTGCAATTGGAGGCGCTCGTTGCGCGTGATCTTGGAGAACGCGCGTTCCGCGGCGGCGTTGCCGCAGGCCAGGATGCGCGCATGGATCTCGCGGCCGGATGCCGTCAGTTCCAGCCGCAAGGCGCGCCGGTCCGCCGGGTCGGGCACGCGCTGCAGGTATCCCATCTGTTCCAGCTTGTCGAGCAGGCGGGTGAGCGCGCCCGGGCTGTAGTTGAGGACACGCGCCAGTTCGCCAGGCGCCATCGCTCCATCCTCACCCAGTCGCTTGAGCGCAAGGAACTGGCTGAAATTGAGATCCACACCTTCCTCGTTCAACGCCCGTTCGATGCCGAGCACGATTTCACCGCGGATCTGACCGATCAGGCGGCACAGGCCGAATGGCGTCTGCGATGGGAGGGCGGCATTTTTCACGCTGTGGATAATATAGCCAAAACAGTATTTGTCAAGGCAACTATATCGAAGGCAATTTTATCGGCGATCCGGTGGTGGACGACAAACTGCGGTCCCGGGAGGCCCGAATGCGGCGCAACCGGACGGCGCCGCGGGGCCGCGCGCTTGCATCAAGCATCGTGAGCGGCGTACCGGCATCCGGGAACAAGGGCTGTACGTTGTGAGCTCCGGCTGGCCGGCCTCGCGGCTGCTCTCACTCTCGTCCATCCAGCCGGAGACGGGACGGCATCGCCGCGGGCCTGGCTGTCGCTCCCGCCGGGCACTTCGCGCCGGCGGCATGCACGTACACGTTGGCGACGCTCCGTTGCGCACCTGCAGGCCACCGGCAAACGCCAAGGCGAGACGAGGTTGGCGGCCCGGGTTTTGTGGCGAACCGGCTAGTCGCCGGTGGCGACCGCGCGCGCAGGATCGCTGCACCACCCGCTCCAGGATGGCGCGAACAGGCGCGAGCCGAGCAGCCCGGCGGCTTCCATCGCCAGCAGGTTGTGGCAAGCCGTGACTCCCGACCCGCACATGTGCACGACGTCGCCTGGGGCATGCGCCTCCAACAGGGCGGCGAACTCCGCCCGCAATGTGTCCGCCGGCTTGAAGCGGCCGTCACCTGCGAGGTTAGCCGAAAACGGACGATTGCGTGCCCCCGGCACGTGGCCCGCGACCCGGTCGAGCGGTTCCGAATCGCCGCGAAAGCGCGGCGCGGCACGTGCGTCCAGCAGCAGCGTGGATGGCTGTCCGCGCAGCGATTCCAGTTCCTCGTAATACACCACCCGCTTCGGATCGAAGCGCAGTGCGACGGGCGTCGCGCGGCGGGGTGCAGCCGCTCCGTGTTCGACGGGCAGCCCGGCTTGCACCCAGGCCTGCCAGCCACCGTCCAGCACGCTCGCGGCGATGCCAACGCCCGCGAGCATCCACCACAGTCGTGCCGCGGCCAGCGCACCGCCCGCATCGTCGTAAGCCACCATGCGCTGGCCTTGTCTCCATCCCCAGCCCGACAACGTCAGCGCGAATGATTCGACGGCCGGCAAGGGGTGCCGCCCCATGCCGGTCCTGGAGAGATCGGACAGGTCCCGATCAAGGCTCGCATACACGGCGCCCGGCACGTGCGCCTGCAGGAAATCGCGCTCGCCCTTGCCTGCATCGGCCAGCGCGAACCGGCAATCCACGATCAGTACGTCCGTCGCCGGCAAGGCTGCGAGCGAGTGGGCATCGATCAATACGTCATGCATGGGATGGAAGCTCCGGAACGCGCGACCCGACGGCGGATCGCGCGTCGCCCTGCAGCGGGCGTTCGAGTGTACACGCCGCGGTACGCCCCGGGCCGGGAATATGACTGGCACCGCGGATTAGAACGCCGCCGGGCGCGCGGGATGCCCGCCGACAATCGCGGCGGGCCGCACAGCGGCGATTGGCCGCATTCACGGCATGCGCCCCATTCTGCGAATCAGGTTCACGAGCATCGCCGCGGTCGCGCCCCAGATGCGGGGTTCGATCCCGACGTATTCATAGACCCCACGGGTTTTCCCGCGCGAGCGATACTCGAATTGCCGCAGGTTGGCGGGGTCGAGCAGGAACCGCAGCGGCACTTCGAACACACGTGCCACTTCGCCGGGCTGCGGGACCAGCATCGCATCATGTGCAAGGCGCGCCACCACCGGCGTCACGCAGTAACCGCTGATCGTTTCCAACGGGTCGAGGTAGCCGAGCGGCTCTGTGGCCCCGGGCCGCAGCGAGATCTCCTCGCGGCTTTCGCGCAAGGCGGTCGCCACGGCATCGGTATCTCCCTCCTCGACACCACCACCGGGGAAACTCACCTGGCCGGCATGGTGTGCCAGGTCCTCCCGACGCACGGTGAACACCACCCTTGGCTCGGCAATGTCACGCACGGCCATCAGCACGGCCGCGTCGCGTCGCGGGGCATCCCCGATCAGTTCCACCAGATGGTCGTGGTTCCAGCCAGGGGGACCGGGCGGGGCATCCAGCGGATGCAGTGCCCGCGCGACGGCTTCGATCCAGCCCGTCATCGGCGTGGTGGCGGTCGCGAGGGTTGCACCTCGCGCATCCAGCGCCTGCGATCACTATCGCTCATCGTGCCCCAGCGCGCGATCTCAG
The DNA here is from genome assembly GCA_021781345.1 of Pseudomonadota bacterium. Taxonomy (GTDB): domain Bacteria; phylum Pseudomonadota; class Gammaproteobacteria; order Xanthomonadales; family Rhodanobacteraceae; genus 66-474. The sequence continues at coordinate 3,600 of JAJXWZ010000034.1, forward strand.
CCAACGTGCGGCGGCAGCCGCGGCACAAGCCGTCCGCGTCCATGGTGCAGATGCCGATGCACGGACTCAACGGCACGTCGTCGCGGAAACGGGAGATTCCAGCCTGCATCCGGCAAGCCTAGCGCAATGCAGCGCAACCTGCGATTCCGATGCGCGAAGTCCGGAGCGAACCCACGGCCGCAGCGGAGCTAAGGCTTGACCCCGAGCAGGTGGATGTCGAACACCAGTGCCTCGTTGGGGCCGATGCGCGGCAATTGGCCGCGTATTCCATAGGCCTGGTCGGGGGGAACGAACACCTGCCAGTGATCACCGACGTGCATGCGGGTGATGACTTCGCGCCAGCCAGGGATCATGTACTTGACCGGAAATACCACGGGCTTGCCGCTATCCTCGGTATCGTTGAATACCGTGCCGTCGAGGAATTCGCCGCGGTATTGCAGCGTCACGTCGCTGTCGATGGTCGGGCTCTTGCCACCGCTGCCGCCATCGAGCACCTTGTACTGGACGCCCGACGGCAAAGTGACCACCCCCTGCTTCTTGCCGTTCTCGGCAAAGAACTTGCGTGCCTTCTGCAGGTTCGTGGCAGCCAGTTTCACGTACGCGGCGCGCGCCTGGGCGAGCATCTGCCGCTCCATCTTCTGGACCACTTGCTGCATCTGCTGCGGCGGATACTCCGGCTTCTTGCGCGTATAACCGTCCCGGACGCCGCGCAGCACGGTCGCGATATCGACATCAAGCTTGCGTTGACCCAGGTCGAGCCCCGCTTCGTAGCCCAGTGCATAGGAGAGTTCGGAACGATCGCCTGCGGGCGTCGTTGCCTTGGGTTGCTGCGCGAGCGCGCGCTGCAGCGGCCAAGCCAAACCGGCAACCAGCACCATCGCGATGACGATCCTGTTCATTTCGATTCCAGACCCGTTATCCGTTCCACACCGTGTTCGTTCGCAGCGATCCCCCACGACCCATGCTTTGAGCGCCATGGGCATCGAAAAGTTCCCGATTTCAAAAGGGTTTCCGGTACTTCAGTTCGCCCGCCGCCACCGCCAATTCGAGGCGGTTCTCCGGTGGCGCCAATGGACAGGTCGCATACGGGGTGAACGCGCACGGCGGATTGTAGGCCTTGTTGAAATCAAGCACGATCCTGCCTTCGCGGGGCATGTCGGTGTACAGGAAGCGTGCCGCGCCATAGGTCTGCCTGCCGGAGGTGGCATCGGCGAAGATCAGGAACAACTGCCGATCGCCGGGCGCTTCCAGCACCGGGTACAACTCGAATCGTTGGCCATCGCGCTCGAATGCCGCCCTGCCCGGCGCCGGATACCGCTCGATGGTACCGATCGCGGTACCGGTCGCGAGCTCCAGCGGCGGGTCCTGCGGCAGCCAGTCGGCCTCGATCCGCCATCGGGGGTCCACCGGAAACCGTTCGATGCCGGCGAAACGCGTCCTGGTCTCCGCTTCGCTGTCGCGCACGCGCAAACCCTTGCGGCCGCCGCGGTCGACCAGGATGAAGTTCATCGTGCCGAAAGCCACGGTGGTCGGGTTCGCGTGGCTGTCGTCCTCCAGGATCGCGTGCGCGGCATGTCGGCCGTCGATGGTCGCGGATGCATCCGCGGCAAGCTCGATCGAAACGACACCGTCGTCGCCCCACGCGATCTCGCCGAGCCTCCCCGGTGCCTTGGCCAGCACGATGTCGTTGTCCGCGGCACTGCCGATGCGGTTGGCGCCCGGCTTCAGCCATTCCAGCCCGACCAGGCTCAGCCAGCCCTCCGGCGCGATAAGCCGCCGGATGCGCTCGGCATGCCAACGTTCGATGTCGCGTACATAGGCGTCGCTGTCGGTCGTCATGCTGTCCACGCGCAGCGGCGATTGCGGGAAGCCGGGCAAAAGCGCCCGGCAATGGATGGCGAACCCAGTGGCCGTCCGGTGCTCAAGGAGTCGAGACACGCCCAGTCGCCGGGCAGCCCGTTGCCTCGAAGGCCGGCAATGATCGCACGTCTACCGTCCACGCAGGAAAAGCCGATCGAGCTCCGCGATCGAAAGCTGCGTCCAAGTCGGCCGCCCGTGGTTGCACTGGCCGGATCGCTCGGTCGCTTCCATCTCGCGCAAGAGCGCGTTCATTTCCGGGACGGTCAGGCGCCGATGCGCACGCACCGAACCGTGGCAAGCCAGCGTCGAAAGCAAGTCGTTCTGTAACTCCTCCAGCCGGCGCGAACTGCCGTGCTCGGCGAGCTCGCCAAGCACGTCGCGCGCAAGCTGCGCCACATCGGCGCCGTCGAGCAGGGCCGGGATCCGGCGCGCGGTGACCTGGCGCGGACCGCTGCGACCGATCTCCAATCCGCATGCCGCCAGCGCCTCGGCATGCTCCTCGGCGGCGGCGGCCTCCCGTTCGTTGACCGCAATGGCCTCGGGCACCAGCAGGTGTTGCGAGCGCACGTCGTTGGCCGCGCGCGCCGCCTTCAGCCTCTCGTAAGTGACGCGTTCGTGCGCGGCGTGCATGTCGACCAGCACCAGCCCGCCGGCGTTCTCGGCAAGGATGTAGATCCCGGCGAGTTGCGCCAGCGCGTAACCCAACGGAGGCACGTCGCCCGGACCGGTTTCCGGCAATGTTGCGGATCCCGTCGAAGCAACCGCATGCGTGCCCAGCAGCGTGGCATAGGCGTCGACAGGCGCCTCGCGCACGCCGAGGGCGAATTGGCGAGGCGGCAGCCCGAAATCGGATGGAGTGCGGGGCGCAAGGTCCGATATGTCGCGCGGCGACGTCGATGGCATCGCGGGCGGCCCCGTCCCGCCTGCCCGCGCGTGCGCGACCGCATCACGCAGGGCGTGGAAAAGAAAATCGTGCACCAGGCGCGCGTCGCGGAACCGTACCTCGCGCTTGGCTGGATGCACGTTCACGTCCACCGCAGCCGGATCCAGTTCGAGGAACAACACGAATGCCGGATGCCGGCCGTGGTAGAGCACATCCTCGTACGCTTGGCGCACGGCATGCGCCACGCTACGGTCCCGCACCAGCCGACCGTTGACGTGGAAATACTGCTGGTCGGCCTGGGCGCGGGACGCCGTCGGCAACCCGATCCAGCCCGCCAGGCGCAAACCGGCGGCGGCATGTTCGACGCGCAGGCAGTTGTGCGCGAACGTCTCGCCCAGGAGTTCTCCGGCACGCTGCAATTGCGCGGCATCGCCACTGACCGGTTTCAGCATCCGCACCGGCTTGCCGTTGTGGGCCAGGCGGAATTCGACATCCGGCCGGGCCAGGGCGAGACCGCGCACGAGTTCGTCGATGTGGCCGAACTCGGTGCGTTCGGCGCGCAGGAACTTGCGCCGCGCCGGCACGGCATGGAAAAGGTCGCGCACTTCGACGGTGGTGCCGACGGGATGCGCGGCAGGCTGCGGTACCTGGCCTGCGCGTGCCTCCAGCCGCGCACCGTGCGCGTCCTGCCCTCGGCGCGAAGCCAGGGTCATCCGCGACACCGATGCGATCGACGCCAGCGCTTCGCCGCGAAACCCCATGCTGGCCACTCGGACCAGCTCGTCGAATGTCGATATCTTGCTGGTCGCGTGCGGCGCCAGCGCCAGCGGCAATTCGTCCGGCGCGATGCCGGCACCGTCGTCGCGCACCCGGATCAACCGCGTGCCACCCTGCTCGACCTCGATTTCGATGCGACGCGCGCCCGCGTCCAGGCTGTTCTCGGCCAGTTCCTTCACAACCGACGCCGGCCGCTCGATCACCTCGCCGGCGGCGATCTGGTTGACGAGTTCAGGCGACAGCGGGCGGATGGACGGCATGGGGCTACTTGCCTTGGCCTTCGGCGGAGACGATGCGGTAGCACGGCACGTACTTGCTGCCGGGCAGCTTCATGCGGTGCTGCGCGACGAAACTCCGCAGCAGCGTATCGAGCGCATGCATGTATTCCGGGTCGCCGTGGATTTCGTAGGGACCGTTCTTCTCGACCAGCCCCATGCCTTCCTCCTTGACGTTGCCGGCAACGATGCCCGAAAACGCGCGGCGCATGTCGGCGGCCAGCTCGTGCGCTGGTCGGCCTCGCCGCAGATCCAGCGCGGCCATGGCTTCGTGGGTGGGCCGGAACGGTTGCTGGAAGCGCAGGTCGATGCTGATCTCCCAGTTGAAGAAGAACGCATCGTGTTCTTCGACGCGATGGTCACGCACGGTTTCGATGCCCTGCTGGATCGCGTGCGCCACTTCCACCGGATCATCGACGACGATGCGGTAACGCTTGGCGGCATCCGCGCCCAGCACCAGCCTCAGGAACCTGTCGATCTGCTGGAAATAGGGCGCCGCGGATTCCGGCCCGGTGAACACCAGCGGAAACGGCACGTTCGCGTTGGCCGGATTCAGCAGGATGCCCAGCAAGTAAAGGATTTCCTCGCAGGTGCCCACGCCGCCGGGGAACACGATGAAGCCGTGGCCGATACGCACGAAGGCTTCCAGCCGCTTCTCGATGTCCGGCAGGATCACCAGGCTGTTCACGATCGGATTGGGCGACTCGGCGGCAATGATGCTGGGCTCGGTCAGGCCGATGTAGCGATTCTCGTAATGGCGCTGCTTGGCGTGGGCGATGGTCGCGCCCTTCATCGGTCCCTTCATCGCACCCGGTCCGCACCCGGTGCAGATGTCCATGCCGCGCAGGCCCAGTTGGTAGCCGACTTCCTTGGTGTAGTCGTACTCCTCGCGCGAGATCGAATGGCCACCCCAGCAAACCGCTAGATTGGGGTCGAAGCGTGCGTGCAGCACCCGAGCGTTGCGCAGGATATCGAACACCGCATGGGTGATGCCACTGGAATCCTCGAGGTTGAATTCCCCGGATTCGAGCTTGACGGATTCGTACACGATGTCGCGCACGACCGCGTACAGCAATTCGTTCGCGCCGCGGATGATCTTGCCGTCGACGAACGCCTGTGCCGGCGCGCTCACGAGATCCAGCATCACGCCTCGATCCTGCTGCAGCACCTGGATGTCGAAGTCCGGGTATTGCTCGTACATCGCGCGGGCGCTGTCCTGAATCGAACCCGATGTCAGCACAGCAAGTGCGCATGAACGCAGCAACGCATGCAGCCCCTTGTCCGTGGCGTCGTGCAGGCGGGCAATCTCGTCGCGCGACAACACGTCCAGCGCGCCCGCCGGTGCGACCCGGGCGTTGACCGTGGCCGCTCGCGCCCCGGATCGGTGGTTGACATCATTCATGGGCAAGGTCTCTGCGCGGAAACGGCCCGGCAAGTCGCGCCAGGCAACAGCTGGCCGGAGACGGCGGGCCGGACGGTCGTTCGGGTCGGTCCTTTGGCGAATGCCGCCAAGATAGCAGGCTGTCTCATGGTGCGGCGATCACCCGCACGGGAATCCACGCCACCGCGTCAATTCGCATGCAGGTAGGTTTCGAGCCCGCCCAAAAACAATTGCACCGACAGCGCGATCAACAGCATGCCCATCACGCGTTCCAGCGCGGTCAGCACACTCTCGCCCAGGAGCTTGAACAGCCAGGTCGAGGTCAGCAGGATCGCGGCCGTGGCAAGCCAGGCGCCCAGCAGCGCGATGCCCCATTCCACCTCGCGGCCGGGCTGGGTGCTGGTCAGCAGCAACAGCGCAGCCATCGCCGACGGACCGGCGACGCCCGGGATCGCCAACGGCACGATGAAAGGCTCGCCTTCCCCCGCCGGGCCGAAAATCCCGCCGTCCTTCGGCGGGAACACCATCTTGATCGCGATCAGGAACAACACGATGCCGCCCCCGATGCTGATCGCTTCCTGGCGAAGCTGCATGATCGCCAGCAACTCGCGGCCACCCAGCAGGAATGCGACCAGCACGCCCAGCGCGATCAGCAACTCGCGCACCATCACCCAGCGCCGGCGCCGGGGCGGCACTTCCTTGAGGATGGACAGGAAAAACGGCACGTTGCCGATTGGATCGAGCACAAGGAACAGCATCACGCCCGCCGACAGCACGGTCATCTGCGTGTGCATGGGTCACCCCTTGTCGTTGGCGGAGTCCCGCAAATCCAGGAGCTTGCCGCGCGCGGCACCTGCAGCGGGTGACAGGAGATACACGACCGCCCGTGCGGCCGCCTCGGGTGTCGCGATGCTCATCGGATCTTCGCCCGCCCATACGGTGCGTCGCAGCGCGGTGCGCATCGGCGCCGGCAACAGGGTATGCACGCGCAAACCGGATTCGTCGGTCTCTTCGTGCAGGATCGAAGCCAGGCCCCCGAGCCCGGCCTTGGCGACGCCGTACGCGCCCCAATGCGCGCGACCCATCCGGTCCGGATCGTCCAGCACGAATACCACGGCGCTGTCCTCGCGCGCCAGCAACAACGGCATGCACGCCTGCGTCAGCAGGAACGGTGCGGATAAATCGACATGCAGCGTCGTGATCCACTCCTCGGGCGACAGTATCGAAAGCGGGGTCAGCCCCTCGCACTTCACCGCGGCGTGCACCACGCCATCGAGCCGTCCCAGTTGGCGTTCGACCGATTCGGCGAAGTTCTGGTACTCCAGCGGCGATGCGCCCTGCAGGTCCATCGGTTGCAGGACCGGTTGCGGCGCCCCCGGGAGCGCGGCGATCTCGTCGTAGACGGGTTCGAGCGAGCGCGCCTTGCGGTCCGCCAGCAGCACGGTGGCACCAGCGCTGGCGCAGGCCAAGGCGGACGCGCGGCCGAGGCCACCCGCGGCACCGGTGATCAGGACGACGCGTCCCGCCAGCGAATCCGCGGCGAGCGTCCAGTCCGCCGGCAGACGCGCGACGGCTAGGCTCATTGCGCCGCCGCTGGCTTGGCGGCTTCGTCGACCATGCGTTGCAGCTCGCCGGACTCGTACAGCTCCAGCGTGATGTCGCAGCCGCCGATCAACTCGCCGTTGATGTAGAGCTGCGGGAAGGTCGGCCAGTTCGAGAAGCGCGGCAGGTTGGCGCGGATCTCGGGGTCTTCCAGCACGTTCACCGAGAAGTATTCGGCACCGGTGGCGCCGAGCGCCTGCGAAGTGCGCATCGAAAAGCCGCACATCGGGAATTCGGGGGTGCCCTTCATGTACAGCACGATGGGGTGTTCGGCCAGCGTCTGCTTGATGCGTTCGATTACGTCCATGGCTTTAACGGTCTAGAATGGGGATTGGTGTCGTGCGAATGCCGCGCATTGTATCAGGCGCACCCTTCAAGCACGCCTCCATTCCCCGTTCCACAACCTTCCAAGGAGCACTCCATGGCGATCGAACTTCCCCCGCTTCCCTACGAACGCAACGCACTGGCCCCGCACATCTCCGAGGAAACCTTGGATTACCACTACGGCAAGCACCACAAGGCCTACGTCGACAACCTCAACAAGCAGATCGAGGGCACCGACTTCGCCGACATGAGCCTCGAGGACATCGTCAGGAAGGCCACCGGCGGCATGTTCAACAACGCCGCACAGGCGTGGAACCACACCTTCTACTGGAACTCGCTCTCACCCAGGGGCGGTGGTGACCCAACGGGCAAGCTGGCGGATGCGATCACCAAGGCCTTCGGCGACGTGGTCAAGTTCAAGGACGAATTCGCCAAGATCGCGACCGGCACGTTCGGCTCCGGCTGGGCATGGCTGGTGCAGCGTGCCGACGGTTCGCTGGGCCTGGTGTCGACGTCCAACGCCGGCACCCCGATCACCGGCAGTGATCGTCCCCTCCTGACCTGCGACGTGTGGGAACACGCGTATTACATCGACTACCGCAACGCGCGCGCCAAGTACGTCGCTGCGTACTGGAACCTGGTGAACTGGGATTTCGCGGCCAGCCAGATGGCGTGAATGCCGGTCGTCCCGCGGGCCCAGTCCGCGGGGCGGGCTTTGCATCACGCAAACGTCCCTATTCGCCCGCGTCGGCCACCCGGCGTCCGGCCGCGACGGTGACCGCATCGGCCAGCCGCGCGGCCAGCACCTGCACTTCGTCCGCGTCGTCTCCCTCGATCGTGACCCGCACCAGCGGTTCGGTGCCTGAAGGGCGCAGCACCACGCGGCCGCGACCTCGCAACGCCTGCTGCACTTGCTCCAGGGTGTGCTGCACCTGCGCGGCGGCAACCACCTCGCGCGCGCCGTTCGCGAGGACATTGCGCGTGATCTGGGGCAGCTTCGCCAGGCCGGCGCGGGCCTCCGACAGATTCTTCCCCGCGTGCGCCAGCGCGTCCAGCACCGCCAGTGCCGACACGATGCCGTCGCCGGTACTCGCCCGGTCGAGGCAAAGGATGTGTCCCGACGTCTCGCCACCCAGCGTACCGCCGTGTTGCTTCAGTTGCTGCAACACATAGCGGTCGCCGACATTGGCGCGCAGGAAGCGAACGCCGGCGCCGGTCAATGCCCGTTCCAGCCCGAAATTGCTCATCAACGTGCCGACCACGGGACCGCGCAACGACCCGCGGGCGAGCCAATCCCTTGCCAGCACGTACAACAGGTCGTCGCCATCGGCGAGTTCGCCGTTGCGGTCGATCATCTGCACCCGATCGCCGTCGCCGTCGAAGGCGATGCCTAGATCGGCGTGCTGCTCGATCACCGCACCACGCAACGTGGCCGGATGGGTCGAACCAACTTCGCGATTGATGTTGAAGCCATCCGGCTCGCAACCGATGCGCGTGACGCGCGCACCCAACGAGGCAAACACCTTCGGCGCGACCACATAGGTCGCGCCATGCGCGCAATCGAGCACGATGTGCATGCCGGAGAGATCCGGCGGCGTCGAGAGTGTACCGAGGCAAAAACGCGCGTAGCGTTCGACCGCGTCATCGATGCGGCGGGCCTTGCCGAGGCGCTCGGGCGCGACGGTGGCGAACGGGGCGTCGATCTCCTGCTCGATCCGGGCTTCCACCGCGTCGTCGAGCTTCTCGCCATCCGCGGAAAAGAACTTGATCCCGTTGTCTTCGTAGGGATTGTGCGAGGCGCTGATCACGATGCCAGCGCTGGCGCCCAGTTCGCGCGTCAATTGCGCCACACCCGGCGTCGGCAGTGGTCCCAGCAGGCCCACGTCGGCACCGGCTGCGACCAGCCCCGCCTCGAGCGCGGATTCGAACATGTACCCGGACACACGCGTGTCCTTGCCGATCAGCACCAGCGGACGCCGGCCGTTGCCCAGCACCACGCCGGCGGCGCGACCCAGCTTCAACATGAATTCCGCGGTGATCGGCCACTGGCCGACCTTGCCGCGCACGCCGTCGGTACCGAAATACTTGCGGGTTCCCGCCATGCTCGCCTTCACGGTTGTCTTGCGAAGGCCGCAGCATACTGCGCGCACACGGCCCGCGTATCAATCATCGCCGAAGCGCTGCGAGCCGAACGGCCTAGGCGCGGATTTCACCGGCGTGTCGCCCTCGTCCACGGCGTGCCATACCGCCAGCACGTCGCAGGTGGCGGCGACGTCGTGCACGCGCACGACCATGGCACCGCGTTGCACCGCGATCATCGCGGCGGCTGCCGAGCCGGCGGCGCGGGCGGCTCCGCTGCCGCGAGCCGTCAAGGTGCCGATCATCGCCTTGCGCGATAAACCCACGAACACGCCGGCTGCCAGGCCACGGAACCGGTCCAGCGCGCGCAACAATGCAAGGTTGTGCTGAAGCGTCTTGCCGAAACCGAATCCCGGGTCGACCAGTACCCTTCGCTTGTCGATGCCGGCCATCTCGCAGGCGAACACGCGCTCGGCCAGGAACCGATGCACCTCGCCCACGACGTCGTCGTAATGCGGGGCGTCCTGCATCGTGCGGGGCTCGCCCTGCATGTGCATCAGGCACACCGGCACCTTCAGCTCCGCCACTGCGTCCAGCGCGCCTTCGCGGCGCAATGCGAAAACGTCGTTGATCATCCCCGCGCCGGCGGCGACCGCCGCGCGCATTACTTCAGGCTTGGATGTATCGATTGAAACCGGTACCGCGACGCGACTCGCCAGCGCCTCGATGACCGGTACCACCCTCGCGATTTCGGTTTCCGCATCCACCGCCCCGGCGCCGGGGCGGGTGGATTCCGCGCCGACATCCAGCATGTCCGCGCCCTGCTCCACCATCGCCACGCCCTGCGCGACCGCGGCGTCCACGTCACCGCGCAGGCCGTCCCCGGAAAACGAGTCATCGGTGAGATTGAGGATGCCGCAGATGCGAGGCTGGTCGAGTTTCAGTGCGCGGCCATTGCAGTCGAGCGTAGGAACGGTGTCGAACATTCGCACAGTTTATCGCCAATCCTGCAGCATGCGCGGTCGCGGTACACGCATCGATTGTGCCGGCACTCAACCCATGGGGTCATCGTCGTTGATCGGAATCAAACCGCGACATGATTTCGCGATAGCGCGGCAATCCACGCAGGTTGTCCAGATCGGGGTCATGTTCGATCCAGTCGCGGAATCCGTGGCCCGAGGAAACGGCGCGCTCGAGCAGATCGAGTGCGCGCCCGTGTTCGTCCAGGCGTGCATAGGTGCATGCTGCGTTGTAGAGCGTCCCGAAATCATCCGGTTGCAGGCGCAAGGCGGCTTCGATCGAGCGCCGGCCCGCCTCGACGCCGCCGAGGCGCACGTGCATGCCGGCGGCGAGATAGAACGCACGGCCGTTTTCGGGATCGGCCACGGTCTCGGCCAGCGCCAGCGGCAGCGCACGCCGCGTCAGCGCATCGCCACGCGCCGGATCGCCCAGGGCGTCCGCCGCATTGGTGGCAAGCGCCAGCGCCTGGAATTCGTCGGGGCGCACTCGGTGGGCCGCCTCGAATTCCCTGATCGCCTGCTCGTGCTGGCCGCGTGCGAAACAGTGCCTCCCGAGGTAGTAGTGAGCCTCGTACAGCTCTGGATCAAGCTCGATCGCGCGATGGAAGGATGCGATAGCTCCTTCGTTGTCACCAGCCAGCGACAACGTGTTGGCGCGCGCGACGTGCGCCTCGGCAAGTTCGGGCGCGAGCTCCAGTGCGCGCTTGGCGGCGGCCAGAGCCTCGTCCAGTGCGCCCTCCGGCCGGATGATCCGCCAGATCAGCAATTGGGCCAGTGAATCGGCCAGGCCCGCCTGCGCCTGCGCATACCGGGAATCCAGTGCTATCGCCTTGCGGAACATCTCCGGCGCCTTGGTCCAGTTGTCGCTGCTCTTGAGTGACTGGATCTGGCGCCCGCGCAGGTAGAAGTCGTAGGCACGCATGTCGCGCGGCGCACCGTGAACGCGGGCCAAGTCGCGTTCCTCCATCGCCACGTTCAACGAGGCGCGCATGGCGCGAACCACGTTAAGCGCAATTTCCTCCTGGATCGCGAAGATGTCCTCGAGCCTGCGGTCGAAATTCTCGGACCACAGGTGATAGCCGTTTCCCGCATCGATAAGCTGGGCGGTCACGCGCACGCGGTCACCTGCCTTGCGGACGCTGCCCTCCATGATCGCCGCGACATTCAGTGCCCGTCCGATTTCGCGCGCGTCCACGCCAGCGCCACGAAAGCGGAAGGACGAGGTACGTGATGCCACCCGCAGGCCGCGAACGGACGCCAGGGCATTGAGGATTTCCTCCGCCAACCCGTCGCAGAAATAATCCTGGTCCTTGGCTTCGCTCAGGTCCGCGAACGGCAAGATCGCGATGGAAGCGTCTGGCGTGATGGCCTGGACTGCCGGCGAGCCGGGATGGGGCCTGGCAGCGGGCGAAGTCTTTTCGATGCCGTGGACGCCGATGTCGTACGCCCACGCGAGTACGCATGCCAGCACGAATCCGAGCGCCAGCAAGACGATCAACAGTCGGTTAGCCCACAACGGCAGGCCCAAAGGCTCGAACGTGGCTCCGGCAAGCTGGATCAAGCCCCAACTCACCACGACATAAACCGCCGCGACCCGGAACACGTGGCGACGCCGGAATTCCGCCAAGGACTGCTTCAGTGGCCCCATCCTGTCACGCATGCATGGCGGCTCCAACCACCCATCCGGCCGGCATGTCGCGCACCTTGCTCGTCGCGTTTGCCGGTCGGGATGTTACATGCGCAGGACCCCACCGTGGGAAGGCCGCATTCGGCAGCGTTGCTGTTCCGTGCAAGTGGCGGGAAAGAGGTCAATCCGATCTCCGGAAGGACAACACACGTGCGGCTACCGATCCAGCGGCGGCGCCTTCGGCAACAACGTCCAAGCTGCAGTGCAATTCCACCACAGACCCCTGCACCACCGGGCGCGGAGGCAGCGAGAGCATTGCGCAGCCCCGCGAGGCTCGCGACGGTCAGTGCTGTCCGGCCGGACGGCTGGACGGCGGCACCGGCGAGGCTTCCGGCTGCGCAGCGGGCTTGCCGCCGCCCATGCCGGCACTGCTGTCGCCGCGCGGGTGCCAGTCGCGCGGAGGTCCCGGCTCGCGCCCTTGCATGATCGCGGCGATCTGTTCCTTGTCGATGGTCTCGTACTGCAGCAGCGCTGCGGCCATCGTGTGCAGCTTCTCGATGTTGTCGGTGAGGATCTGGCGCGCCCGGTTGTAGGCGGTGTCGATGACCTCGCGCACGGCGACGTCGATCTTGCGCGCCGTTTCGTCCGACACGTTCTTGTGCTGGGATACGGAACGGCCCAGGAACACTTCCTCTTCTTCCTCGGCGTAGGTCATCGGGCCGAGCGCGGACGACAGGCCGTACTTGGTGACCATGTCGCGCGCGAGCGCTGTCGCACGCTGGATGTCGTTGGAGGCACCGGTGGTCACCTTCTCGCTGCCGAAGATCAGCTCCTCGGCAACGCGCCCGCCGAACAGGCTGGCCAGCCTGCTTTCCAGCGACAGCTTGCTGTGGCTGTAGCGGTCCTGCTCGGGCAGGAACATCGTCACGCCTAGCGCGCGCCCGCGCGGGATGATGGTGACCTTGTGCACCGGATCGTGGTCGGGCACCGACAACCCGACGATCGCGTGGCCGGATTCGTGGTACGCGGTGAGCTTTTTCTCTTCCTCGCTCATGATCATGGAGCGCCGTTCGGAGCCCATCATGATCTTGTCCTTGGCGCGCTCGAAGAAATCCATGCGCACGTCGCGGGCGTTCTCGCGCGCCGCGAACAGCGCGGCCTCGTTGACGAGGTTGGCGAGATCGGCACCGGAAAAACCCGGCGTGCCGCGCGCGATGGTGAGCGGATCGACGTCTGCCGCGACCGGCACCTTGCGCATGTGCACCTTCAGGATCTGCTCGCGGCCCTTGAGGTCGGGCAACGGCACCACGACCTGGCGGTCGAAGCGGCCAGGACGCAGCAGCGCGGGATCGAGCACGTCGGGGCGGTTGGTGGCCGCGATCACGATCACGCCCTCGCTGCCCTCGAAGCCGTCCATCTCGACCAACAACTGGTTGAGGGTCTGTTCGCGTTCGTCGTGCCCGCCGCCAAGGCCGGCGCCGCGATGGCGGCCGACCGCGTCGATTTCGTCGATGAAGATGATGCACGGCGCGTGCTTCTTGGCCTGCTCGAACATGTCGCGCACGCGTGCCGCGCCTACGCCGACGAACATCTCGACGAAGTCGGATCCGGAGATCGAGAAGAACGGCACCTTGGCTTCGCCCGCGATGGCTTTCGCCAGCAGGGTCTTGCCGGTGCCGGGCGAACCCACCATGAGCACGCCGCGCGGGATCTTGCCGCCAAGCTTGGTGAACTTCGAGGGATCGCGCAGGAAGTCGACCAGCTCGGAAACCTCTTCCTTGGCTTCCTCGCAACCGGCCACGTCGTTGAACGTGACCTTGATCTGATCCTCGCCTTGCAGCTTGGCGCGCGAGCGTCCGAAGCTCATGGCGCCACGGCCGCCCGCACCCGCCTGCATCTGCCGCATGAACCAGATCAGGATCGCGACGAATATCAGGATCGGGCCCCAGTCCAGCAGCAGCCGCCAAAGCGAGAACCCGTTGTCACCGGGTTTCTGGGTGGTCTTGACCCGGTGCGAATCGAGCAACTGTTGCAGGTGGTCGTCGCCGAACACCGGCAGCACGGTGCGCAGCGAGGTGCCGTCCTTGAGCTTGCCGGTGACCACCGTCGGCAAGTTCGCGCTGGCGGTGATCGAGGCGACGTTGTCGTTCTTCACCTGCTGGACGAATTCCGAATACGACATCGGCTGCTCGGAACCGGCGAGGCGCGGGCTGAGGCTTTGGTAGACCAGCAACACGATCACTGCGACGGCCAGCCACAACAGGCCCTGCTTGGCCAGTTCATTCATCGGAGGTTTCATGCGCGCACACCCCGGTCACGCGCACCGCATGCCACGCGAACCCTGTCCAGTGAATCGATCTCGAATGTTGTCATGTCTTGCCTTTCCAGCCTGTCGCCAGGGCATAAACCTCGCGAGATCGCGCGCGCGATGCCTTGGGCTTGCGCAGTGTCACGCGCGCGAAGCCTGCGCGCAAGTCGC
>JAJXWZ010000077.1 GCA_021781345.1 Pseudomonadota bacterium
TTGCAGGCTCTGCAAGCGCTCGAGGCCAGTGCCGATCCGGCCGAGCTGCTGGCCACCTTGCAGGAGCACACCGCACGCTGGGCGGTACTGCGCGAGCGCGATGCGGCGCAGACCGAAGACGCCGCCGCGGCCGCCGCCGAGCCTTGGCGCCGCGCCTGGACCGACGCGGTGCGCATGGCCGAGCACGCCTACGCCGAGCAGGCGCAGATCCACGCCCAGGCCGGCGCGCTGCTGCGCCAGGCCAGCGAGGTCGAGGCGTTCACCGAGCCGATGCAGGCCGCAGCCCGCGAGTTGTGGGCCGCCTGCGAGCACTGGGAGACGCTGACCACGCAGGCGCGGACACGGCTGCTCGAGGTGTTCAAGCTGCTGCTGGACAACGTCGCCGAGCTGTTCGACGCCGACCACTGGGTGCAGCCGCAAGTCACCGCGCTGCGCGAGTTGCTGCGCGAGCCGCCCGATGTGGCGCGCATCGAGCAGGCCGTCGGCCAGCTCAAGGACGTGTTGTTCCGCCAGGGCGTGCTCGCCCGCGCCGGCGACGACGCGCGCTCCATCGCGCGCGAGCTGGTCGAAATGGTCGTGCGCAGCCTCGGCGCCTACGTCGAGAACAGTGCGCGCTACGGCGATCAGCTCGAAGCCGGCTTGCGCGACCTCGATGCCTCGCCCGACTGGAGCCGCGCGCGCGACGTGGTGCAGGGCATCCTCGCCAACAGCCGCAGCATGCTCGACGACACGCGCCAGCTGCGCGCCTCGTTCACCGAAGCGCAAACCCGCCTCGAGGAAGCGCACGCGCGCACCCGAGCGCTGGAGGACGAATTGCAAAGCGTCAGCGAGCTGCTGCAGCTCGACCCCTTGACTGGGGCGCTGAACCGCCGCGGCCTCGAAGTGGCGTTCGGCCGCGAGGCCGCACGCGCCCAGCGCAGCGGCGACGCCTTGTGCGTGGCGATGATCGACCTCGATCACTTCAAGCGCGTCAACGACAGCTACGGCCACGACCTCGGCGACACCGTGCTGCGCGAGCTGGTGCGGGTCGCGCGCACCGAGCTGCGGCCCACCGACGCGGTGGCGCGCATGGGCGGCGAGGAATTTATGCTGATTCTGTCGGGCACATCGCTCGACCGCGCCGCGCAGACGCTGGCGCGTCTGCAGCTGCATTTCGCCTCGATGCGCTTCTCGCACAGCCACAAGCCGGCCGGCGTGCAGGTCGGCTTCAGCGCCGGGCTGGCCGCGTGGATCGCCGGCGAGAGCCTGGAGTCGGTGTACGGGCGCGCCGACCGCGCGCTGCTGCAGGCCAAGTCGGGCGGACGCGGCCGCATCGAACTGGCGGCCTGAAGCAGGTGCATGCCGGTGCGCGGGCCAACCTTGTTCGCGAACACTGGCCGGTAGGTTGAAGACACTGCCAGACGGCCACCTGAGCGGCTCCCGGGCTCGTTTGCAACCCGCTCCGTGTGCATCCGGCACTGGTAACCCAGTTCTGTGCCTCCGACAGTCGTCGCCACCCACATCGCGTGCATCCGGCGGTCGTTTTGCGGATTGGCGCTGCACGGTGGGGATCTCGACCGATTTTGACGATTTTGCCGATTTTACCGGTTTTGGCTACACTACCAATCAACTGGAGTTCGCCATGACCATACTCGCCCGTACCGCCTCTGCGCCTTCCCTCGACCTTCAAGGTCGGCAGGAGCTTAGCTTTGCGCTCGCGGACATCACTGCGGGTCTTGCAGCCAAGTTGGCTTCCTTGGTTAACGATCAACTGACGGCCAAGAAGACCTCTCCGAAGGCAGTCGAGAAAGTTGTCGCCGAAAATGTACCCGGATTGCTCGAAGAGGCGTTTGTCACGGACCTGTTGGTAAGCAAGGCGGCCGCCGAACAACGTGCGGTGTTGCTCCACTTGCTATCAACTGTTCAAGTCCAATCGCTTGGCCTCACGGAAAAGGCGCTCCCTCGGGGTAGCGCCGCAACCGCTGGAGCTCACCAGACATTGGAGGACGATGAGCTGACCAGCGAGGCTGCTGCGAAGCTGCTGCATGTTTCCCGAAGCCATCTCAACACGTTGGCAGACTCGGGCGCTCTTGGGGAAATACGCAGGACAGCAGGCAATCATCGCCGAATTTCCAGGACTGCCTTGCTTGACTACAAAGCACGGAGCAAAGAGCGGCAAGCCAAGGGGCTAGACGCCATGATTGAGGCCAGTCAGAAGCTCGGCTTGTACGACGATGAACTCGCCGGCGTTCCTCGTCGCGCTAGTCGCTGAGCATGGCCAAACGTCGGCAAAGGCCTAGTGGCGGGGCGGCCGAGGCGCCTCGCGTCGTTTTGATTGATGCGAATGTGTTCTTCGCTCCTCGGATGAGGGACCTCGTCATGCATTTGCATGCGGAGGAACTCATCAACGTCCACTGGACGAAGGAAATCGAAGCAGAGTGGACGCGCAATGTCGTCCCCAAGCAAGCTGCTGACGCCGACGGCATCCAAGCATGCCTTCGTGGCATGCGTGATGCTGTCGATGGCTGGGAGGTGACGGGATACGCCAAGCACCTCCCGCAGTTTGAAGCCGTTGACCCGAAGGACCAGCATGTAGCCGCTGCCGCGTACAAGCTGTCGCTCGATGACTGGCCTGGTCAACCGGTGGCTCTGGTGACCAAGAACGTCAAGGACTTCCCTGCACATGCGTTCACGGATACGAAGGTCACTCGCTATTCCCTCAGTGACTACATCGACGCGCTCTATGCGGCCGAACCGGAACGGGTTAGCAAGGTCGCCGAGAGCTGCCGCAAGAAGTTGAAGGCGCCTACCCTGGACAAGGAGCGGTACGTGGCCGTGTTGATGACCCACAAGTGCGTCGGTTTGGCGCACGGTCTCGCAATGAGGTGGGGCGTTGAATGCCCCGTCGCGGGCAAGGACAGAACCTTGTACTACGAGGCCGACCGCCCCAAAGTGAAGACGTCTGCGAAGAAGGCCGCCGCGAAGAAGGTGGCGAGGCCTAAGCGAACTTCGTGACCGACCTGATGGTCCGAAGCGAGTCAGCTGACAAAAAGTCCCTTATCGGAGATATGGCGTCTAGCAGAGGCGAAGCGCCCTTTCGCACAGGGTAATGGTGTCGTCACGGGGCGACACCATTCCCCTTAGACTTCCGGCGTGCGACACAATTTTGCTGGAAACTTGGCGGCGCAGCGTGGGTCGGCTCGGTCTGCACGACCGGCATTGGGACGACGCCGACGATCTTGCAGAGACTGAGATCCGAGCGGAACTCGGCTTGATCACCCTACAACTCACGCCTCTGCTGCACTTCCGACTTCGAACGCAGGCTCTCCGAAGGCGGAATGCTCATCTCACGAGAGATCAACAACCAGGCAGGGATCGAACCCAGTGTCATCCCCCATGCTATAGCCCAACGGGTTGCACACGAGGCGCACGCCGTGGACCACTTGGTCGACCGCCACATGGGTGTGCCCATAGAGCCAGGCCGCAACGGGTGGGCGCACAAGGTGATCCCAGTCGTTCGCGTAGGCCGCGTCCAGCGGATGGCGCTCCCCGATGAACTCGAAGCTCGGCCCGTAGGCATACTCCAGCAGCGGAGCGTGGTGCGTGACGACGACCGTCTTACCCGCAAACGGCTCGGCCAGCTTGCCCTCCAGCCAGATGCGGAAGGCGCCGTTCTCCTGCAGGACGTCTTCCGTCGTGAGGTGCCGGAAGTTGCTTCCCGCGCGGATGCGTCGATAGTCCGTCATGGATTGCGTGGCGATGGACCGAGCAAGTCCCTGCTTTCCCGTCGACGAGAAGTCCGTCCAGCAGGTTCCCCCGAGGAAACGCACCCCGTTGATTACGACCTCGTCACGCTCAAGGAAGCGCACGCGCTGGCAGCTAGCCGCGCGCATCTTCTGGATCGTGCGCTGCAGGTGACCTCCGTAGAACTCGTGGTTTCCCGCCACGACGAGCACGTGGCCGGGGAACGTTGCACGGGCCCAGTCCAGGACGCGAGGCCCCTTGTCGATGTCGCCGGCGAGCACCGTCACATCGGCGTCGAGCACCTCGGGCTGGAAGGCTGCGCGCCGAGTGGCGCTCAGTTCCAAATGCAGATCGGAGAGGAGATGGATACGCATGAGTCTTCGTCTTGGTCAGGAGTAGGAATCGAGGCAATGCAGGTCTGAGGTTCTGAACCGCGCTCCAACGCTTCGCGCGCAGGCGCGGGGTAGGAGGTCACACGTCGAGCGTGAGGATCTTGTCGAGCGCATAGCCTGTGTGCTCGAAGGGATAGCCAACCGGGTTGCACACGACGCGCGTGCCGTTGCAAACGCGGTCCACGGCCTCATGGGTGTGCCCATGCACCCAAAGGTTCACGGCCGGACCCATGAGATTCTCCCAATCGTTCGCGTACGCCGCGAGCCGGTGATCGATGGGCCCACGGCGCAGGCGACTCCTGGGGAG
>JAJXWZ010000141.1 GCA_021781345.1 Pseudomonadota bacterium
GACGGATTGGGCGGCCTGCCCGGTGGCGGGCAGGCGTCGGGGCACGTCGTCGACTACCTGCAGCGGCATGCCGTCGATGCCGGCATCACGGCCGGGAAGCTGGCCAGCCTGGTGCTGGCGAGCCACCAAGGATTGCGGCGACTGCAAGCGAGGCATCCCGGACACGCTTCGATGGCCACGACCCTGACGGTCATGGCTGTCAGGGGCCGCGCTGGTTGCCGCGCATTGCGGCGACACGCGCCTGTACCTGGTCCGTGGCGATTCCGTCGAGCAGGTGTCGGAAGATCATTCCGAAGCGCAGCGATTGTTCAGGCAGGGGCGGCTTTCGAGGGAGGCGTTCCTCCATTACCCGAGGATGCACATCCTGGATAGCGCGCTGGGTATTCCGGGCAAGCCCGTCATCCAGGAGATCTGTTTCGAGGTCGAACCTGGTGACTGGCTCATCGTCGCATCCGACGGTGCCTACAACAAACTCGATCCAGACATGATGATCCGGATCGGGATGATTTCGCGGAGTCCCGAAGACTTCGCGGCCGAATGCAGGCGCCAGGTCGAGGCAAACGGCCCGGGCGACAATTACACGATGGTCGTGGCTCGGATCGGCGCGTAGCAGGGGAGCATGGCGGAGGCACCCGTCGTCACGTCGCGGCCATCGTGCGGGCGCCTTCAGCGCGGCACGCGATAGCCGCCCGGTACGCCGTTGGGCGACAGCGTCAGTTGCCACAACTGGTCGCGGCGGGTGCGGAAGGTCGCGGCCGAGCTCGACAGGTAATAACGCCACATGCGCCGGAAGCGTTCGTCGTAGCGGGGGTTGCTGGCCGAGAGTTCCGGCCAGGCGGCGTCGAAGTTGGCCAGCCAAGCCATCAGGGTCTTGTCGTAGTCGGCGCCGAAGTTGTGCCAGTCCTCGACCACGAACAGGTTTTCCAGCGCCGGAGCGACCTGCGAGGCCGCGGGCACCATCGAGTTGGGGAAGATGTATTTCTCGATCCACGGATCGGGCCGCGACGGCGAGGAGTTCACGCCGATGCAGTGCAGTACCGACAGTCCGTCGTCCCTCAGGCAGCGCCGGCACACCTCGAAGTAGGTGCGGTAATTCTTCCAGCCCACGTGCTCGAACATGCCGATCGAATACACCGCATCGAACGACTCGTCGACGTCGCGGTAATCCTGCAGGCGGATTTCCACCGGCAGGCCCTGGCACAGCTCGCGCGCGAATTGCGCCTGCTGCTCGGAGACCGTCACACCGACGCCCGACACGCCGTAGTTTTCGGCGGCGAATTTCAGAGCCTCGCCCCAGCCGCAGCCGATGTCGAGGACCTTCATGCCGGGTTTCAGTCGCAGCTTGCGGCAGATCATGTCCAGCTTGGCCGCCTGCGCGTCGTCGAGGTTGCGGGCGTCCTTCCAGTAACCGCAGGAATACACCAGCCGCTTGCCCAGCATCCTGGAGAACAGGTCGTTGCCGATGTCGTAGTGCGCCTTGCCGATCTTGAAGGCCTTGCGGCCGCGCTGCAGGTTGAGGAAGCGTGCACGCAGGTGCGCCCGCAGCGCGTCGAAGTCGCGCAGGTGTTCGTCCAGGTGCGCGCCGAGCACGTGATGGAAGAACTGGTCGAGCGAGTCGGTATCCCACCAGCCATCCATGTAGGCCTCGCCAAGGCCCAGCGAGCCGTGCGCGAAGGCGCGCGCGAACACGCGCGGATCGTGCACCTTGAGGTCCCAGGGACGATCGCCGTCGATGCGCACGTCGGCGAGGTCCAGCAGGTGCCGAGCCTTTTCCCGCAGCGCGAGGTCGTGGCGCGACAGTTGCGCGGGTTCGGTGTTCGCCGTCATGTCGTTCATGCCGCACTCCCTTGGCGATGGCGCAAACTCCACAGCAGAGGACAGGCAGCAACTTGCAGCACCAGCGCGGCCACCACCGTGTAGAGCGGGTTCACATCGTACAACACGCCGAGCAGCACGCTGCCGGCGCACCAGGCGATGCCGTAGATCGCGTTGAACACGCCCATCACGGTCGCGCGTTTCTCGCGCGGGATGCGCTGCGCCACCGCCGCGCGGAACAGCGAGTCGTGTGCACCGAAGCCGATCCCCCACAGCGCCATGCCGATGACCGCGGCCCATGCGCCGCCGAGGAACACCAGCGGCGCATACGCCGCCGGCAGCAGTGTCGCCCACAACAACACCGACAGGCCCTTGCGATCGAACAGCCTGCCGAGCACCAGCGCCGTGAGTCCGCCGGCGAGGCTGGCCAGTGCGTACAGCATTGGCACCACCTCGTTGGCGACGACGTGGGCCTTGGCCAGGTGGAATGCGATCAGCGCGAAATCGGAGTAGCCCGCCGCGACCAGCGCGGTGGCCGCCAGGAACACCTTCAACTCGCGCAACGAATGCGCGTCGGCAAGATGCGGCGCCGGCTTGCTGTCGAGATCCTGCGGCTGCGGGAACTTCATGCGCGCGACCAGCAGCGTTGCCAGCGCGCCCAGCGCCGGCAACAGCAACCACGCCAGTGCATGCCGGTAGCCGCCGTGCAGGAACAGCACCAGCGCGGCGATCAGCGGGCCGAGTACCGCGCCGGTGGAGTCCAGAGCCTCGTGCAGGCCGAACGCCCATCCGGCGCCGCCCATGTCTTTGGCGGCGTAGGACAGCATCGCGTCGCGCGCCGGCGTGCGCAGGGCCTTGCCGCTGCGTTCGAGGATCACCAGGCCGGCCGCGACCGGCCAGTTGCCCGCCAGCGCCAGTGCCGGCACCGCCAGGAGGTGGATCGCGGAGCCGATGATGGTGAGCGTCCAGTAGCGCCGCGTGCGGTCGGCCAGCGCACCGGTGAAAAACCGCAGCAGGTAACTCAGCAGCTCGCCGACGCCAGCGACGATGCCGACTATGGCGCCGGTCGCGCCGAGCGTGCCGAGGAAGGGGCCCCAGATCGAGCGCGAACCCTCGTAGGTCATGTCGGCGAACAGGCTGACGATGCCGAGCAGCACCACGAACGTGAGCGCGCGCCTGGCGGCCGGGGATTTGCGCGTGGCGGGACCGGTTGGCATGCGGGTTTTGTTCCTGTCCAGGGATTCGATCGGGGGCTGCCGGCCTTGACAGCGCGCGTGTCGATCCGTCATCAAGACCCCTTGTGCAATGGGAAAGGAGCCAGATGATGAGCGATCCATCCGCCGCTGGCATGGACGGCAAGCTTGCCGGGTACGTGCATCAGGGTATCAGTCTCGCCATGACCTACGTGCCGCGCGTGGTACTCGCGCTGGTCGTGCTGGTCGCGGGTTGGTGGTTGATCAAGCGCGTGGTGACGCTGGTCGGCAGGCGGCTGCATGCCACCGATCCCGCGCTGGACACGTTCCTGTCCGGCTTGATCAGCCTCGGCCTCAAGATCCTGCTGCTGATTTCTGTGGCCTCGATGGTTGGTATCGCGACCACTTCGTTCGTGGCCATGATCGGCGCCGCGGGCCTCGCGGTCGGGCTGGCGCTTCAGGGCAGCCTGGCCAACTTTGCGGGCGGGGCACTGATCCTGTTCTTCAAGCCCTTCAAGATCGGCGACGTGATCGAGGCACAGGGATTTTTGGGCAAGGTGGACAAGATCCAGATCCTGTACACGACCCTCGACACGTTCGACAACCGCCGCATCGTCGTCCCGAACGGCAAGCTGTCCAACGAGAGCCTGACCAACGTCAGCGCGTACGACACGCGCCGTTGCGATATGACGTTCGGGATCGGCTACGGCGACGACATCGACAAGGCCAAGGCCGTGTGCAGGCGGCTGATCGACGACGACGAACGCGCGCTGGCCGAGCCGGCGCCGCTGGTCGTGGTCGGCGCGCTCGGGGCCAGTTCGGTCGACCTGACCGTCCGCGTCTGGGTCAAGTCGGGCGACCTGTGGCCGTTCTTCTGGGACATGCAGGAAAGGGTCAAGAAGGCTTTCGACGACGAAGGCATTTCGATCCCGTTCCCGCAGCGCGATGTGCACGTGTTCCAGGCCGGGTGATTCCAGCGTTCCGGCCGTGCGTCGCGCTCGCGCGGGCACGCAAGGTCAGGGGGTGCGTGCTTCGAGCTTGCCGAAGGTGGCCGGGAGGATCGCGTAGAACATCTCGAGGTTTTCCTCGCGCACCCGCTGCAGCATCCTCTCGGCCGCGTCGCGCGGAACCACGAAATCCACACGCACGGTTTCCTGCCCGGCCAATTCAAGGAAATGCGCTTCGTGGGTGATCCCGTGACGCCCGTAGCCGGCGATCGAGCGGAACGCGGTGCCGCCCGGCAGTCCCAGCTTCTTGGCCTCCGCGAGCAACCACTCGTACAGCAGCACGCTGCCATGGCGGCGGTTCTCATGGACGAAGAAGCGCAGGTAAACACCCTCGATCGGAGCGGAATCGTTCATGCCAGGTTCCTCAACAATGTTTGCACCAGGGCGAAGCCGGCC
>JAJXWZ010000040.1 GCA_021781345.1 Pseudomonadota bacterium
GGCACGGGCACGTGTCGCGGTTCCCTCCTGCAGTCATGACTTACGGCCCGGATGGGCTGATCAAGATTGTTATACAATAACAAATCTGATCGGTTCACCGATCTCACCGCTCCTGGATGCATCGATGCCAGCCCAAGTCCGCTCCCGTCTTGCACTGGCGATCGCGGTCGCGCTGGCGTGCCCCGGGGTCCGTGCGGCGATGGCTGAATCGGTCGCCGCTCCGCCGACCGCTGCCGTGCCGGCGGAGGCGCCCGGAACGCCGCAGGCGGTGCAACAACTCGGCGCGATCGATGTCGTCGCCACACGCCTGGACCAGGCGCGCAACCAGCTATCGCCCTCCACCGGCAGCAGCAGCTACACCTTCGGCCCGCAGGCCATCAGCCAGCTGCCGCTGGGCGCCTCGACGCCCGTCAACCAGATCCTGTTGCAGGCGCCGGGGGTGGTGCAGGATTCCTACGGCGATGTGCACGTGCGCGGCGACCACGGCAACCTGCAGTACCGCATCAACGGCGTGCTGATCCCGGAGAGCATCTCCGGCTTCGGCCAGACGCTGGATCCGCGCATGATCGAATCGATGCGCCTGCTGACCGGCGCACTGCCGGCTCAGTACGGACTGCGCACCGCGGGCGTCGTCGATGTCACCACCAAGGCGGGTGAGAAGCTCGGCAACGGCGGCAGCGTCGGCCTGACCACGGGCAGCCACGCCACGCTCGATCCGACGTTGAGCGACTGGGGCCGGGCCGGGCGCTGGAGCTGGTTTGCCACCGGCAGCTTCAGTCGCAATGATCTCGGCATCGAGAACCCGACGCCCGCGCGCGATGCCATCCATGATCGCAGCAACCAGATCCATGGCTTCGGCATGCTTTCGTACGTGCTCAACGACGAAGCACGCGTCAGCCTGATGGCGGGACTGGCCGGCAATCGCTTCCAGATACCCGACAATCCCGGCCAGCCTCCGGTCTTCGTGCTGGCCGGAGCTCCGCCGGGATTCGATTCGACCCGGCTCGACGAGCGGCAGCGCGAACTGACGCGCTTCGCGGTGCTGTCGCTGCAGGGAAAGCTGGGGGCCAGCAGTTATCAGGTGGCGCTGGGCCAGCGCTACAGCCGGGTCGATTTCCAGCCCGACAACATCGGTGACCTGATCTTCAACGGTGTCGCCTCCACGGTCGGTCGCAGCAATCGCGCCAGCACCCTGCAGGCCGATTTCGCGATACCGCTGGGCGACACCCATACGCTGCGCTACGGCGCGTATGCAAGCGACGAGCATGCCGCGCAGGACAACACCTCACTGGTGTTCCCGGTCGACGCCTATGGCGTGCAGACCAGCGACGTGCCGCTGAGCATCACCGACAACAACCGGCTGCAGGCGCGCACCCTCAGCTTCTATCTGCAGGACGAATGGACACCCGGAGAGCGGCTGGCGATCAACTACGGTCTGCGCTATGACCATATCGGCGGCTATCTCGACGCGAGCCAGCTCAGCCCGCGTCTCGGAGCGGTTTACAACCTGAGCGATGCCTGGACCCTGCATGCCGGTTACGCGCGCTATTTCACCCCGCCCTCGACCGAGCTGATCGCCGCCACCGACATCGCGCTGTTCCAGGGGACCAGCAACGCCGTGCCGACCAGTGCCAACACCAGCGTACGCGCCGCGCGCAGCAACGACTACGACGTCGGCGTGCAGTGGCAGGTCAATCCGGCGCTGACGCTGGGACTGGACACCTACTACACGCAGTCGCGCAACCTGCTCGACGAGGGTCAGTTTGGTACCGCGCTGATCTTTTCCGACTTCAACTACCGTTACGGCCGCAACCACGGCATCGAGTTCAGCGTCACCTACGCCGCCGGGCCGTGGAGCGCCTACTTCAATCTCACCGGCAACACCGCCAAGGGCAAGCAGGTCGCTTCGGGGCAGTACAACTTCGACGCCGCCGAGCTGACCTACATCGCGCAAAACTGGATCTATCTCGATCATGCCCAGCGTCTGTCGTCCTCGGGCGGATTGAGCTTCCGTCTCGAGGATGGCACCCGCATTGGCGCCGACTACCTCTACGGCACCGGCCTGCATGCGGGGTTCGCCAATACCCTGAATCTGCCCGCGTATTTCCAGCTCAACCTCAACATCAGTCACCGCTTCGGCCGCGGTCCCCTGGGGCCGGTCAAGACCCGCTTCACCGTGCTCAACGCACTGGATCGCAGCTACGTCCTGCGCGACGGGACCGGCATCGGCGTCGGCGCACCGCAATACGCGGCGCGGCGCGGCTACTACCTGACCGTGGAAAAGGATTTCTGAGCGGCACCGCGACGCACCATCACCGCAGGCATCGCGTGGCTACACTGCCGCCATGACTGCCGCGGCCTCGCCACCGTTGTCGAGCGAACTGGCGCATTACGCAGCGCTCGACCGTCGCCTGGTCGCCGCGGTGCGGCGTATCCGCATCCTGCCGACGGTGGCGTGGCCGCCCACGCTCGAGCAGGCGTTTCTGGCCCTGGGCGATGGTGCGGCGCCACGCCTGCCGCAGGTGCGCTACACGCCGCCCGATCTCGCCCGCGAGCGCGTTGAGCTGGAGACGATCCATGACGAGGCGGATGCGGCGCATCCCCTGGGGTCCTACGTGCGCGCGACCGCGGCCTCGTGGCTGACCGCGGCGACGATGCTGGAGGCCGTCGGCACGCCGGCGGTCAGCACGCTCTCCGCGGCGATCTACGGCCGCCCCGGCGATGTCATCCCCGGCAGCACGCTGAGCAACCTGGATGCCGCGCGTCATTTCGTGGCAGTAGCCGACGAATTGGGCGTGATCCGATCCGACGACGACGAGGCCGTTCTGCCGGCGCAAGTCGTGCGCGCGGAGCTGGTGCCGGCGCTGGATGCACTGTTCGGCGCCGGGCGCATCGCGGTCGAGATCGATCCCGACCTGACGGCCAAGGCGGCCGCGGGCGCCACCCGCATCCGCTTGCGCGCGGCGTCCCGCTTCAGCGAATACGACCACCACCAGTTGCTGGCCCACGAGGCCTTCGTGCACACGCTGACCGCGTTGAACGGCCGCGAGCAGCCGCATCTGCGCTCGCTCAGCCGCACTTCGCCGCGCGTCACCGCGACCCAGGAGGGGCTGGCGGTATTCGCCGAGCTGATCTCGGGAGCGATCGACATCGGGCGCCTGAAACGCATCAGCCTGCGCATCCTGGCCATCGACCGCGCGCTCGCCGGCGCCGACTTCGTCGAGGTGTTCCGCTTCTTTCGGGACGCCGGACAGACCGCGAGTGACAGCTTCAATTCGGCGCAACGGGTGTTCCGCGGCGTGCCGACCGCGGGTGGCGCCGCCTTCGCCAAGGACAATGTCTATCTGCACGGCCTGCTGACCGTGCACACCTTCTTTCGTTGGGCGCTGAAGCATCAGCGCCTCGACCTGACCCGTGCCCTGTTCGCCGGCAAGCTGACGCTGGCCGACGTGGTGACCCTGGAACCCTGGTTCGTCAACGGTTTCATCGCTCCGGCGCAGTTCCTGCCGCCGTGGCTGCGGCGTACCCGCGGGCTGGCTGGAAACCTCGCGTTCTCGCTGTTCGCCAATCGCATCCGCATGGCCGACGTGGCCGCCGCGGATCTCGCTCGGGGCTGAATCGCGGCGTCGGACGCCCGGGCCGCGCCGAGGCCTCGTGCTACTCTTTTCGGCCTTCCCCACACCCCCGGCGCAAGCCGAAGTCCGCGATTGCGACCATGCCCACTGCCGAGGAACTCAAGCGCGCCGCGCTCGACTATCACCGCGCCGCGCCGGCCGGCAAGATCCGCGTCACCCCGACCAAGGCGCTGCTGACCCAGCGCGACCTGGGATTGGCCTATTCGCCCGGGGTTGCCGCTGCCTGCGAGGCGATCGTCGAGAATCCGCGCGCGGTTTCCGCGCTGACCGCGCGCGGCAACTTGGTGGCGGTGATCAGCAACGGTACCGCGGTGCTGGGCTTGGGCGCGATCGGGCCACTGGCTGCCAAGCCGGTCATGGAAGGCAAGGCGGTGCTGTTCCAGAAGTTCGCCGGCATCGACGTGTTCGACATCGAGATCGACGAGCGCGACCCGGACAAGCTGGTCGAGATCATCGCCAGCCTGGAGCCGACCTTCGGCGGGATCAACCTCGAGGACATCAAGGCGCCGGAGTGTTTCGCCGTCGAGCACAAGCTGCGTGAGCGCATGCGCATTCCGGTGTTTCACGATGATCAGCACGGCACCTCGATCATCGTCGGCGCGGCGGTGCTCAATGCGCTGCAGATCGTCGGCAAGGACATCGCCAGCGTGCGCGTGGCGGCATCCGGGGCCGGCGCGGCCGGCATCGCCTGCCTCGACATGCTGGTTCGGCTTGGCGTGCGTCCCGAGC
>JAJXWZ010000033.1 GCA_021781345.1 Pseudomonadota bacterium
CCTGATTAGCGCTGATCTTCAGCACGGTGAGAACACAGGCACGGCGCGCAGAGCGCGCTCGGACTGGGGCTTGCAGCGTGCGGCAGCGACCAGCAGGCGCGGAATCAGGGCCTTGAGGTGGATGCGTCGATTGAAGCGCCAAGCCGCCTCGCCCAGATAGCGGTCGGCGTACTTGAAGAAGTGGAACGCGTGATGGGTGCCATCCAGCGAGCGCTTGAGATTGCCGAGCACGACATTGACCCAGCGGGCGCCATCGGCCTCGCAGGCCGCCTTGCGGGTCTCGGCGACGATCACGGTGTGCGCGTGGTCCTGGTCGATCACGGCGCGGAACGCGCCGAGGCCATCGCTGTAGACCTCGGCACCCGCGACGAGATGGGCCTTGCCCCAGTCCTCGACAGCCTTTTTGTTGAACGTCGGCACCGGCACGATCACCGCACAACCGGGATGACCCTCGGTATCCGTTTCCACTGCAATCAGGAACGGCCGCTTGTTCTCCGAGCCGCGCCCGGGCTTGCCGCCGGGCAGCTTGCCACCGAGGTAGGCGTCATCGATCTGGACGATGCCGCCGAGCTGGCGCCCCGCCTCGCGGTCGGTCATCGCCTGCATCAGCTTGTGCTTCATCCGCCAGGCGCTCCGGTAACACACCCCAAGGTGGCGCTTGAGCGCCAGCGCCGAGAGACCGTTCTTGCTGTGCGTGAGCAGGTAGAGCGCCAGGAACCAGGTGCGCAGGGGCAGCTTGCTGCTGGCGAACACGGTGCCGGCACGCAGACTGGTCTGGGCGTGGCAGCCACTGCACTGCCAGTAGATTTGGCCGAAGCGCCGGAAGCGGCTGGCATGGTCATGGTCACAGCGCGCGCAGACGAAGCCGGACGGCCAGCGCGCCCGGCGCAACGCTCGTGCGCACGCCGCTTCGGTGCCGAAGGCGGCGAGGAACTCGGCAAGCGACAGACCCGGCTGGAACTGGATACGGTTCATCCCTTTGCGAGGTTTGGCAGATACGGTCATGGCGGCGATCTCGGCGGGAACGTAGGCCCAGCTTGGCCTGTGGCCGTCTCAGATCCCGCGACGTTGCTGAAGATCAGCGCTAATCAGGTGCGACAATATCTTGCATGACTTTTGGTTTCCACTTGGGACTGCGTCAGTTATTACGGAATTCGCGCGCGCGAATGTTGGGCGCGCGATCACGGCATCTGGGAAAACGCTATGGGCGTGTGGAAGGCAACGAAACGCGTGCTGCAGGTTGGAAAGGTAACCCTGAAGGGTGCCGCCGACGTGACGCACACTGGCGCCACGTTCGTGAAGCGACACGAGTCCAAAGTCGAGGCTGCCGCGCGCGGGACGGTGTGGGTCGCCGGCAAGGCAGTTGAACTAGGCGGCGGAACGGTCGCCCGAATTGGTTTTGCAGCGGCCACTGCAGCTGCACGCAATGCTGATCATGCCAGCGGCCGCTGGAGTCGTGGTATTGCCACCGCGGCTAGGTACGCCACTGGCGCCGTAGGGTGGGCGGGCGTTGGCGTTGGCAAGGTTGGCGAACTGACCGGGCGGGCAGCGTCGGTCGTGGGACAGGTCGCCAGTGGCGCCGTTTCGGGGGCGGCGGCGATAACCTCTGGTGCGCTGGACAGCGTTGCGATTACCGAACACGACATCGCTGCACTGCGTGCGGAACTGGAACAATACGGACGCATCCTGTGCGATCGCGCCGACGCGCGTCTTGTGGAGATCGGGGTCGCGCAAAAGGCGCATCGCAAGGCGGACCTTCTCGATGCGCTGGTCGTGGGCGGCGTCACTTTGGCCGATATCGCACGATTTCCCGATCACGTGTCACCGCTCGTCGAGAAGGCTTTCGATCTGCAGTATCCGGATCTTGCGCAGACGGAGACCTTTTCCACAGCGGTCCAGCATGCCAGCCCCGACCAGTTGCTGGGACTCGTGAACGGCGTCAAGGGCAAACTGTTCGAGTTGTCACTGCTGGATCACCTCAACACCCCGGGTCAGCTGCCGGATGGTTGGCACGCCGTGCTGGCGCAAGGTGCGACCCAACCCGGCTGGGATCTGCAGGTGCTGGATGCGCACGGTCACCTTGCAGACCTGATTCAAGCCAAGGCCACCGAGTCGGTGGAATACATACGGCAGGCGCTCGAACGTTACCCGAGCATTGACATCACGACCACCAGCGAGACGTACTCGAAGATGGCAGCGATGGGGGTTGCGCAACATGTGCACAGCGGCGGGGTTGCGCTCGCGACCCTCAATGGCGACATGGCGAATGCGGTGGCAACGGCATCGGATCATTTTCACGGCATCAGCTTCGTGCCCTCCAGCATCAGCGTCGCGTTCATCGCGCTATCCGTCCTGATGGACAGACGTCTGACCTGGGAGCTAGCCGGGTATCAATTCGGATCGCGCGGCGCCAAGGTGGGAGTTGGTGTCAGCGTCGCGAATACGGCAATGATCGCTACCCAGACGTGGTGGATCGGCTTGCTTGCGGGCGTAGGTACCCGCCTGATGGCGGCGCGTGGCGAGGCCAAACGCGAGCGCTATCAAGAGCTGAGAGACGCAGTGGGAACGCTGCGGAAGATGTTATTGCAGACGGCGCCGCAATACTGACCGGCTCTACGCTTTGGCTGCATCACGCAGATTCTCGGCGAGCGTGTGCCCACGCCACCTTGCGCAGTGGCTCGGTGGCGCGGGCACACGCTTACCAGACCGGAACGTGGGTCACCGCTGCGTTGCATTGCTCACTATTATGAGTAAAATTACTCACCACATTGAGTAATTAGTCAATGACCTATCAACGCCCGCATGCCGCCACGCTCGCCGAACGCCTCTCGGAATCGCGCCGGTTCCTGCAGGTGGTGGCGGGACCGCGCCAGGTTGGCAAGACCACGCTGGTGCAGGCTGTGGTCGAAGACGCGGGCCTGGCACATCGCTTTGCCAGCGCCGACGAGCCGACGCTGCGTGGTCCGGCATGGATTGCCCAGCAGTGGGATGCGGCGCGACGGCTCGCCGCTGATGCCGGCAAACCCGGCGCGGTGCTGGTACTGGACGAGACCCAGAAGATCCCCGGCTGGTCCGAGACGGTCAAGCGCCTGTGGGATGAGGACACGCGCAACAAGCGTCCGCTGCGCGTGGTGCTGCTGAGTTCTGCACCGCTGCTGATCGCGCAGGGTCTGACCGAGAGTCTGGCCGGGCGCTTCGAGTTGCTGCATCTGCCGCACTGGTCGTATGCCGAGATGCGCGCGGCCTTCGGATGGTCACTGGACCAGTACTTGTTCTATGGCGGTTATCCGGGCGCGGTGCCCCTGATCCGGCAGCCGCAGCGCTGGGCGCGCTACGTGGCCGACAGCCTGATCGAAACGTCGATCGCGCGCGACGTGCTGCTGCTCAGCCGGGTGGACAAGCCGGCGCTGCTGCGGCGCCTGTTCGAGCTGGCCTGCCGCTACTCCGGGCAGATCCTGTCGTACACCAAGATGCTGGGGCAGTTGCAGGATGCCGGCAACGCCACCACGCTGGCGCATTACCTCGATCTGCTGGCAGGCGCCGGCATGGTCTGCGGTTTGCAGAAGTACGCCGGCGATGTGGCGCGTCAGCGCGGCTCGAGCCCCAAGCTGCAGGTGTTCA
This sequence comes from Pseudomonadota bacterium, assembly GCA_021781345.1. Taxonomy (GTDB): domain Bacteria; phylum Pseudomonadota; class Gammaproteobacteria; order Xanthomonadales; family Rhodanobacteraceae; genus 66-474. The sequence continues at coordinate 3,622 of JAJXWZ010000033.1, forward strand.
ACACCGCGCTGCTGACCGCGACTTCGGGACTAGCCTTGGCCGAGGCGCGCGCCGATCCCGAGTTCTGGGGGCGGCTGGTGGAATCGGCGGTGGGCGCGCACTTGGCCAATGCCGCCGCGGGCGGCGAGATCGCGCTGTACTACTGGCGCGAGCGCAACCAGGAGGTGGACTTCGTGATCAGGGCGGGGCGCAGGCTGATCGCCATCGAGGTCAAGAGTGGGCGCGCGCCCACCGAGCATGCGGGCAGCGCGGCGTTTGCCGCCGCATTCAAGCCGCGGCGCAGTCTGCTGGTGGGCGACGACGGCATCGCGCTGGAGGCCTTTCTCGCGCAGCCGATCAGTCACTGGACCGCACCATGATCCGCAGAAGCCTCAGCGAAGCCGACGTCGTGAGAAGTGGCTCCCGATGTTTGAACACGATCCTGGTACGTCACAAGCACAAGCACAAGCCGCAAGCCGGTTCGTGCATGAGCCTTGGCCCCAAGTGATACACGCCACCCAGGTTCAGGCGACCTGGACCGCTACATCTGCTCGATGGGCATCACGCGGCGCCGCGCGCGTTCGCGCAGCGAGCACTCGCGCAGGGTATCGGCCAGCGCCTCGAGATCCGGGATGCCGTACAGGTCGACCGCGGCCATGTCAGGGTCCGACGAACGCAGGTGCACCCGGCACTGGCCCAGCAGGCGCATGCCGAGCGGTTTCAGCAG
>JAJXWZ010000042.1 GCA_021781345.1 Pseudomonadota bacterium
ATATCATCCAGAATGCGGTTCACTCCATGGACCACACCACGCTGGTCGCCGCGGTCAAGGCCGCAGGGCTGGTGAAGACGCTCGAAGGCCCCGGTCCGTTCACCGTGTTCGCGCCGACCAACGAAGCGTTCGATGCCCTGCCAGCCGGTACCGTGCAGACCCTGCTCAAGCCCGAGAACAAGCCCGAATTGACCAAGATCCTGACCTACCACGTGGTTCCCGGCAGGCTCGACGCCAAGGCGCTCGATGCCAGGATCATGGCCGGTGGCGGCGAAGTGAAGCTGAAGACCGTCGAAGGAGGTTCGTTGGTCGTGAAAGGCAGCGGCACGCACCTGAGCGTCACCGACGACAAAGGCGACACGGCCGAAGTCACCATCCCCGACGTGTACCAGTCGAATGGCGTGATCTTGGTCATCAACAAAGTCCTGATGCCCTGAACACAGCGCTGGTCGTGCCGCGAACCTCCCTCGTCGCGACACGCTTCGCCCCGGCCGCAACCGCAGCCGGGGCGCTTTCACTTCGCGAAGGGCAAGGCATCCAGGTCGACGTTGCCCCCGGTCAGCACCATTCCGATGCGTCGCCCTGCGAACCGTTCGCCTACCTTCAGCAACGCGGCGAGCACGATCGCCGAGGATGGCTCGACGGTTTGTTTCAATTCGGCCCACAGCGAACGCATAGCCCCCAGCGTGGCATCGTCGTCCACCGTGACGACCTCGACCTGGTGCGACTGCAACAAAATGAAATTCGGTTCGCCGATAGTCGCGCGCAAGCCGTCGCAGATCGTATGCGGCTGGATGTCGGTGACGCGCTCGCCACGCAGCAAGGATTGAAATGCATCGGCCGCGCCCGCGGGCTCGGCGCCGAGCATCGTGACGTGTCGCGCGAGCGCGGCCAGTGCGACCGCGCAGCCGGACGCGAGGCCACCACCGCCCAACGGCACGATCAACGTGTCGAGATCGGGAACCTGGTGAAGCAACTCCAGTGCGATAGTGCCTTGTCCTGCCATCACGCGCGGGTCCGCATAGGGATGCACCAGCGTCGCGCCGGTCTCGCGCTGAACCTGCGCACAAGCGGCCTCGCGCGCGGCCTGGGTCGGCGCACAACGGTGCACGATCCCGCCCGCGCGCTCGATGTTCGCGAGCTTGGCCGCCACCGCTCCTGCAGGCACGATGATATGCGCGGGGATCCCGCGCGTCGCCGCAGCCAGCGCCAGGGCCGTCCCGTGGTTGCCAGACGAGTGCGTGACCACGCCCCGCGAGGCCTCGACATCCGACAACGACCAGACCGCGTTGCAGGCACCCCGGAACTTGAAGGCCCCGCCTACCTGCAAGTGTTCGCACTTGAAGAAAAGTTCAGCGCCCGCACGCTCGTCGAGCACGCTATTGGTCAACACAGGCGTGACGCGTGCATGAGGCGCGATGCGTGCCGCGGCAGCGCGGACATCCTCGAGGGATGGAAACGTGGATTCGGACATGCTGTCGATCGACCCCATGGGTGAGTGACCATTTTCGCACCAGCGCAGACCGCGCGGCTGATAAAATTTCCCGATGGATACACAAGACAACGCCGGCGGCACATCTCCAGGTCACTTGACCCGACTCGCCGACTACCGGCCGCCTGCCTGGCGGGTGACCCATGTCGAACTCGCGTTCGACCTCGGCATCGACGAAACCCGCGTACATTCCAGGCTCGTCCTGGCACGCGACCGCGACGAACCGTTGTGGATGGATGGCGAGGACGTGGAGCTCATGTCTGCCACGCTCGACGGTCGCGCGCTCGAGGCAAACGACTATCGACTGGATGGTTCGGGCCTCATGATTCCCAGCGCACGCGACGGCAGCGTGCTCGAGCTGGACGTTCGCATCCACCCGGCAACCAACAGCCAGTTGTCGGGGCTTTACATGTCCGGCTCGCGCGAGCAAGGCTTCCTGCTGACCCAGTGCGAGGCCGAAGGATTCAGGCGCATCACGTTTTTCCCCGACCGTCCCGACGTGCTCGCGCGCTATGACGTGACGCTGCGCGCTGATCGCGCACGCTTCCCGGTCCTGCTCGCGGGCGGCAAGGAAACCGCATCGGGCTTGCTGCCGGACGACCGTCATTTCGCACGCTTCGTCGATCCGCACCCCAAGCCCAGCTACCTGTTCGCGCTGGTCGCGGGGAATCTCGAGAAGATCGAACGATCCTACTCCACCGCCGACGGACGCGACGTGCGCCTGCGCCTGTGGGCCGAGGCCGACGCCATAGGACGTTGCCATTTCGCGATGGACGCGCTTGAACGCGCGATGCGCTGGGACGAGCGCGCCTACGGCCGCAATTACGACCTGCCCGTGTTCAACGTGGTCGCGACCCACGACTTCAACATGGGCGCGATGGAAAACAAGGGCCTCAACATCTTCAACAGCAAATGTCTGCTGGCCGACCACGACACCACTACCGACGACGAATATCGCCGCGTCGAAGCCGTGGTCGCCCACGAATACTTCCACAACTGGAGCGGCAACCGCGTGACCTGCCGCGACTGGTTCCAGCTGTCGTTGAAGGAAGGTTTCACCGTGTTCCGCGAACACTCGTTCTGCGAAGCCACGCACTCACCTTCGTTGAAACGCATCGAAGACGTGTCCCTGCTTCGCCGCGTGCAGTTTCCGGAGGACGCCGGACCGCTCGCGCACCCTGTCCAACCCGCGGAATACCAGGCCATCGACAATTTCTACACCCCCACGGTGTACGAGAAGGGCGCGGAACTGATTCGCATGATCGCCTGTCGGCTGGGCCGGGAGGGATTCCGGCGCGGCACCGACCTGTACTTCACGCGCTTCGACGGACAGGCCGTCACCATCGACGACCTGCTCGCGGTGTTGGGCGAGGCCAATGGCGTGGATCTTTCCCCGTATCTCGCCTGGTACTCGCAAGCCGGCACCCCGGAAGTCCGCGTACACGGCGAGTACGACGCCGCGACGCGGCGCTACACGCTCACGCTCGCACAGCACATCCCGCCGACACCCGGCCAGCCGCACAAGCAACCGGTGCCGATTCCGATCGACATCGCGTTGTTCGCCGACGACGGCACCCGCATTCCATTGCAACTCGAGGACGACGCCCATCGCGCCCTGGACAATCGCGTGCTGGAACTCTCCTGCGCCGAACAGCGCTTCGTTTTCGTGAACGTCCCAAGCGCGCCGACTCCGTCCCTGTGCCGGGGATTCTCCGCACCGGTCGACGTCCGTTTCAATTACACGCCCGCGCAGCTTGCATTGCTGCTGCAGCACGAGACCGAAGGCTTCGATCGCTGGAACGCGGCCCAGCAACTGGCCGCTCGCGCGTTCGACGAGCAACGCGCCGACGGCGGTCGGAATGCCGCGATGGACACCTGGCTGGATGCGCTGGCGCAATCGTTCGCTTCGCGCCCCGGGATGGACGACGCGTTGCTGGCCGACCTGCTGACACCACCCTCCGCATACGAACTGGGTGTCCGGCGGGTACCGCTCGATCCTGACATCGTGCACGCTGCCCGCGAGCGGCTGGAGACTGCGCTGGCGCGGCGACTCGGCGACTCGTTGCTGGCGGCCTACCACGAACTGCATGCCGGCGAATCCGGCGCCATGCAACAGGACGCCGTGGCGCGTCGTCGCCTGAAAGGCCGTGTACTGGCGCTGTACATGCGCCATGACGCAACGGCTGCCGCGGAGATCGCGTTCGCGCAATACCGCGATGCACGCGGCATGACCGACCGCCTTTCCGCATTGGTCGCCCTTGTGCGAGGTGGCGCACCTCAAGCCATGGATGCCTTGCGTCTGTACCGCGAGCGCTTCGACGGCGACGGGCTGACGCTGGACAAATGGTTCACGCTGCAGGCCACGGTACCCGCGCACATGACGCTGGAGCGGGTGCAGGCGCTCGAACGCGATCCCGCCTTCACGCTGGCCAACCCGAACCGCGTGCAGGCGCTGCTGGGTGCGTTCGCACGCGGCAATCCGGTCGCCTTCAACCGACCAGACGGTGCGGGGTATCGTTACTTTGTCGACAAGTTGGCGGAAATCGACGTGCGCAACCCGCAACTTTCCGCCCGTCTGGCCAAGGCCTTCGAGGATTGGACGCGGCTGGAACGCGGCAGGCGCGACTTGGCGCAAACGGCACTCAAGACCCTGCTCGCTCGCGGCCAGCACTCGGCGGATCTCACCGAAGTCCTCACCCGCATGCTGGCCACGGGAGCCGGCCAATCCGCCGGAGGCGGCTAAGCAAAACCTAATGCCTGCGGGCGTAAGCTCACCTCAGACATCACCTGCGACGAGACAGGCCATGCACGAGATTTTGCAGGTAAAAACACGCGGTCGTGGCGCAAGACTGCTGGTGCTGCTCACGGCGACCCTCGTTCTGGCCGGCTGCGCGACCAGTTACTCGCTCGTGCAACCCGATGCGTCCGGAAGCGGAAGCTATTACACCAGCGAGTCGTCTTACCCGGACCAGGGCTATTACGACTCCTACGACACCGGCCCCTACTATCCCGGCACCATCGGCTGGGGCTACTACGATGGAACCAGCCCTTACGCAACTCCCTTCGGCTGGTACGGCGGAAGTTACGATGATTTCGGTTCTTGGCCATCGTTCACCTTCAGCCTTGGCGTCTCCAGCATATGGGATTTCCCCGGCTACTGGGGGCCGTGGTACACCACCGGTGTCCCGTTCTGGGGATGTCGGGACGAGGATTGCGACCACGATCATCGTCATGGCCATCACCACGGCCGGCGCGATCCGGTCGCGACCATATCACCACGCCCATGGATGAGTCGCGACCACGAATCGATCCCGACGCGAATAGCTCGCAACCGGGCGGGACCTGTCTCAATACCGGCCCGTCCAGTGGAAGGCTTGGCCCGGGGGCGGGTCCTCGAATCGGCATCGTTTGCCCCGCGTGGCCTCGTGCACGTACGGACAATGCACTCACGCCCGGTGTTTCGACCCGCCGGCCCACCGCCCGTACCCGCAAGCCTTCCGCGGGGACCACGCCCGTTCGCCTTTTCACCCATGCAGGAACCACCGGCCCGGCCGCAAATGGCCGCGCCGCATGATTTTTCGGCGCCACCCCCTGCCGCCTTCAGGGCTGTGCCCGTCGCGCCGCCAGCCTCGCATACGAACCGTTCGTCCCTGGTCAGGATCCGCTAGGACGGCGACTCGATCGTCGCGGACGGGCCAATGCAAACGGGGAGCGCCCCCACAGCGCTCCCCGTCGCAAAAAAGCTTTCGACCAGAAAGCTCAGGCCGACAAACGCGCGATCTCTTCGTCGAGCTCTTTCATCTGCTGCTCGACCGGTTTCAGTGTCTTCTGTTGGTTCGCGGCCGGACTGGATTCGCGGATGTGTTCGACCTGCAGCTCCAGTTCGGCCATGTGCACCAGGGCGTCGTGATGCTTGCGGATCTCTTCCCACTCTTCATTTGTCATGTCGACGAAGCTCATCTCGATACTCCTTAATTTCATGCAACCGCGGCGACCCGAACCTTCAAGTGGCGTTCATCCGCCGCCGCTGATACTCTTCGCCGAAAGGGGCTATTGCCGTTCAATTCGCCACTTCGGCACCCGATGGTTTTCGCAAATCTGGCGCCCGGAAAACGGTTACTCTGGATTCCCCCTGTTCCTGATAACCGCCGGGCGCCAGTTCCTTCTGGCGGTCTTCCTGACCGTGTCCCACTGTCACCGGACCTTGTCCTTGCCGGGCCCTTGCCGTTCGCAACGGCGGCGTCAGTGGGAACGCAATACAGGCAGTGCAGTTCGCATGCCAAAATCGACGAAATCCGACGCAAGATTTGCAAGAGAATGTGAACTTTGCGAATCCGAGCGAAAATGCGTGCGCCACTCCCGGGGCACGTGACAATTCGCAACGTTTCGTGACATGCCGTGCCGCGATGGAATGCAGCCAGCCATGCACAAAGGCGACCTGATCGCGTTGCAATTTGAAACAAGTGACACGGCATGACGGGTATTGACGCAAACGTTGCAGGTTGCGGACGAAGCGACGCGCCCAGGGCGGGCCGCGTTCCGATCGATCTTCGCCGGATGCCAGATGCTGCGATCGGCAAGCCAGCCTGGTGCAAGCTTGCAGCGATGCCTGGTGCTTGCATGTCGGTCGGTGAATACACATGAAGTCCGTGGATTCCTACGACGTCATCGTGGTCGGCGGTGGCCATGCCGGGACCGAAGCCGCACTGGCCTCGGCGCGCTTCGGTGCCCGCACGCTACTGCTCACGCACAACATCGAGACCATCGGCCAGATGAGCTGCAATCCCGCGATCGGCGGAATCGGTAAGGGTCACCTGGTCAAGGAAATCGATGCGCTGGGTGGCGCGATGGCGCACGCCGCGGACCTTGCCGGCATCCAGTGGCGCATGCTCAATTCATCGAAGGGTCCGGCCGTGCGCGCGACCCGCTGCCAGGCCGATCGAACGTTGTACAAGGCCGCGATCCGACGCATCGTCGAACGCCAACCGAACCTCGATTTGTTCCAGCAAGCGGTCGACGACCTCGTCGTCGAATCCGGTTGCGTGACCGGCGTGGTCACGCAGATGGGCTTGACCCTGCGCGCCGGGCGCGTGGTGCTGACGGTAGGCACTTTCCTCGCCGGCAAGATCCACATCGGGCTCGAAAGCCACGCCGGCGGCCGCGCGGGCGATCCGCCCGCGACCCGGCTCGCGCAGCGCCTTCGCGACTTGCCGCTCGGAGCCGACCGCCTCAAGACCGGCACGCCGCCACGCATCGATGCCCGCACACTCGACTATTCGGTGTTCGAACGGCAGCCGGGCGACGAACCGTTGCCGGTGTTCTCTTACCTCGGTTCTCGCGACCAACATCCACGCCAGGTGCCCTGCTGGATCACGAATACCAGTGAACGCACGCATGAAATCATCCGCGCCGGACTCGACCGTTCGCCGCTCTATACCGGCAAGATCGAAGGCACCGGGCCGCGCTACTGCCCGTCGATCGAGGACAAGGTGGTGCGCTTTGCCGACAAGGCCTCGCACCAGATATTCATCGAACCAGAAGGACTGGATGCCATCGAGATATACCCGAACGGCATTTCCACATCGTTGCCTTTCGACGTGCAGCTCGAGCTCGTGCATTCGATTCCCGGCTTCGAGCGCGCGCACATCACTCGCCCTGGATACGCGATTGAATACGACTACTTCGATCCGCGTGGGCTGCAACCATGGCTGGAGACCAAGGCTATCGCCGGACTGTATTTCGCGGGCCAGATCAACGGCACCACGGGTTACGAGGAAGCCGCCGCGCAAGGCTTGATCGCGGGACTCAATGCGGCGCGCGCCAGCCGTGGACACGAACCGTGGTGGCCGCGTCGCGACGAGGCCTATACCGGCGTGCTGATCGATGACCTGACCACCAACGGCACGATCGAGCCTTACCGGATGTTCACCTCGCGCGCGGAGTACCGCCTGCACCTGCGCGAAGACAATGCCGATCTGCGCCTCACCGAAACCGGCCATGGTCTTGGCGTGGTCCCGACCGAACGCCACGATGCGATGTGCGCGAAACGTGACGCCGTTGAGCGCGAGACCGCGCGCCTCAGGGCGCTTTGGGCCACGCCATCCAACGCATTGGGCATGGCGTTGGGATCAAGGCAAGGCATCACCCTGGCGCACGAGGCCAACGCACTGGAGCTGTTGCGCCGTCCCGAGATCGATTACGTGGCTTTGATGGACACGGAAGGTTTCGGCCCTGCGGTCGATAGGGAAGATGTCGCGGCGCAAGTCGAGGTACAGACGAAGTATGCAGGTTATCTCGAGCGCCAGCGCGACGAGATCGAACGCCAGCGTCGCCACGAATCCACGACGATCCCGGACGACTTCGATTACGACCGCGTGCGTGGATTGTCGGCCGAAGTTTTGGCGAAATTGAAAGGCGTTCGCCCCGCCACCCTAGGTCAGGCGCGCCGCATCGGCGGCGTCACGCCGGCTGCGATCTCCCTGCTGCTGGTGCACCTCAAGCGCGACAACCCTCGGGCCGCCTGAGAGGCAGGCGTCGCGTCGTCCCGCGAATGTCCCCATCTGCGGCACGGCCGTCCTGGCCCTGGAACCATCCCATACGCCGACGGATGGAAGAATTCAAACGCTTGTATTAGTCTTGGCGCGACCCGCCGACCGGCACCCGGAGATTCCCGCCATGCTTCGCCCCCGTCATCTTGCCTGCGCCGTGGCGCTGGCACTTGCAAGTTCCGCCGCGTTTGCGCAATCCGCGCATGCCGGCCTGTTCGACAACATGGTCACGTTCGGGGACAGCCTCAGCGACGACGGCAACCTATCGCTGGCGTTGCAGTTGCCGCAAATCGTGCGCTTCACCACCAATCCGGGCCAGACCGGTGTCGAGGACATCGCCGACTATTTCGGCACGCCGATGACGCCAGCGCTCGCCGGCGGCACCGATTTCGCCTTCGGCGGCGCCGGGCTCGTGAACAATTCGCCGGGCACGCCCTCGGTCGTGCCGACCCTGCCGACCCAGCTGGGCATGTACCTGCAGGCCACCGGTGGCAAGGCCGACCCGAATTCACTGTACACGCTGTGGGGCGGCGCCAATGACATCTTCTACGGCGCCACTTCTGCCGCCGCCGCCGCGACCGCGCAACAACTGATCCAGCAAACCATCGCTGCTGAGGTACAGCAGGCCATTGCCAACAACGTGATCCCGAACGATCCCAACGCGATTGCGGCGTTCACCGCCCAGATCACGCCAGCCGTAACCGCCCAGGTGACGGCGCAGGTCGAAACCGCAGCCGGCGTGACTTCTTTGATGACGGCCGAACAGGTTCAAGCGAGTATCCAGCAGGCTGCAGCCGCGGAACTCGGCCTCATCAACCAGCTTGGCAAGGCTGGCGCGCGTTACGTGATGGTGTTCAACCTGCCCAACATCGGGCTGACGCCGGATGCGACGGCGCAGGGCTCAACAGCCGCCGCGCAGCTGACAGGCCTGACCCTTACTTTCAACAATGCGCTCAACGCCGGGCTGGCCAATGCCGGCGTCAACATCATCCCGGTCAATACTTTCGCGATGCTCAACGAGATCATCGCCGACCCGAGCCGGTATGGTTTCACCAACGTCACCGACCCGGCGTGCACGGGCAGTTCGTTCGGTTGCCTGCCCGCCGGCACCCCGGGTGCCACCAGCACCTACCAGCCCGGTACGAATCAAACCTACCTGTTCGCCGACGGCGTGCACCCGACCACCACGGCCCATGCGGAGCTGGCGCAATATGCGGAATCGATCGTCGTGGCACCGGGTGAAATGTCCCTCCTCGGCGAAGCCCCGCTGCAGATCAACCGGAGTCTCGATCGCTCGATCGTGAACCAGGCCACCAACAGCCTCGCCGGCACCCCGGGCAGCGGTTTGCGCTTGTGGGCCAGCTACGACTTCGCGCACCAGCGGCTCGACGCGCAGGTCAACTCGCCCAGGAGCAGCAACGACGTCAATACGCTCAGCATCGGCGCTGACATCCATCCTTCCGATGCAATGACGGCCGGCCTGGCCTTCACCGCCGGCCAGCAGAAAGACGACTTCGCCGGCAATGCCGGCGGTTTCAAGCTGCAGGATCTTCTGGCGACGGGTTACGTGATGTGGGGCTGGGACCAGGCCTATTTCGGCGCGATCGGCAGTTTCGGGCATCTCGGCTACACCGGCATCCACCGCAACATCCCGATCGGCCCGACCGTGCGTTACGAATCCGGCTCCACATCGGGATCGCACACCGCGTTCGCGCTGACCGGAGGCTGGTGGTTCAATTTCGGCAACTGGCGCACCGGCCCGTACGCTGATCTCTCCTGGCAGCATGCCCACGTCAATGGCTACAGCGAGAACGGCAACGACGCCACCGCGATGACCTTCGGCCGGCAGGATCGCCATGCGCTGATCGGGACGTTGGGCTGGCAGTTGAGCGCCAACCTGCAAGCCGGGAACACCATGCTGCACCCGTTCGCTCGGCTTGCCTGGAACCACGACAACGACGCCAATCCGCGCGCGGTCAGCGCGGGCCTGGTGACGATGGCTGGCACCTTCGCCCTCCAGGGCTTCGTGCCCGACAAGAACTGGGGCAGCGTGGGCGTCGGACTTGCCGCCGATTTCACCCACAACTTCTCGGGCTGGATCGGTTACGACGGCCGCTTCTCGGACTCGAGCCAGCACATCGACAGCTTGAACATCGGCGCCAAGTTCCGATTCTGAGCCAGCCGGGGAATCGGGCTGCAAAAAAGCCGCACGTCTCGCGACGTGCGGCTTTTTCATCCTGTCTTCTGGAAGATCCGACTCAAGGCTTCTTCTTGCTGAAGCGCTTGTAGGCAGCTTCGGCCTGGTCATGGAGGGTCTTGGCCTCCGCATCGGTCAAGTTGCCGGTGTTGCCGCCGCTGATCTTCTGGTTGAGCACCAGCTTCCCGTTGTCGTCCCAGCCGGCCCGTTCGGTCGTGGTTGCCGGCGCACCGGCCTTGGGCATCTGTTCCTGAACCGCCACCCAGGGCAAGGAGTTGCGGTAGGCGTATTCGGTCTTGGTGAAGCCCTTGTCGGCCTGGTTGACCTGCTCGATGATGAACTCGATGCCTTGGACGTCGCTGAAAACCTGCCAACTCTGCGATTCGCCGATCTTGCTGGAAGTCCCGCTCTTGACGCTCATGGCTCCGGTCTGGCGCTTGGCCTGGTCGAAGGCATCCAGCATTTTCTCGGCGGCGGTCGGTTCGGCCACCAGGGTCAGATTGACGCTGGCCGGCTGATTTCTCGTCAGGACCGGCTGCTGCAACTTGGTGTGGTAGATGCGATCGTTGTTCTGCATTTCCGCCTGCAGCACGTAAAGGTCAGCCGGAGTGATCGCCGAGGCCGAAAACGGGATGTGAAAAGCCTGGGGAAACTTGGGTGGATTGAAGTCCTGCTTGTTAACCGTGACGCTGGGCTGCTTGCTGACGTCGACCAGCGACAGTTCCAGCTTGGCGCTGGGCGAGACCACGGTGCCGGCGTTTTCCAGCTTGACCGTGCCGGTGACCGCGGTGGCGGCCGGCGCAGGCATGCCCGCTTGCGACGACGATTCGGCACCCGTGGTAGCCGAAGAGCCACCGGACGAATTGGAGGCTCCGCAACCGGCCAGGGCCAAGGTGGCAAGAAAGAGTGGCGCTACAGCAAGCTTTTGCATGACGTTTCCTCGAAAAATTGCAGCCGGCACACGCCGCCCTGCCAAGGCTCGGCCTCCGAGCCAGAACTTTCATGGTACCGCTACCCGAGGCACGACGAAAGCCATCGTGTGTCGGGCATGCGTGCAACCTCTCGGGTCCGCGGGCACCAGGATCAAACCGGGGTACCGCAGGCTCCCAGACGACCTGATCGGAGCCCCCCCCCCAGCGGAAATCCTTAACGGTGCATTATTTCCAGAACCTTTCAAATCAGTTGCATCCGGGTTAACTTGTTGCTAACGTCAGTTTCGCGTTTTTGCGCTGCGGATCCGTCCGGCCGGGGAAATCCTCGTGATTTCAGCAGGATGACCGCAAACTGGCGTCCGTCGACGCGTAGACGTCCGCCGATTTACCACAGCACGTTTGGGGAGTACTCCTGATGAATCGCAAGCTTCTCGCCTCGGCCATCTGTGCGAGCCTGCTCGCCGCAGGTACGGCATATGCACAAGGCAATCCTGCACCCCAGCAGTCGCAGGACCAGTCCACGACCACGCAATCGAGCAGCACGACTCAGAACAAGAAGGAAAAACCGAAGACGCTGAACACGATCACGGTCACCGGATCGCTGATCCCGCAGGCGCAGATCGAAACTGCCAACCCGGTGATCACGATTACCGCAGAAGACATGAAGAAGCAGGGCTTCTCGAACGTCTACGACGCGCTGCGCGCGCAGCCGCTGTCCACCGGCTCGGTGCAGGACAGCACCTTCTCGGCCGGTTTCACGCCCGGCGCCGAAACCATCAGCCTGCTCGGGCTGCCGCCTGACTTCACCCTGTTCCTGTTGAACGGCCGTCCCATGGCGGATTATCCGCTGCTGTACAACGGTTCGAACAACTTCGTCGACCTCTCGAACATCCCGATGACGTTGGTCGACCATATCGACATCCTGCCGGGCAACCAGTCGTCCATCTACGGCTCCTCGGCCATTGCCGGCGTCGTCAACGTCATCCTGAAGAAGAGGATGCAGGGCTACAACCTCGAATACCGCGCTGGTGGCTACAGCGACGGTGGCGGGCAGAACCAGCGCTTCAGTTTCTCGGGCGGCTACAACACCAACAAATTCAATCTGCTGTATTCGTTCCAGGCGGACGACCAGCACCCGATGTTCGGTTACAACCGCGACCTGACGGCCTCGACCCTGAGTAACCCGAATCCATCCGGGCGCAACGCCTTTCCGGCGGTCGTCCACTGGTACTACAACAACGGCCTCAATTACATCGACCCGAACGTCGATGCGCCGGGCGTCGGCTGTTCCGCACTCGGTGGCCTGTTCGGTGGCACGGTCTCGCGGGTTTATCGCCCGAACCGTGGCGACGGCCACTACTGCGGCACCTACACCGGCATCGGCTATTCCACGCTGATGAACCAGAAGCGGGATTACTCCGGTTACGTCAATTTCAACTACCAGATCAACGACAACGCCACGCTGTTCGGCAGCCTGCTGTACGACTACCAGAAGCAGCGCCTCTACGCAGGCCCTGACTACAACTGGTGGGCACCCGACAACGGCAACTACATCATCAACGCCAACACTGGCACCTTCGATTTCTACGAGAAGATTTTCGCGCCGGAAGAAATCGGCGGGCAGTTGGCGAACGCCGACAACCACATCGACAAGATGTACAACGGCGATATCGGTATCCGTGGCAACTTCGGGGATTCCAACTGGAATTATGAAGCGTATTTCTCGCGCTCGGATTACAAGGACTACGACAGGCAATTGCGACCACTCGCAGCCAAGGTTGACCAGTTCTTCCAGAACATGTTCCTGGGCCCGCAGCTCGGCACCTATTACGGGTACGGGATCTATGCGCCGAAAGACGCCAACTTCTACCAGCCCATCACGCCAGCGGAGTATCGCGGCTTCTCCTCCTACATCACGAGTACATCGCACACGTCCACGCAACTCGTCAATGCTCAGATCACCAACTCGTCGCTGTTCCACCTGCCGGGTGGTGACGTGGGCTTTGCCGCGGTGTTGCAGGGCGGCGACCAAGTGTGGGACAACCCCACTGATCCGCGCGTGATCGCCGGCGATTTCTGGGGTTTGACCGGCACTTCTGGCTACGGCAAGCGCAAGAACTACGCTGCCGCCGTCGAATTCCTGGTGCCGATCTTCAGCAAGCTGAACGCCGATATCTCGGCTCGCTACGACAAATACACCAACCAGGGCGTCGGCACGTCCGACAGCAAGCCCACCTACAAGATCGGCCTCGAGTTCAGGCCGATCGACACCCTGCTGCTGCGTGCCAACTATGCGACCGCGTTCCGCGCTCCCGACATGGCCAGCGTATTCCAGGGTCCGAGTGGCTACTACAGCTTCACGACCGACTATTACAAGTGCGAGAAATACGAACCCAACACGCCGTTGCCGAACTGCACGTGGGATTCGTGGCAATACAAGGGCACCCAGGAAGGCAACCCCAATCTGAAGTCGATCACCGCCAAGTCCTGGGGTTACGGCGTGGTCTGGTCGCCGAACAACAAGTTCACCGTCAAGGCCGACTACTACGATGTCAGCATCAAGAACGAGATCAGCCAGCTCAGCGTGGACGGCCTGATGCGGACCGACGCGCAATGCCTGCTCGGACAACTGGCCGCGAACTCGCCCAGCTGCATCGACGCCCTTGCCAGAGTCCAGCGCTCGCCCGTCAACAGTAATCCTCAGTTCTCGGAAAACATCACCGGAATCACGGTGGGTCCGATCAACGTGTCCAACGAGCACGTTCGTGGCATCGTCGCGTCGTTGGCCTATCGCCTTGACGCGGGCCGCTATGGCGACTTCACGTTCGGCGGCAACTACAACGTCACGCTCGATCACACCTACCAGCAGTATCCGTTCGACCCCACCCACGATCTGTTGCACGAGCCGCAGTATTCCAGCGAGTTCAAGAGCATCTTCACCGGCTACGTGACCTGGGACATCGGCAAGTGGAGCACCACCATCGCCGGGCAACGCTACGGCGCAACACCGAACTACGCGGCCCAGGTGTACGGCTGGAGCGGCGGTGCGGGCGCGAATGCGGTCGCGGGCACGGTGCCGCCCTGGATGGTGTACAACGCCAGCGTGAAGTACCAGGTGACCCCGGACATCAACACGCAGTTGATCGTCAACAACGTGTTCGATTCCATGCCGCCGAGCGACACGACATGGGTGGGTTGGCCGTATTACAACCAGTTCAACTACAACCCGTTCGGCCGCGCCATCTGGCTCGATCTCAACATCCACTTCGGCGGCAAGTAAACCACATCGCCAAGTCACGATGCTTTGCAAGGGCCGGCTCTGCCGGCCCTTTTTTCATGCCGGCGTGATCATGCGGCGGATTGCCGCGACAAGGCCAACGCCTTTCGCAACGGCTCCAGCTGGGTTTCGTAGGGTCGCCACGCCCCAAGCGCACGCTGGTGGATCGAATCGCGCACCTGCGGGCTGCTGATCGTGGAGACCGGATTGCGATTGCGCGCGATCTCGCTGCAACCCGGCTCGTAGGGCAGACCACAGAACGCGAGCACCTCGCGAGCAACCGTTTCGGGATGGTTGACCAGTTTCGTGTAGTCCACGTCCAGGACCGCATGCGGCATCACGGCCTGCCAGTGTGCCATCAACCGTGCATATTGGGCGTAATGGGCGGCCAGGGTGGCGATGTCGTAGCTGTAGGCATACGAGTCCCCGAACATCGCCTTCCAGTTCGAAAAACACACATCCATCGGATCCCGTCGCATGTGCAGGATGCGTGCATGCGGCAGCGCACGGTGAATGAAACCGGCCAGCATGAAGTTGGGTGGCAGCTTGTCGATGTAATAGCGCTTGTCGCCGACGCGCCACCGGGTTTGTTCCAGGTAACGACCGCCGAGCAATGGGTAATCCAGGGTCGCGGCCCGCTCCAGGACGGCCTCGTCGAGAATGTCGGCACCGTGTACGTCCGCGGCCCAACGCAGCTGCTTGGGGAAATCCTGCAGCTCGCCCGGACTCGCGACTTGCGAATGGTTGCCGACGATTCGTTCCAGCAATGTCGTGCCGGAGCGCGGCATCCCGACTATGAAGATCGGCTGCGCACCGTCCTCGGCTAAATCCGCCGCACCAGCGAAAAACGCCTCGTTGCAAAGGTCGATGATTGCGTCGAACCGCTGGCGTTCGCGAAGGCTGTCGTGGGCCACACGCGTGTGCATGATTGAGTTGGCATGCTCCAGTGCATCCCAGGCTTCCTGGTTTCGGCCCAGGTCATCGAGTTCCTTGAAGCGCGCGAATTCGAGTGCGGCATGGTGTTCGCTGCCGGGTTCGACATGCTGCAACTGCGTCGCGATCGCGTCGAGATGGTTGTGCCCGGGCGTCTGCTTGCGCATGCGGGCAAGCGCGAGCCATGCGCGCCCGTAAGTCGGCCCCTCGCGCAGGCAGGTCTCGAGTTCGGCTTCCGCCTCGTCCAAGCGTCCGTTGAACTGCAATTGCAGGCTGCGGAAGTAACGGGAATCGGGATCGTCCAGGCCCAGCGACGCCGCCCTGTCCATCAATGCCAGGGCGCGTTCGTGGGCACCGAGCAATTGGTGCATGTGGGCGATCGCAACCAGAAGCCCGGGATCGCATGAACGCTCGATCGCGGGATGATCGAGGCAATCGTGCATCGCAGCGGATTCGCCCACCTGGTGCAGGCAGTACACGATCCGATGGATGATGGCGGCGTCATCGGGGAGGCTTCGCGCGACTGCCAGCAATTGGTCACCGGCCTCCCTCAGGCGTCCGAGTTTCAGAAGCACGCTGGAAAGCAACAGCCGGGCCTGCACATCCCCGGGCACGCGCGTCAGCAACGTCTCGAGGGCCGCCCTTGCCGCGATGAACTGCTCTTCACCGATGTAGCGCTGCGCGCGTTCCCATTGCCGGTCTATGGTTCTCACGAGCCGCTCGCCTCGGATACCTGGTTGCGGCGCAGCGCTTCACGCAATGGCGCCAAGTGGACGACGTAGCGTTGCCATTCACCAAACGCACGTGAATGCAGTGGCTCGCGCACCTGCGCTGCACTCAGTGTGGCCACCGGCTCCGCATTCCCGCTCATGTCGGTGCAACCAAGTTCCCAGTCGAGCCCGCAGAATGCGGATACCTCGCGCATCGTCGCGTCGGGCTCGCGCACCAAGCGCTCGTATGGAACGTCCAGGACCGCGCCGGGCATGACCTTATGCCAATGCGCCATGGTACGTCGATAGCTGTCGTGATGGGCAGCTAGATCAGCCATGTCATAACTGTAGCCATAGGTATCACCGAAGAATGCGCGCCAGTTCGAGAAGCACACATCCATTGGATCACGCACCAGATGCAGGATCCGCGCACCCGGCAGCGCGGCGTGGATCAGTCCGGCCAGCATCCAGTTGGGCGGCTGCTTGTCGATGAAAAAGCGCCGGCCACGTGCACGCCATCGCGTCTGCGCAAGGTAGCACCGGCCGACCTCGTCCAGATCGAGATCCGCGATGCGGCCGGTGAACGTTTCGGCATGGATGCGACGCGTGTCGGCAGCCCGCCGCACTTGGAGTTCGAAATCGACCAGTTCGCCCGCGGAACGGACCTGCGAATGATTGCCCAGCATGCGTTCCAGCACGGTGGTTCCGGAGCGTGGCATGCCGACGATGAATATCGGCTGGGGCCCGTCGTCGGGTTCCGATCGCGGCTTCACTGCATCCTCGCCGCATGCTTCGATCAGGCGCGCCAGGAACGCACGCTGGACCGCCGCTTCGCGCGGATTGCGTGCATGCATCAACGCATTGCCGAGTTCAAGCGCCCGCCAGGCGTCCTCGTTGCGACCCAGATCCTCGAACACCTTGTACTGCGCGAACAACAGCGCCGGCTTGTCCATCGCGCCATGCGGCACCTGTCCCAAGCCCTCGGCCAGCAGATCGAGGTGGTTGTCCTCCGGGGACTGCCGACGCAGCCGCGACAACGCCAATGCTGCACGACCACTGGGTGGATCCGCACGCAAACTGGCCTCAAGTTCCGCCTCGGCTTCGCCCAGGCATCCATTGAAGTAAAGCTGCACGCCATGGTGGAAGCGGACTTCGGCACCGGTCGCGCCCCTGGCGATTGCGCTCTCGATCAAGCGGAGCGCTTCGGCATTTTCATCCAGCCTTTGGCGATAATCCGCCAGTTTCAGGAGCCATCGGGGTTCGTCACTGTCCGCCAGCGGCGGGCGAGCAAGGCATTCGCGAGCGAGAGCCACTTCGCCTACCCGCAACAAGGCCTCGACGACCGCGCACAACACCCCGGGGTCCATGGTCCCGGCCTCAGCGGCGTCACGTGCGTGGGCTGAGCCG
>JAJXWZ010000253.1 GCA_021781345.1 Pseudomonadota bacterium
GTGATCGCAAGCGTCAGCAGCAGCAGGCGCAGCGCCCAGATACCGGTGTGCTTTTCCAGTCGCGAGACCGGATCCGGACCCAACGTATCGTGCAGGACCGCCAGCACCAGCAGCACCAGCGGCATCAGGGCGAGCAGCGCAACAAGCGGCTTGCTCCAGCCGACGGCATCCGGGCGGCGCATCAGTAATCGCGCCGGAGGTCCATGCCCGCGTAGAGGCTGGCGACCTGATCGGCGTAACCGTTGAACAAGCGCGTGGCGATGCGATTGCCGAACAGGCTGAAGCCCGCGCCGGCGATGCGGCGTTCGGTGTGCTGACTCCAGGGCACCGTGCCGACCTCCGGATTGACGTTGGCGTAGAACCCGTAACGGTCGGGGGCAGCCTGACTCCATGAGGTGACGGGCTGCGTCTCGCTGAAGGCAATCTGCACGATCGCCTTGGTGCTCTTGAAGCCGTATTTCCAGGGCACCACCAAACGCAGCGGGGCGCCGTTCTGATTGGGGAGCACGCGCCCGTACACGCCGACCGCCAGCAAGGCGAGCGGATGCATGGCCTCGTCGATGCGCAAGCCCTCCCGGTACGGCCAGTCCAGCACCGGATAGGACAGGCCCGGCATCTGGCCGGGGCGGTCGACGGTGGTGAACGCCACGTACTTGGCGCGCGAGGTCGGCTTGAACCGCTTCAGCAACACGCCGAGCGGGAAGCCAACCCACGGGATCACCATCGACCACGCCTCGACGCAGCGGTGCCGGTAGATGCGCTGTTCCAGCGCGATGCCCTTGATCAAGTCCTCGAATGCAAAGATGCCGGGGACCTCGCATTCGCCACCCACGGTGACGCTCCATGGCTGCGGCTTGAACGTGCCTGAATAGCGCGCGGGGTCGGACTTGCTGGTGCCGAATTCGTAGTAGTTGTTGTAGTGGGTGACGTCCTGCCAGCTGGTCAGCGGCCCGCGCGTGCGGAACGCAGGATTCGGCGTGAAGCTCAGCGCGGTTCCCGGCGCGGGCGGCGGCGCCGGAGCCGGTGCTCCGGCCTCGCCTTTCTGGCTGCAGGCGGCCAGAGCCAGCGGGCTGAGTGCCAGCAGACGCACCAGGCGGCGGCGATCGTGAAAGATCGCCTCCGGGGTCACATCGCGTTCGGGCAGGTCGGGCGGGCGGCGCGTGGGCATGGCGAACTCCGGGATACTGCAGCGACAGACCGCATCAACGCGCGGCCCCTTACACAGGCTACACACGCCGGGTTCATGCGCCGTGAATGCCGCAGGCATAATCCGTCATGGCCAAGGAGACCGCCCTGTGAGTCGTACCTGGAATTTCGCCGCCGGCCCCGCCGCGATGCCCGAGGAAGTCCTGCGCCAGGCGCAGGCCGAACTGCTCGAATGGCGCGATGTGCGGGCATCGGTGATGGAAATTTCCCACCGCGGCAAGGCGTTCATGGCCCTGGCCGCCGGGATCGAGGCGGACCTGCGTGCGCTGGCGGGCATACCGGACCACTACAAGGTGCTGTTCCTGCAGGGTGGTGCGACGCTGCAATTTCCACTGCTGGCGATGAACCTGGCGGCACCTGCACAGCGGGCCGACTACGTGCTCAGCGGCCACTGGAGCGACAAAGCCGCACGCGAGGCCGCGCCCTATGTCGATGTACGCATCGCCGCGGACGCCCGCGACTCCGGCTACACGACACTGCCACCGCACGCGCAATGGCAGCTCGATCCAGGCTCAGCCTATGTGCATTACACGCCCAACGAGACCATTCACGGACTCGAGTTTCCGGATGTTCCCGAGGTTGGTGCCGTGCCGCTGGTCGCCGATTTCTCCTCCAGCATCCTCTCCGCGCCGATCGACATCAGCCGCTACGGCATGGTCTACGCCGGGGCGCAGAAGAACATCGGCCCCTCCGGGCTGACCCTGCTGATCGTGCGCGAGGATCTGCTGGCGCGGGCGACGCGGCCGATGGCGACGATCTTCCGTTATGCCGATCACGCCGCGCAGGGATCGATGCTCAACACGCCCAACACCTTCGGCTGGTACCTGGCGGGCCTGACCTTCCGGTGGATCGCGCGCCACGGAGGCCTCGCCGCGATGGCAGCGCGCAACCGCCGCAAGGCCGACACGCTGTATGCCGCGATCGACGCTTCCGGCGGTTTCTACCGCAATCCGGTCGCAGCCGCCGCACGCTCGCGCATGAACGTGCCGTTTTTCCTCGTCGACGCGGCACTGGATGGCCGCTTCCTCGCCGAATCCGAGCAGGCCGGACTGCTGGCGCTGAAGGGCCATCGCGCCCTGGGCGGCATGCGTGCCTCGCTCTACAACGCCATGCCGCAGGAAGGCGTGGATGCGCTGGTGGCGTTCATGAGTGACTTCCAGCGCAGGCACGGTTGAGCGGCAGCGGGCGATCGCGCACTATCGACGCCCAGGCGTCGCCGATGCCCGCACGTTGCCGATCATGACCGATATCCCCGAACCCGCGGCACCCGAGCTGGCCGATGCGCGCCAGCGCATCGACGCCATTGACCGCGAACTGCAGGCGCTGATCGCCGAGCGCGCGCGCTGGGCGCAGCAGGTCGGCCGCGCCAAGGGTCCGCTCAAGGCGGCAGTGGACTACTACCGGCCCGAGCGCGAGGCGCAGGTGCTGCGCATGGTGGTGGATCGCAACAAAGGTCCGCTCTCCGACGAGGAGGTGGTACGGCTGTTCCGCGAGATCATGTCGGCGTGCCTCGCACAGCAGGAGCCGCTGCGCATCGGTTACCTCGGCCCCGAGGGCACCTTCAGCCAGCAGGCGGCGCAGAAGCACTTCGGCCACAGCGCGCGCCTGCTGGCGCTGGCCAGCATCGAGGAGGTCTTCCAGGAGGTCGAGGCCGGGCATGCCGATTTCGGCATCGTACCGGTGGAGAACTCGGGGCAGGGCACTATTCAGTCGACACTGGACATGTTCCTGACCTCGCGGCTGAAGATCTGCGGCGAGATCGAGCTGCGGGTGCATCAATATCTGCTCTCGCGCACCGGCCGCATGGAGGATGTCGAACGGGTCTATTCCCACCCGCAGTCGCTGGCCCAGTGCAAAGTCTGGCTGCGCCAGCACCTGCCCGCCAGCGAGCGGGTGGCGGCCTCCAGCAATGCCGAGGGCGCGCGGCGCGCGCGCCTGGCCGACGATGCCGCGGCGATCGCCGGCGAAGCGGTGGCGCACGTCTACGGTCTCAAGGTGCTGGCGGGTCCGATCGAGGACCGCCCCGACAACACCACGCGCTTTCTGGTGCTGGGGCGCGAACTGTTTCCCGCCACCGGACATGATCGAACCTCGCTGCTGGTATTCGTCAACGATCAGCCCGGGGCGCTGTTCAATGCGCTCAGCCCGTTCGCGCGTCACGGCGTCAGCATGAACCGCATCGAATCGCGGCCCGCCCATCAGGGCAAATGGCAGTACGCGTTCTTCATCGACCTCTCGGGTCACGTCGAGGACGCCGCCTTGCGCGCGTCACTCGAGGAGCTGGCCCCATATGCAGGGGAGATCCGCGTGCTGGGCTCATACCCGGTCGCCATTCCGTGAGCTTCGACGCCGCGTCACTGACCAACGCCGCGATCGGCGACTTGCGTGCCTATGACCCCGGCCACGATCTGCCCGCTCTGCGGCTGCGCTTCGGCGCCGCCATCGCCGAGTTGGGTTCGAACGAGAATCCGCTGGGCCCGAGCCCTCGCGCCCGCGCCGCGGCGCAGATCGCGCTGGCCAATATTCATCGCTATCCCGATCCCAAGGGTGGCGCACTGAAAGCCGCCCTGTCCCGACGCTTGAATGTCGATCGCGATCGCATCGCACTCGGCAACGGCTCGCACGAGCTGCTGATGCTGCTGGCGCAGTGCTTCGCCGATGCCGCGCACGAGGTCATCTACTCGCAATACGGCTTTGCGGTGTTCATGCTCGCCGCTGCGGCCAGCGGTGCGCGCGCGACGGCGATCCCGTCGCTGCCGGCGAACCATCCCGCCATGCCGCTGGGCCACGACCTGGATGCCCTTGCGGCCGCGATCGGCAAGGCCACGCGGCTGGTCTACCTCGCCAATCCCAACAACCCGACCGGCAGCTGGTTCGACGACGACGCGCTGGCGGCGTTCCTGGATCGCGTGCCGCCGCAGGTCCTGGTGGTGGTGGATGAGGCATATCACGAATACGTCGATGCGCCCGGACTGAGCAGCGCGCTGCAGTTCGCCGAGCGCCACCCCAATCTCGTCGTGACACGAACCTTTTCCAAGGCCTACGGGCTTGCCGGGCTGCGCGTGGGCTACGCCGTGGCGCATCCTTCGGTGATCGCCGTGCT
>JAJXWZ010000215.1 GCA_021781345.1 Pseudomonadota bacterium
GGCGCACCGGATGACGTGTGGGGAAAAGTTGTCCCGATTATGGCGGATTCGTTCGAGTCCGCGATGACGCCGTTCAGCTATGAACCATTGCGGTATTGACGCCGTTCACGCTTCCGCGAGGCAGCACGCGGCGCACCCACCCGACCGCCATTCTCGAACCGCCGGGCGGGTCGGGCAGGCGGCACTGCGGACGCTCGTCTCCACGCCTGGCCTCGAGACCCCGCGCCGATCAACCGCCTAGCTGGATCTGCACCAGTTGCCCCTGCCGCACCAGCGACAGCAACAGAACGCGCGGGTGCAACGCGAACACCCGGCGCAACTGCGCGAGGTCCGGCGTCGCCACGTTGTTGACGCCAACCAGCACGTCGCCGCTGGCGAGCCCGTTGCGCGCGGCGCGGCTGCCCGGCGCCACGCGGTTGACGTTCACGCCCTCGACACCGCCGTCGGACGGCGCATCGGAGAAACTCGCGCCAGCCAACCGCGGATCCAGCGACGCGCCGTCGGCCTGTCCGCCCAGGGCCGTCAGCCTGGCGGCGATCTGCAGTTGCCGGCCGCCGCGATCGACGTCCAGCTCGAGCGTGCTGCCCAACGGCGCCAGGCCCTGCACGTTGCGCAGGTCCTGCGCATCGGCGATGGGCTTGCCGTTGACGCGGGTGACGAGGTCGCCAGGCTTCAGCCCGGCCTTGGCGGCAGGCGAGTCTGGCAACACGTCAGTGATCAGCGCGCCGCGCGCCGCCTTGATGCCGAGTGCCGCAGCCACCCGCGGGGTGAGGTCCTGCGCATCCACGCCGAGGCTGCCGCGCACAACCTTGCCGTGCGCGATGAGTTGCTTCATGACGTCCGCGGCCAGATCGGACGGAATCGCGAACCCCAGCCCCGCGCTCGCGCCCGATGGCGAATAGATCATCGAGTTGATGCCGACCAGCTGGCCGTCGAGGTTGACCAGCGCGCCACCCGAATTGCCGGGATTGATCGAGGCGTCGGTCTGGATGTAGTTCTGCACGCCGTTTTGGCGCAGGTCCTGGCGCTGCAGGCCGGAGATGATGCCCGAGGTCGCCGATTGCCCGAGTCCGAACGGGTCGCCAACCGCCACCACGAAATCGCCGACCCGCAGCTTCGAGGAATCGGCGAATGGCAGCGCGACGAGGTTCGGCGCATGGATCTGGATCACCGCGAGATCGCTCACAGGGTCGGCGCCGACCAGCCTGGCCTTGTAGGTCTTGCCGTCGGTCAGGGTCACCTGGATTTCGTCGGCGCCCGCGATCACGTGGTTGTTGGTGAGGATGTAACCCTTCTGCTCGTCGACGACCACGCCGGAGCCCAGCGACTGCTGCACCAGCTCGCGCGAGGGCACCGCCGGCAAGCCGAAGAACTGGCGCATGATCGGGTCGTCGAAGAACGGGTTCACCGCGACCCGGCGATGGCTGGTCGAGGAGATGTTGACCACGGCGGGCGAAACCCGGGCCAGCATCGGCGCCAGCGAGGGTATCGGCTGTCCGCCCACCGCTTCGGGCAGGGCGCCGGCGATGGCCGGCAAAGTCAGGCACAGGACCAGCGCGGCGGCGGCGATGCAGGCAGGCAGGCGGATGCGCGATGCGGACGACATGACGACTCCTCTTTAGTATTGCCGAATCCGGCCATTATCGGACACGGCGGCTGGACGATGAACGCGCGTTGGACAGCACCGAAGCCGTTTCTTCGTCACGAGACTGACATTTTGGGTATCCGGATTTTGGTGTGGGTTCGGTCGGTCGCCCGACTCGACTGAGTTCAGTGATAGTCATCTTCGCGTTGGTGACGCACCGCGAGGATGGTGACCGTATGATCGTCTCCGATCTCGTACAGGGCCACGTAGCCTGACTCGCCAAATGAAACCAGCAGCTCACGCAAGAACGGGTTTTCTGGGTCGGCCTTGCGACATGTGAAAGGGAACAGCCGGAGCACGTCGACCGCTTTGTCGATGGCGACCAACGCTCGTTCGGCCGCAGTGATGTCCCGCTCCAGCAGAAAACCGTACAGCCGCTTAAGGTCATCGCGGGCCGCGCGCGTGTATCGGACGCGCCAGCTCACGCTCCGGCCTTGGCCAGCATGGTTCGCAATTCGGCGTGCACTGCATCCGCCTCGTAATACTCGCCCGTCCGCCTCGCCTCGTCACGTGAAGCGATGCCCCTGGCGATGAATTCCGTCTGCATCCGGCGGCGGTCCACCTCGTCGCGCAACGATTGTTCCATGAAACTGGACAAGCTCTCGCCCTTGCGTAGTACGGCTTCTGCCGCTTGGCGCAGCTCGGGGTCAACGCGTAGCGAAGGTAGGGTTGCGGATTTCACTGTAAAACCTCTTGCGTTGCATTTGCGACGCAGAGTGTAGCATGGCCCATAATCCACGCCAAAATCCGGATACCCGAAATTTTTCGCATTTCCCCCTTTACAGTCCGGGGATGTCAGCGTAGGGTTGGGCCTCGCTCGCGATCACAACATCTTGTGTCCAAGGCCGAGCAACGGCCCAAGAGTTTGGCTTCAAGACAGTTTCGAGCAGGGGTGGTCAAAGATGGTGATCTGGCGTTTGGACGGGGCGTACGCAGGGCATCGGGAACCGCTGCAACGGCGCGCCGTCATTTGAATCGGACCCCGACGCGGCGCAGCAATGCGCGGCGCGGGGTGGAGTCGTCGACATCCGGGCATCGACCACAAGAACCCGGAACGGACACGGAGGAAGCAAGCGAATGGGTACGGCGCGGGTACAGCAGATTGCGCGGGTGGCGACCGAGGTTCCCCTGCAACCGGCATCCCTGGACATCTGGGACAAGAAATACCGGTTGAAGACCAAGCAGGGCGAACCGGTCGATGCGACCGTGGACGACACCTGGGCGCGGGTGGCCCGGGCGCTGGCCGACGTCGAGAGCACCCCGGAGCTGCGCGAGCACTGGCACGAGCGCTTCCTGTGGGCGCTGCGCCACGGCGCGATCCCGGCCGGCCGCATCACCTCCAACGCCGGCGCGCGCGAGCACAAGCCGGCCACCTCCACGATCAACTGCACCGTGTCGGGCACCATCACCGATTCGATGGATGACATCCTGGAAAAGGTCCATGAAGCGGGCTTGACGCTCAAGGCCGGTTGCGGCATCGGCTACGAGTTCTCGACCCTGCGCCCCCGCAACGCCTACGTTTCGGGCGCCGGCGCGTACACCTCGGGTCCTTTGTCGTTCATGGACATCTACGACAAGATGTGCTTCACGGTGTCCTCGGCCGGTGGCCGTCGCGGCGCGCAGATGGGCACTTTCGACGTGTCGCATCCCGACGTCAGGGAATTCATCCGCGCCAAGCGCGAGGATGGCCGGCTGCGCCAGTTCAACCTCAGCCTGCTGATCACCGACGGCTTCATGCAGGCGGTGGAAACCGATGCCGACTGGCCGCTGGTGTTCCCGGTGCACGTCAAGGAGAAGGACGAGGTCGACCTCGCCGACGCAGCCCAGATCGTGTGGCGCGAATGGCCCAGCCACGATAACTACATCGTGCGCGAGGACGGCCTGGTCGCGTGCAAGATCTACGGCCACGTGCGCGCGCGGCACCTGTGGGACATGATCATGGTCTCGACGTACGACTACGCCGAGCCCGGCTTCATCCTGATCGACCGCGTCAACGAGATGAACAACAACTGGTGGTGCGAGAACATCCGCGCGACCAACCCTTGCGTCACCGCAGATACTTGGGTGCAGACCTCGGAGGGACCACGTCAGGTACGTGACCTGGTAGGGGAGCGGTTTCTGGCGCGTCTGGACGGTCGCGATCACGCCACCGGCGCCGAAGGCTTCTTCCGCACCGGCACCAAGCCAGTGCTGGCGCTCTCGACCGAGGAAGGTTATCGGCTTCGCCTCACCGACGACCATCGCGTGCGCCGGGTTACCCGCCTCACCCGTTGGAGCATGGACACCGAATGGTGTGCTGCGAGCGCCCTGAAGCCCGGTGACAAGTTGCTGCTCAATGACCATCGCGCCAATGCGTATTGGGACGGCGACCTTACTCAAGAACAAGGCTATCTTCTCGGCCTATTGGTCGGCGACGGCACCCTCAAGCAGGACGCAGCGATACTTTCGGCGTGGCCCCAAGCCGCTGCCGTCAACGCGGGGACCGGGTGTGGTGCGTGGGCGCTGATGGACGAGGCTTTCCGGTGCGCACAAACGCTGCGGCATCGCGCGGATTTTTCGGGATGGTCCGAGATTCGCGGACGTGGCGAGTTCCGCCTGCAATCTGCCGCGCTGCGCGACCTTGCCTTCCGATTGGGCATGGCGCCCGGCGAAAAGGCTATCACGCCCGCACTCGAGAAAACTTCCAGCGAAGCGTATCGCGGATTCTTGCGCGGTTTCTTCGATGCCGATGGTTCCGTGCAGGGAAGCCAAGAGAATGGTGTTTCCGTGCGCCTTGCGCAATCGGATCTGCCGCGGCTGGAAGCCGTGCAGCGGATGTTGCTGCGTCTCGGCGTCCCTTCGCGCATCTACCGCGACCGCCGCGCCGCTGGCGAAACAATGCTGCCCGACGGCAAGGGCGGTACTCGTGCTTACGCCATTCAGCCACAGCACGAACTGGTTATCAGCGGCGAGTCGCTGGCTCGCTTCCAGAATCTGATCGGCTTTGCCGATAGCGACAAGGCCTCGCGCCTGAACGTCGCACTCACGGCTTATCGACGCGAACTCAATCGTGCCCGTTTCGTTGCAACGGTGGCATCGCTTGATGCCGATGGTTTCGAGGACGTCTATGACGTGCAAGTGCCCGGGGTCAACGCCTTCGATGGCAACGGACTGCATGCCCACAACTGCGGCGAACAGCCGTTGCCGCCGTATGGTTCCTGCCTGCTGGGCTCGGTCAACCTGACCCGCTTCGTGCGCGACCCGTTCGGGCCCAAGGCGCACTTCGACATGGACGAGTACCGCGAGGTGGTCAAGGTGTTCACCCGCATGCTCGACAACGTGGTCGAGGTCAACGGCCTGCCGTTGACCAAGCAGCGCGACGAGATCATGTCCAAGCGCCGCCACGGCATGGGCTTCCTCGGCCTGGGTTCCACCCTGGCGATGCTGAAGCTCGGCTACGGCTCGCCCGAAGGCGTCGCGTTCACCGAGGAAGTGTCGCGCGAGATGGCGATGGCCGGCTGGGAAGTGGCGCTGGAACTGGCGCAGGAAAAAGGTCCTGCCCCCATCCTGACCAGGGATTTCACCGTCACCGGCGAGATGCTGCGCAAGCGCCCCGAGATGGCCGCCGACGGCTGGAAGATCGGGATGAGCATCCCCGGCCGCGTGCTGCACGCGAAATATTCGCGCTACATGCAGCGTGTCGCGGAAGCCGCGCCGGAGCTGGTGGACAAGCTCGCCGCGACAGGCGCGCGTTTCACCCACCACACCTCGATCGCGCCGACCGGCACCATCTCGCTGTCGCTGGCCAACAACGCCTCCAACGGCATCGAGCCCTCCTTCGCGCACAGCTATTCGCGCAACGTGATCCGGCCCGGCAAGAAGACCAAGGAAAAGGTCGAGGTGATGAGCTACGAGCTGCTCGCCTATCGGGCGCTGATCAACGCGGACGCAAAACCGGGGTCGAACGACCCGGACGAGAAGCTGCCGGACTATTTCGTCGCCGCCGACGACATCAGCCCGATGCAGCACGTGGACATGCAGGCCGCGGCGCAGAAATGGGTGGATTCGTCGATCTCCAAGACCGCCAACGTGCCGACCGACTATCCCTACGAGGACTTCAAGGACATCTATTTCCACGCCTACAAGAAGGGCCTCAAGGGCTGCACCACGTTCCGGTTCAACCCAGCCGCCTTCCAGGGCGTGCTGGTGAAGGACGCCGACCTCGCCAACACCACCTACCGCTTCGAGCTGGAAGACGGCAGCGTGGTCGAGGTCAGGGGCAACGAGGAAGTCGAATACGACGGCGAAGTCCACACCGCCGCCAACCTGTTCGATGCGTTGAAAGAGGGGTATTACGGCAAGTTCTGAGTGGCGGATGGCATTCCACCCGCGGCAGCTTTTAGTGAGAAGGCAGGGCAGGAAGGCCGGTCCGATTTGCAGCGTGCGACGACGCCCGGCCCACTCCGGGCATTGGGGAAACGGCGATCAGGAACGATCGCATAAACGAGGCCATGGGTGGCCGCACAAAAAAAGCGCCGGCCATGCTGTCGTTGTGTGAGAATGGGTCACGGCGACGCGCGTCGCCGTTTGCAGTTGCAACCAGTGGTCCACTGTCAACGATCCATCCGGAGGAGCATCCGATGAGCAACGAAACCACGTTCCCGTGGAGCATCACCGAAGAGCCCGCGGCGCCCGCGGCACCGGCACCGGCCGCCAAGCCCGCCGCCAAGAAACCGGCCAAGAAGAAGAAAGCGGCCAAGAAACCGGCCGCCGCCAAGAAAGCCGCGAAGAAGCCGGCCAAGAAGGCAGCGAAAAAGGCAGCAAAGAAGGCCGCCAAGAAGACGGCCCGCAAGGCAGCCAAGAAGACCGCGCGCAAGGCCGTGAAGAAGGGCGGCGCCAAGAAGGCGGCCAAGAAGACCGCGAAGAAGGCAGCCAAGAAGGCCGCCCGTCGCAAGAAGAAATAATCACGCAGCAAGCCAGACGCCGGCCCGCTCGGGCCGGCGTCGTTTCATGAGAATGGCGCAGGAACGCACACCATGACCGTACGCATCAACAAGAAGATCAAGGGCTACCAGGTTCTCGGCAACGAAGCCAAAGCCGCGGCCGAAGCCGCCGACGTCCGCACCGAAGCGCCCGTCGAGAGCGAGTTCAAGGTCATCCAGATGCACGAGAAGCTCGAGCGTCCGGAGACCCTGATCGGCGCCACCTACAAGATCAAGTCGCCGCTGTTCGAGCATGCCCTGTACGTCACCATCAACGACATCGTGCTCAACGAAGGCACCGAATTCGAGATGCGCCGCCCCTTCGAGATCTTCATCAACTCGAAGAACATGGACCACTTCCAGTGGATCGTGGCGCTCACCCGCATCATGTCCGCCGTGTTCCGCAAGGGAGGCGACGTCACCTTCCTGGTCGAGGAACTGAAGGCCGTGTTCGACCCGCGCGGCGGCTACTTCAAGGCAGGCGGCGTGTACATGCCCTCGATCGTGGCCGAGCTCGGCAACATCGTCGAACAGCACCTGACCATGATCGGCCTGCTCAAGGGTCCGGAGCTGTCCGAGGCGCAGAAGAAGCTGATCGCCGAGAAGCGCGCCGCCTACGAGCGCAAGGGCGCAAAAAAAAAACCTGAAATAAGCACCACTGACGACATGGGCGGTGCGATGGTCGAACCCGGCGACGACGTGCCATCCCCGTCTTCGTCATCCCGGCGCACGCCGGGATCCGTTGAGCCCGAATCCGAAAATGCTGGCGCCTTCCCTCCTGGCGCGATGATGTGCGGGAAGTGCAACACCCAGGCGCTGGTGCTGCTCGACGGCTGCCAGACCTGCCTCAACTGCGGGTACAGCAAGTGCGGGTAAGGACATGGCAAGCAACCAGATCTGCTTCCTGTTCTGATTCGCCGATGCTCGCACAGCCAACGTGAATAGCCTCATGGCCGAGGGTCCGTGCAGCATCACTGACTTTAGTTTCGACGCCGAAGTACGTGCCTGCGACACGCCGGTGCTGGTCGATTTCTTGGCCACGTGGTGCGCGCCGTGCAAGGCGATGGCGCCGATGCTGGACGAGCTGGCCGACGAATACGCCGGGCGCGTCAAGGTCGTGAAGGTGGAGATGGACGCCAACCCGAAAACCGCGCTGGCCTGCCACGTGCGCTCGGCACCCACCCTGCTGCTGTTCAAGGACGGTGCGGTGCAGGCCACCAATGTCGGGCTGGTCTCGAAGACGCAATTGCGCGGCATGCTGGACGCCGCATTGTAAGCGTCGCATGGACGCCTTCAGCTATCTCTCGGTCCTGATCTCGATCATCGTGGGGCTCGCGGTCACCCAGGTGTTGCAGGGTTTCCGCGGCCTGATGCTGGCGCGCTCGCGGGTGCGCGGCTACTGGCCGGCGCTGACGTGGGCGGTGCTGGTGCTGGTGATCTGCGTGCAGGTGTGGTGGGCAATGTTCAGCCTGAGCCAGCGTCCCGCCGCGCGCTGGACCTTCCTCGATTTCGGCCTGGTGCTGTTGCAAACGGTGCCGCTGTACCTGATGGCCGGACTGGTGCTGCCGGACGTGGATGCCGAGCGCGGCCTGGACTTGCGTGAGCACTATTACGCGCACCACCGCTGGTTCTTCTCGCTGCTGGTGCTGTTGCTTGTGGTCAGCATCCTCAAGGTGCGCGTCCTGACGGATGTATGGCCCGAACCCGCCGACATGGGATTCCAATTGGGTTTCGCGGCGGGCGCGGCGATCGGCGCGTGGACTCGGCGCGAATGGTTCCACAAGTTGCAGGCACCGCTGGCGGTGATCGGCGTCATCGCCTACATCGTCACCCTGTTCACGCACTTGCAATGAGACCGGGCTCGGCCGAACGGCCGCGCCCTGCTGCCCGGTGCCTTATCCGTGGCGCGCCGGTGTCCCCGCGGAAAACGACGGCGGCCGGTCTTGCTTGGCCGCGCCCCACGACTTGTCCGGCGCCTGCTGCATGCGGAAGTCGAGCCTGGTGGTCTTGGCGGCATGCGGATCGGTCCACAACGACGACGAGAACCAGGCCTTGCTCCATGGCTTGCCGTCGATGGCGAGGCCCGCGACGTAGCTTTTGGTCGAGGCACCCGGCGCGGAGATCTCGACGTCGTGGCCGTCGCCGAGGTGCAGCGTCGCATGCGGGAACACCGGCGCGCCCAGCACCAGCACCGGCGCGCCCGGGGTTTCCGGATAAACGCCGAGGTAGGCCCACACCAGCCAGGAACTCATCGCGCCGAGGTCGTCGTTGCCGGGTTCGCCGCCGGGCGAATCCGAGTACACCTCGCTGACCAGGCGGTGCACGATGGCCTGCGTCTTCCACGGCGCGCCCGCGTAGTCGTAGGCCCACGGCATGGTCAGCGCCGGCTCGTTGCCGGCCCAGTAGTACGGCTTGTCGGGACCGACGTTGAGTTGCTCGAACAGCGTGTCGAGGCGTTTCACCGCGATGGCGTCGCCACCCATCGCCGCGATCAGCCCCGCGAAATCCTGCGGCACCATCCACGTGTACTGGATGGTGTTGCCTTCCTCGAAGCCGCGCTGGCCGTAGGCGTTCGTGTGGATGTCGAAGCCCGCGCCGGCCGGGTACTTGCCATCCACGTCGCGCGGTTCGGAGTAACCCTTGAACCCGCGGAACGCGGCCTGCATGTCGAACGTGCCGCGCCAGCGGCCCGACTGCTTGAGGAATTTCTGGTAGGTGGCTTGGTCGCCCAGCGCCTGGGCGAAACCGGCGATCGCGTAATCGGCCACCGCGTATTCCAGCGTCTCGGATGCGTTGCCCGGCACGTAGCCGAGGCGGTCGTAGGCGTGCAGGTTCGGGCGTTCGGCGAAGGTGCCGGACCAGGCGTCGGGTTCCGGCGTCCTGGTCGCGCCCTTGACCATCGCCGCGAGCGCGGCCCGGGTGTCGAAGTCGCGCGCGCCGAAGGTCCAGGCCTCGGCGATCACCGGGTCGGCGGCATCGCCGTTCATCACGCCGGTGTAGTCGTTGTCGTAGGCCCACTTGGGCAGCCAGCCACCCTGCTTCTGGTCGTTCAAGAGCGAACGCATCATGTCGCTGGTGCGCCGCGGATCGAGCAGCGCCAGCAGCGGCGTCTCGGACCGATAGATGTCCCAACCGGAGAAATTGGTGTACTGCGCGGACTGTCCGGCGTGCACGTGGTGCAGCTTGCGGTCGAAGCCGATGTAGGCGCCGTTGACGTCGGAGAACAGGTTCGGGTGCAGCAGCGAATGGTACAGCGCGGTGTAGAACTGCACCTGCTGGTCATGACTGCCGCCCTGCACCGCGATGCGCGACAACTGCCGGTTCCAATCCTGCGTCGCCGCGGTTTCCACGGTTTTCAGGTCCCAGCCCGGATCTTCCTTGTCGAGGTTCTGAAGTGCGTCGGCGGTGCTGACGTACGAGATCGCCACCTTGAGCTTCACGTCGCGCTGCCTGCGCGCATCGAACGACACCCACGCGCCGGTGTCAGCGCCTTCGCTGCCGCGCGAACCGGGCTGCACGTCGCCGCCCTGCCAAGTGCCGAAGCCTTTGAAGGGATGGTCGAACCGCGCCACGAAGTACAGGGTGGTGCCGCTGGCGGTGCCGCAGAAATGCCCGGCGGTCACGCTGCCGACCACTTCGTCGTCGCCAACGATGCGCACGCTCGACGCGGGGCTGCCGGCCTGCGCGTCGGCGACCTTGAACACGAAGTTGGCCCGCGCCGTGGCCGGGAACCGGAAATCACCGAGGCCGGTGCGCGGCGTCGCGGCCAGTTCGACGTCGATCGATTTCGGCGTACCCGGTGCCAGCGTCACCGCATAGCGGCCGGGGCTGGCGCTCTCGTTGGCGTGCGCGAACAGCTGCGACGCCTTGCCGGGTGCCGCGCCGATCGCGCCGGTGGCCGGCAGGATCGGCACCTCGCCGCCCGCGGAACAGCCCGGCCCCGACACGTGGGTGAGGCTGAAGCCGTCGATCGCGCGGTCCTTGTAGGCATAGTCGCCGCCCTCGGGACGCGACGGCGTGGTCGGACTCCAGCTCAACATGCCGAACGGCGTGTCCGCGCCGGGGAAGGTATCCACGTCGCCGGTGACCGCGCCGCCGTTGCCGGTACCGATGAAGGGATTCACCAGTGCCGCGGGATCGCCGGCCGGTGCCGGTGCCGGTGCCGGTGCCGATGGCTGCGCGCCTGCGGCCAGCGGCAAGGCCAGGCCCAACAAGGCGGCGAGGATGGTTCCCGGCAGGACTCGCGGTGCGGGAGCGGTGCGGAAAAGCGTGTGCGTGTCGATCATGGCGGTGGTGCCCGTGCGGCGAGGGGATTGGGCGCGGGGTCGACCTTCATGCCGAGCGAGCGTCCAGCCTTTCGATGGTAACGCGCGGGTGTGCATCAACGCCATGCGACCAATGGCACGGACGCTTCGCCGCTACAACCTGCCGATCACCATCTGCACCAGCAGGCTGCTGATCGACACGGCCGCCCATACGCCAAGGCCCAGCAGGATCGGCCGGTGGCCGGTGGCGGCCATCCGGCGCAGGTCGGCCGACAGGCCGATCGCGGTCAGCGCCACGATGATCATGAAGGTGGCCGCGAAGTGGATCACCGGCTGGATCGCGGGCGGCACGAACCCGGCGGTGCGCACCGCCGAGGCGACCAGGAACCACAGGATGAACCACGGGAAGATGCGGCGCAGGCTGAAGTTCACCGGTTCGTTCGAGTGGCGCGCCGCGCGCTTGGCGCGCCAGGCCATCGCAAAGGCGAGCACCAGGCATACCGGGATGATCAGCGTCGCGCGGGTCAGCTTGACGATGGTCGCAAAGTCGCCGGCCGCGCGGCTGTAGCTGTAGCCGGCCGCCACCACCGACGAGGTATCGTTGATCGCGGTGCCAGCCCACAGGCCGAAGCCGAGGTCGGACAGGTGCAGCAGGTGCCCGAGCAACGGGAAAAGCAACACCGCCACCAGGTTGAACAGGAAGATCGTGGAAATCGCGAACGCGGTGTCGTGGTCGTCCGGCGCGATGATCGGCGTCACCGCGGCGATCGCCGAGCCGCCGCAGATCGCGGTACCCACGCCGATCAGGACCTGCAGCTTGCCGTGCACCTTCAGCATCCGCCCTAGCACGAGCGCGGTGACGAACGCCACCGTCATCGTCACCAGCGTCACCGACAGCGACTGCAAACCAGTCTTCGCCACCTGGGTCAGGCTGAGCCCGAAACCGAGCGCCACGATCGACCATTGCAGTACCTGCTTGGCGCCGAAGCGGATGCCCGGCGCGAACACCGGACCGGGCGCGACGAGGTTTCGCACCAGGATGCCGATCACGATGCCGAACACCGGGCCACCGACCAGCGGCAAGCGTCGCCCCAGCCACCACGCGACCAGCGCGAGGCCGACCGACAACAGCAGGCCGGGCCACATGCCGTCCGGGACGGAACGTTCGGAAAGCGACTCGGAGGAAGCGTTCATGGCGCGCGGCCGGTATGCGAAGGCCGGCATTGTCGGCGCGCGAGTCAATCATTGATACTTTTATTTTCTTATCTGTTGTATAAATGTTGCTGATGATCAACGTGAGCCCCCGCCAACTCGAGGTGTTCGTGCAGATCGCGCAACTCGGCAGCGTACGCGCCGCCGCCGAGCGCCTGCACCTGACCCAGCCCGCCGCCAGCATGGCGCTGGCGGAAATGGAACGGCAGCTCGACGCACGGGTGTTCTCGCGCGAGCGCGGCCGCCTGCGCCTGAACCCGCGCGGGCGCGAACTGCTGCCGCTGGCGCGGGAGTTGCTGGAACGCTACGCCGAATTCGGACGCCTCGGCCGCGGCGACGACACGGCGCTGAGCGGCGAATTGCGCATCGGCGCCAGCAACACGGTCGGCAATTACCGCGTCGGCGAACTGCTGGGACCGTTCGTGCGCCGGCATCCGCAGGTGTCGGTGCGGCTGCGGGTGGCCAATACCGACGCGATCGTCGAGGCGATGCTCGGCTACGGTCTCGATGCCGGTTGCGTCGAGGGCCACGTCGCGCACCCCTCGCTGGAGGCGCGGCCGTGGCGCCGGGACGCGTTGGTGGTGTGCGCGCCGCCCGGGCATCCGCTCGCGCGCCGGCGCCGCCTGCAGCCCGCGGATTTCGCCGGCGCGCGCTGGGTGCTGCGCGAACCCGGCTCGGCGACGCGCAGCTTGAGCGCGCAGGCGCTGTCCACGCTGCCGCCCGGCGAAACCGTGCTGGAACTGCACCAGACCGAAGCGATCAAGCAGGCCGTGATCGCCGGCCTCGGCATCGCCTTCCTGCCCGAGGTGGCGGTCACCGACGCGGTTGCCGCCGGACGCCTCAAGGTCCTGGACACGCGCTTCCTCGACCTGCGCCGCACGCTGTCCCTGGTGCTGCACCGCGACCGTTACCGCGGCGCGCTGCTGGAGGCGTTCCTGGACAGCCTGGCCGGCGAACCGTAGCCGCGCGATGCAACGCGGCGGCGTCAGGCATCCGCGCCGAGCCGGTTCAACGGCAGCCTCAGGTAACGGTGGCCGTCCTTGTCCGCGGGTGGCAGGCGCCCGCCGCGGATGTTGACCTGAAGCGCAGGCAGCAACAGCTGCGGCACCGGCAGCGTCACGTCGCGCGCGCGGCGCTTCGCGACGAAGGCGGCTTCGGTCACGCCGCCGCCGACCTGGATGTTGCCGGCGGATTCGGCGGCGATCGTGGTGGCATGCAATGGAGCGCGCGGTACCGGCGGATAGTCGTGGCAAAGGAACAGGCGGGTGGACTCCGGCAACGCGAAGATGCGGCGAATGGATGCATACAGCAAAGCGGCATCGCCACCGGGGAAATCGCAGCGCGCGGTGCCCACGTCGGGGGCGAACAGGGTGTCGCCGATGAAGGCGGCATCGCCGATCACGTACGTGAGGCTGTCGCGGGTGTGTCCGGGCGTCGCCAGGACACGCAACGCGAGCGCGCCGACGGGCAGTTCGTCGCCGTCGTCGAGCAGGCGGTCGAACTGGCTACCGTCGGCGGCGAAGTCGTCGCCGAGTCCGAACACCCGCTTGAAGTGCGCCTGTACCGCGACGATACCGCGCCCGATCGCGACCGGCGCGCCCAGCGTGTCGTGCAGCCAACCAGCCGCACTCAGGTGGTCGGCGTGCGCGTGGGTTTCAAGGATCCACGCCACCTTCAACGAACGTTCGCGCGCGAACGCCAGCAGCGCCTGCGCGCTGGAAGTGGACGTGCGCGCGGATGCGCCGTCGTAGTCGAGTACCGGATCGATGATCGCGGCCGTGCTGCCGTCGTGCACCACGTGGGTCCAGGTGCCGGTGTCGCCGTGGTAGAACGATTCGACCTCGGGATGCGCTGGACCGGCTTGCGGCATGCTGTGCTCCCCTCGTGCGCGTCCGCGGATTCAGCGCGACGGCGCGACGGTATCGGCCACTTCGTACAGGCGCACCAGCGGCTCCATGTCCAGAAGGAACTTGTCGTCTTCATCGTAGTACACGGCGCGCTCGGGTTGCTTGCCCGCATAGGCCTGCAACGACTTCATGGAATCCCACAGCGTCAGTACCTGGAACTCGCACTGCTCGCCCTGCACCCGCCGCAGTACCCACGCGCCGCGCTGGCCCTTGAAACCCTTCAGCGCGGGCAGCGCGGTCTGCTGCAGGTGTTCGAGGTAGGCGTCGGCCTGTTCGCTGGAGGTGATGCCACGCCAGATGCGCATGATCATGGAAAGCACTCCCTCAGGGATGGTTCGATGACGGCCGCGGCACGGGCTTCCTGGCGCGCGCGATGCGCGCCGCGCGTTCCTGCTCGTGGCGGCGGTGTTCGGCTTCGGCCAGCACCTTGGCACGATTCATCGCACATCGCCACAACTCGTGATCCTCTTCCTGCTCCAGGTCCGGCACGCGCGTGAACGGAATGCGCATGGGCGCGGCCCCGAGCGCGGCGTGCATGCCGCCAAAATACAACGTGTCGTGGCCGAAGCGCGCGTTGACGCCGTCCAGCAGCACCGACAGGGCTTCACCGCGCCGATGGTCATCGAAAAGATCGCGCGACGCTTGCGCACGCGGCAGCACGCGATGCAGGGTGACGCTGACCGACAGCGGTTTGGCGTGCGGAAACGGCAGCCCGCCCGGCCTTCGCGCGTCCCGGTCCAGGGCCTCGTTCATGCGCTGCAGGAAGGCGCGGCTGTCGTCGGTGGGGTCGAACGCGACGTCGTGTTCCCAGCGTTGCTCGATGCCGAGGTAGCGGATGCGCAGCGACAGCGCGCCCGCGAGCAATCCGTAGCTGCGCAGACGCATCGCCGCCTTCACCAGCAGCTTGGTCAGCACCGCGCGCGCGCCACTCGGCGTGCGCAACGCGGGCGCCAGCACGTGCGAGTGCCCGATCGAACCGCGTGACGAGTCGCGCTCGGGCAGCCACTCGCCGCGCAACCGCGCCCACATCCGCTCGCCCTCGATGCCGCCCCACGCGACGCGCAGCAGGGGCTTGTCCGCGGCGGTGAGTTGCGCGACCGTGTCGATGCCGACGGCGTGCAGGCGCGCCCGCATCGACGCGCTGATGCCGCACAGGTCGGTCAAGTCGAGCCGATGCAGGACATGCGGCAGGTCCTGCTGCTCGATCACCACCAGCCCGTCGGGCTTCTGCATGTCGGTGCCGGTCTTGGCCAGCCAGTGGTTGGGCGCGATGCCGATCGAGCAACGGATCGCACCGTTGGGCGCGGCGTCCGCGACCTCGCGCTTGACCGCACGCGCCAGTGCGACGGCGTTTTCGCGCCTGCACTGGCGACCGATCAATTCGCAGGCGGCCTCGTCCACCGAGTGCACCTTGGCGATCGGCACCGCGCGGTCGATCGCCGCCATCAGGCGCCGGTGCCAGGCGATGTACAAGGACGGCCGCGCTTCCACGATCGCGATGTCCGGGCACAACCGTTGCGCGTCGCGCACCAGGCAGCCGGTTTTCACGCCGAAGGCCTTGGCCTCGATGCTGGCCGCGATGCAGCAGCCGGTCGCCGCGACCACCGGCGTCACCGCCACCGGCCGGCCACGCAGGTGCGGATCGTCCTCCTGTTCGACGGAGGCGAAATAGCTGTTGAAATCGACGAACAGGCTGCGCAGGGTCATGGCGACCGGAGGTGGCGAAATCCGGACCTTGTAGCCTAGCGCCGTCGCACGTTCGGAGACGGTTAAACCGCCGGCGCCACGTGCTAGGCTGCCGACTGTCGCCTTCCATGCCCCAACCGCCCCATCCATGATCCGAATGCACCGACTTGCGTGGCTGCTGCTGACACTCGCCGCGGGAATCCCGCCACTGGCCGCGGCCCGGAGCCAGGCAAGCCCGGCATCTGCGCAATCGTCGCCCACGGCCGTCGCGGCAAATGTGGTCAATCCGGGGCAGGCCGAACTGGTGCGCGAAGTCGCGGCGGCCACGGGCAAGAGTCCCGCTGCATTGAATGCGCTGCTGGACGGCGCCGTGGTGAAGCAGAGCATCATCGACGCGATGAACCGGCCGGCCGAGAGCAAGCCGTGGAGCGAGTACCGGCCGATCTTCATGACCCCCGAACGGATCGCCGAGGGCGTGTCGTTCTACCAGCGCCACCGCGCGCTGCTGGAAGAGATTTCGAAGCAGTACGGCGTGCCGCCGCAACTGATCGTGGCGATCATCGGCGTCGAAACCGACTACGGCGCCAATACCGGCGGCTACCGCGTGCTGGATGCGCTGGTGACGCTGGCCTTCCACTATCCGCCGCGCGGGAAGTATTTCCGCGGCGAGTTGAAGACGTTGCTGGAGTTACCCGCCGACAAGCTGCCCGGACCGATCCCCGATATTGACGGTTCCTACGCCGGCGCCGAGGGTCTCGCGCAATTCATGCCGTCCAGCATCCGCGATTTCGGGGTGGACGCCGACGGCGACGCGCACGTCAACCTGACCGCGTCGCTGCCGGATGCGTTCGCCAGCATCGCCAATTACTTTCGCGCGCACGGCTGGCAGACCGGCCAGCCGATCGCGGTCCAGGCCGACCCCAGCGCGAGCGCTGCGCCGCCGCCCAGGTACGAAAACGTCATGCCGGTCACGCCGCTCGAAACGTACACCGCCGACGGCTATGCGCCGACCGCCCGGGAGAATCCCGCGCTGCCGGCGAACCTGCTCACGCTGGAGGGTGCCAACGGGCCCGAGTACTGGCTGACGTTCCGGAATTTCTACGTGATCACCCGCTACAACCGCAGCCCCATGTACGCGCTCGCGGTGACGCAACTCGCGGACGCGATCGCGCACGGCGTCGCCGCCGTACCCGCCGCGCAATGAATCGCTGGTGGCGCGTCGCCGCATCGCTCGCGTTGCTGGCGCTGGCGGCCTGCTCTTCGAACCCCGCGCGCCGCGAACCGGCGCGGTCCGGTCAAGGCGGTCACTCCGCGCCATGGCACGACGACATCGGCCTGCCGCAGTCCGAACGCTACCGCCAACATGACGACTCGACGCCCGACATCGCCGGGATCGACTTCAGCAAGATCCCCGAACCGGTGCCGACCGCCGAGCCGCGCTCGCGCTACGGCAACAAGTCGCCCTATCGCGTCGACGGGGAAATCTACCGCGTGTTGCCGACCGCCGCCGGCTACGACCAGCGCGGCATCGCCTCGTACTACGGCAGCAAGTTCAATGGTTACAAGACGTCCGATTTCGAGACCTACGACATGTACAAGTTCTCGGCCGCCAGCAAGGTGTTGCCGCTGCCGAGCTTCGCGCGCGTCACCAACCTCGAGAATGGCAAGAGCGTGATCGTGCGCGTCAACGACCGCGGCCCGTTCGTGCCCAACCGCA
>JAJXWZ010000072.1 GCA_021781345.1 Pseudomonadota bacterium
TGTAGAGTGATGGGGAAGCGAAGCTCCGTAGCGGGTTCACCAAAATCGCCGGGAGCGATTTTGAACGGCCGAAGGCCAGCCCGCAGCTCAAGCGCCAGGGATGGCGCGAGTCATTCCCTACCCCCGCTCCACCGACCCGTAAATCGGATCGGCCGCGCACGAGCCTTGATTCGGATTGTCGGCGGGCGAAGGCCTGCTGAGATGCCCACGCTTCGTATCCCTGCGTCCATCTCACACGGCGCCACGCCCTTCGTACCACCCCTTGCTGCGGGTGACGACGCGCACCACCAGCAACATCACCGGCACTTCGACGAGCACGCCGACGACCGTGGCCAGCGCGGCGCCGGACTGGAAACCGAACAGGCTGATGGCGGCGGCGACCGCCAGTTCGAAGAAGTTCGACGCTCCGATCAGGGCCGAGGGACAGGCGATCGCGTGCTGCTCGCCGAACAGCCGGTTCAAGCCGTAGGCGAGCCCCGCGTTGAACAGCACCTGGATGAGGATCGGCACGGCCAGCAACGCGATGACCAGCGGCTGGCGCAGGATTTCGTTGCCCTGGAACGCGAACAGCAATACCAGCATCGCCAACAGGGCCAGCGTGGACCATCGACCGCTGCGGCGCATGGCCGACTCGAGCCGTGCCGGCCCGCGTGCCAGCAGCCAGCGGCGCCAGGCCTGCGCCAGCAGCAGCGGCACCACGATGTACATCAACACCGAGAACA
This sequence comes from Pseudomonadota bacterium, assembly GCA_021781345.1. Lineage (GTDB taxonomy): Bacteria > Pseudomonadota > Gammaproteobacteria > Xanthomonadales > Rhodanobacteraceae > 66-474. The sequence goes on from JAJXWZ010000072.1 coordinate 723, forward strand.
GCAAGGTCGACCACGGCACGTGGATGGCCGCGATGCCCAGCAGCAATCCGACGATCGGCGCGAAGGCGAACACCATGATGCTGTCGTTGAGCGCGACCTGCGACAGCGTGAACAACGGATCGCCGTCGGACAGCCGGCTCCACACAAACACCATGGCGGTGCAAGGGGCGGCGGCCAGCAGGATCAGTCCGGCCACGTAGCTGTCGAGTTGCGCCGCGGGCAGCAGCGGCGCGAAAACGTGGCGAATGAATATCCAGCCCAGCAGCGCCATCGAAAAAGGCTTGACCAGCCAGTTCACGACCAGGGTCACGCCGATGCCGCGCACGTGCCGGCGCACCTCGTGCAAGGCACCGAAGTCGACCTTGACCAGCATCGGGATGATCATCAGCCAGATCAACAACCCGACCGGCAGGTTGACCTGCGCCACATCGAGCCTGCCGAGGAATCGGAACGGTGCGGGCATCCATTGACCGAGCGCGACGCCGGCGACGATGCACAGGAAAACCCACACCGTCAACCAGCGCTCGAACAGGTTCATCGGTGCGCCGGTGCCGGAACGGGCAGCCATTTCGCAAGGCGCGCTCATGGCCGGGCCCCTAGACCGAGTGCCTCGCGCACGGCGGGAACCAGCCGGGCCCGGATGTCGTCGCGCACGGCGATGAAACCCTCGAGCGGTTCGCCGTGCGGGTCGTGGAACGGCAGGTGGATGCTCGGCACCTGACGCGGGAACACCGGACACGCCTCCCTGGCGTTGTCGCACAGCGTGACGACCAGGTCGAAGGGCTGGTCGATCACCGCATCAATGTCCTTGGGGTGCAGCCCCGCGGTGGGGAGGCCGGCCAGGCGCAACGCCTCGATCGCACCCTCCGCCACCACGGATTGCGGGCGGATACCGGCCGACTGTGCATGCACCGCACCACCGAGGTCGTGGTTGACCAGAGCTTCGGCCATCTGCGAGCGGCAGGAATTGCCGGTACACAGGAACAGTACGTTACGGAAGTGATCGCTCATTGCTGCGTCTCGAAGTGCGGGACCGGGAAGATGTCCGGGGTTGGCGCCCCACGGTGGAAGCCGAATGGCCGGACTTCGGCAGGCATGCCCTGCCGCCGCAGCAATTGGCTGTCAGGAACGCGATGAGTCCGTCCATCAGTGCGTAATTGGCCGCGTAGAAGATGAAACGACCCTGCTGGCGCCGCGTGACCAACCCGACGTGACTCAGGTTGGCCAGATGGAACGACAGCGTCGGTCCCGGGATGCCGAGCCGTTCGGCGGCGGCGCCCGCGTTGACGCCCTCCGGCCCGGCTTCGACCAGCAACCTGAAGACCCGCAACCGCGATTCATGGCCGAGCGCGGCGAGCACACCAGTGGCGTCTGTTATTTTCATATTTATAGAAATATAGATGTATTTCGCCACCGCAGTCAACCATCGCGTCGGGCCGATCCGCGAGCCCGGGTTAGGCGATCCCGTCGCCGATCCCGCTATGCTTCGCCAAGCAAGCGAACCGAGGGGAGGTCCGTCATGTGGCGTCAGGTGGCGTGGGCGTGCGTCGCGATGATCCTCCCGGCACCGCGGCCCGCGCATGCGCAAACGCGCGTCCAGGTGCTGGAGACGTGGCCCGCGGGCGACGAGGTCACCTTGCACCGCAACCAGGATTTCTACCTGCGCCTGCACTACAGCAGCGACCGGGCGGTGCAAATCTGGGCGCAACCCTACTACCACGGCCAACCGGCCCGGGCCGGCAGCAATCCCTCGCGCCTCTATCCGGCCGGAAGCGGCGATGCGCTGGGCTGGTTTTTCCTCTTCGATCCCTCGGCGCGGGTCGACGAAGTGCGCGTCCGCGCAGGCGACGGGTCGATCCGCGGCACTCCGGTCGTCGTACGTTATCCGGTCACGGTCACCGGCGACGATGGCTCCGCCGACAGCGCGTCGCCGCCGGCCTGGGTGACGCAACTCGGCGCCGCCGACGCCGCCGCGCAGCGCGCAGGTGGCGCCGGGCGCACGCGCACGCCGGCCGTTGCCGGCGACCTCGCGCTGTTGGGCGGATTCATGCTGGCCATGGCCACGCTGGGACTGGCGGGCCTGGCGGCGCCCGCGTGGGGACTGTGGCGCTGGCGTGGCGGCTGGCGGATCGCCGCGGCGGTGCCTGCCGCGGTGATGGCGTTCGTGGTGCTGCGCATTCTTGCCGCCACCGCGATCGATCCAACCTCGCACAACCTGTGGCCATTCGAGATCGTGATGTGGGGTGGCCTGAGTTGCGCGTGGATGCTGGTGCTCGCGGTCGCGCGCCGGCTCTCCGGCAGCACGCAAGCCTGAGGCAACGCCGCCGCGCTCAAGTCACCGGCGGCTCCTGCTCGACCAGGTCTCGCAGCGACGCCTGCATGCGCGCATGCACGCGCACCAGCGATCCCCACAGGAACCACACCGTGAACGCGCCGATCGCGATCAATGCCAGCAACACGCCGCGCGGCGGCAGGATGCTGCTGCCAAGCGCGGAGACCAGCAAGGCCATGCCCGCCAACGCACCCAGCGGCACCAGCTTGCCGAACACCCTGCGCAAACCCGCCGTGCGCAAGCCGTGGGTCTGCTCGCGGATGCCCAGTTCGGCGAGCAGCATGCCCAGCGCATCGGCCTTGCGATAGACCGCGACCAGCATCGGCAGCGACACGAACAACGCCAGCGCCCAGACCAGCGAACGACGCACCACCGGCGACAGCGGCAGTTGCGGCCACCAGCGCGGCAGCATGGCGCTGGTGAACGCGCCGATGCCGAACACCGCGCACACCAGCAGCAGGTTCACCGCGATGTGCCAAAGCAACCGGCGCAGCATCCTGGCGAGCATCGCGTCCTGGCGTACCGGCGCGGTGCCACCTATCCATTCGTGATAGCCGAGCGCCAGCGTGCGCACCGACTCCGGCGTCACCCGCGCCAGCAAACCCAGCAGCAATGGCTCTGCGCGAAGCAGCAGCGGCGACGCCAGCATGCACGCCACCGCCGCGGTCACCGTCAACGGATACAGGAACTTGCCCACCGCGCCGGCGGCGATGCCGAGCGTCGCGATCACGAACGAGAATTCGCCGATCTGCGCCATGGTCAGGCCGGTGCGCAGGGCATCGCGCACGCCCCGTCCCGCGCACATGAAGGCCCCTGCGCTGCACGCCAGCGCCTTGCCGACGATCACCGCCAGCGCAAGGCCCAGCGCGGGCCACAGCCAGGGCAGCATCTGCGCCGGATCCAGCAGCAGGCCGATCGCCACGAAGAAGATCGCCGCGAACATGTCGCGCACCGGCCGCACCAGCCGCACGATGCGGTCCGAGCAACGCGCCTCGGCCACCACCACCCCGGCCAGGAACGCGCCGAGCGCCACGCTGAAACCTTCCCACACCGCCAGCAGGCAGGCGCCGAAGCAGATGCCCAGGGCCGTGATCAAGAGCGGTTCGTCGCGTCCGCGACTGGCCAGCCAGTCGAGCAGACGCGGCAGCAACAGCAAGCCGAGTACCAGCACCACCGCGACGAACAGCAGCATCCGCCACAGCAGCGTGAAGGCGACCCCGGCCGCGTTGGCACTGCCTGCGGCAATCGCGCTCAGCACGGTGATCAACACCACGGTCAGCACTTCTTCCGACACCAGCATGCCGACCATGCCGGCGACGAACGGCTGCCCGCGCCAGCCGCGGTCGGCCACCGTGCGCAGCGCGACCATGGTCGAGGAAAAACACACCACGCCGCCGAGGAACAGCGACTCGCGACCGCCGAGGCCCGCCAGCCGCCCGATCTCGACGCCGACCCACAGCATGAAGCCGACTTCCACCAACGCGGCGAGCATCACGCCCGCACCCAGCGCGCGCAGCTTGCGCAGGTTCGAATCGAGCCCGAGCGTGAACATCAGCAGCACCACGCCGAGGTTGGCGATCGACTGCATGGTCGCCTGGTCGGTCAGGAACCGCCACGGCATGTGCGGGCCGATCAGCACCCCGGCGACGATGTAACCCAGCAGCACCGGCAGGCGCAGGCGCGGGAACACCACAACCACCACACCGGCGGCCAGCATCACGCAGGCCAAGTCGCGGATGAATCCGATTTCGTGCAAGACGTCCCTCCGGCGCTTCATGCACGGCACGATTTGCGCGCGAAAAATGCTTGACGCTGAAATCGGCCGCACCTATCCTTTCGCGTTCCCAGCGTGGGGCCATAGCTCAGCTGGGAGAGCGCTACAATGGCATTGTAGAGGTCGCCGGTTCGATCCCGGCTGGCTCCACCAAATCCCCACGCTGTCCCCATCGTCTAGAGGCCTAGGACACCACCCTTTCACGGTGGCGACCGGGGTTCGAATCCCCGTGGGGACGCCAAGGCGGTTGCCAAGGCACGTGGCGATGCAAGTAAAATGCGTGGTCCGGCAACGGCAACTTGCCGATCGCCACGCCAGGAATGCGGAGCGGTAGTTCAGCTGGTTAGAATGCTGGCCTGTCACGCCGGAGGTCGCGGGTTCGAGTCCCGTCCGCTCCGCCAGTTCTGAAGTTCAAGACGTCCCAAACAATCCTTAAAAACCCTCGAAGCCCGCATAACAGCGGGCTTTTTTGTGCCCATTGTGTCCCAAGCCATCCGCTGGCAGCCATGAACAAACGTGAGTAAGATTGCCCATAGTTACTCACTGAGCATGGATGTTTACTCACATGGCGCTTACCGACGTGAAGGTTCGAAACCTGCGTTCCCGTTCCACCGTCTACCGCGTGGCCGATGCGAACGGCTTGTGCATCGAAGTCAGGCCCTCAGGCTCCAAGCTCTGGCGCTACCGCTATCGGCACAATGGCAAGGCAACCATGCTGCCCCTGGGCGAATACCCGCACGTGAACCTGGCGGCTGCGCGCCGCGCGCGTGACGATGCCCGTGCCCTGCTGGCAGACGGAACGAATCCCGCCGAAGCGCGCCGAGCCGACAAGCGGGCTCGGCTCCTATCGGCCGAAAACACTTTTGCGGCCATCGCAGGCGAATGGATCGCGAAGCAATCTGCCAAGTGGACGCCCCACCACGCCGCCGACGTACTGCGTTCGCTCGAACAGGAAGCGTTTCCGGCATTCGGCTCTCGTCCGATTTCCGAACTTGAACCGCCGGAAGTTCTGGCTTGCCTCAAGGCCATCGAGAAGCGTGGCGCGCTGGAAGTCGCGCACCGCACGGCGCAGCGCATCACGGCCGTCTGTCGCTACGCCGTGCAAACCGGGCGCGCCAAGCACAACCCTGCTTCCGACCTGCGCGGAGTCATCGCCACGCGCAAGGTCAAGCACATGACCGCCATGCCGCGCGAGGAGATGCCCGCGTTTCTTGAGAATTTGGAGAAATACGACGGCCGGCCTGAGACGGCCTTGGCACTCCGCCTGCTGGTGCTGACGTTCGTCCGCACGGGCGAATTGATCGGTGCTTACTGGCACGAAATTGATTTCGACAAAGCCGAGTGGCGCATTCCCGCCGAGCGGATGAAGATGCGCGAGGAGCACATTGTTCCGTTATCGGAACAGGCATTGGACGCACTGCGCGAACTTCGCCTGATTACCGGCGCGACGCCCCTGCTGTTCCCTTCCCGCTCGAACGCACACAAACCCATGAGCAACAACACCATGCTGTTTGCGCTGTACCGCATGGGCTATCACTCCCGCGCGACCGGCCACGGGTTTCGCGCGTTGGCATCCACCACGTTGAATGAGCACGGCTGGTCACCGGATGTGATCGAGCGCCAGCTCGCACACGGCGAGCGCAACAAGGTGCGCGCCGCCTACAATCGCGCGCAGTATCTGCCCGAGCGTCGCAAGATGATGCAGGCTTGGGCGGATCACCTCGATTCGCTGCGGCACGATGGCAATGTCATACCGATCAATCGCAAGCGCGGGTAGGCGAATCGGCGCATTGGTCGTTACCAGAACATATCGACGATCAAAAAGTACAACACGCAATACCTTGTACCTGCAAAAAACGACTAGTGCAGGATAGGGTTGCCGGCAGCATGTGGCCCAGTTCTTGAATCGACGATCACGCGATGTCAGCCGGCTGACGTCGCCTCGATGTGCAACCCGCTGGTACGACGCTGGCCAGGTGGGGATCCCTGAGTATCTGGTGGGCTTATAGCTTCTACAAGCTGGCCAAGTCGGGATCGTCGACAGTCAAAAAGCGGCCAGGAACGGCCGGTCGCGTCCATGCTTCATTTCGCCCGATAGCCGCCGTTCGCGCGGGGCGTATAGCCGGCGCCATTTGGCGTTGCACGCGCCGCAGTGGCCGTCTGCCCTCGTGAGAAAGGACGTATAAGAGCGTCAGGGCGTTGTCGCTGCGGAAGCGGGCGCCGTGGATTTGGAGACTGTGTCGTATTGCCTGACCAGCGTGTCGAACGTAGGCTGGCCGCGCAGCGGCCGCCATTCCGGATAGACGCTCAGGTCGTTGCAGGCAACCCGAAAGTCGGCGCAGAACTTCGACAACTGCTCCAGTGCGGTGGCGTCCTGGCCCAGCGCCAGTTCGAGCTGAAGCAGGTCGCCTGTGGAGCTGGGATCGAGATCGGGACGTCGGCGCAGCGCCTCCACTGCGTCCAGTGCCTGCACGTGCAGCTTGGGATCGAGCCGCGATTGATAGGTCAGCCGGCCGGCGGCGACCAGTGCCTTGGCGAGTTCTGTATTGGGCTGCGCGAGGTCGAACGCCTTCACCGCGTCGGTGCCGCGGTGCAGCAACGAATTGACCAGCGCCAGGCCCATCGCGCTGTCGGCGCTGTGCGGATCGAGCCGCATCAACGCTTGGGCGGCCCCAAGCGCCTGCGTGTATTCGCCGAGGTCCAGTTCAGTGGTAGCGAGGTTGTTCTGCGCGGTGGCGTTGTCGGGATCGAGCTGCGCCGCTTCGAGGGTCTGTGCCTGCTCTTGTTGCAGCGGCAGCACGAGGGCGTAATTGAGGTGCGCGTTGGCGTAGCTCGGATCAATCGCCAGCACACGTTCATAGCCGGCCCTGGCTGCGGCGAGCTTGCCTTCACTCTGATCGGCAATGGCCAGTCCCAACAGCGCGCGGGTGTTGTGCGGGTCCAGCGCCAGCGCCTTGTGCAGCTCTTCGCGATCCTTGGAGAACGCGTCCTTCAGTGGCAGCGTGGAGTATTGCGTCAGGTCGAACCACGTGGCCCCCAACCCGGCATGCGCGTCGGCGTAACCGGGATCCAGCGCGATAGCCTGTTCAAACAGTTTCCTGGCTTGCTCGAACGGACCGGCGCTGTGGGCCTTGTCCATAAGCGCGTTCGCCTGCAGTACGAGGTCGTGGGCTTGCGGGTTCACGGTGGGTGCGGGCCCGAGGCTCGCGAACTTCACCTTCAACGCATCCGCGATCGCTGCCGAAATCTTGTCCTGCACCTGGAACACGTTGGCCAGCGCATCGTCGTACTGGTCCGACCACACCTGGAAGCCGGTGCGGGCGTTCACCAGTTCCACGATCACGCGGATCTCGTTGCCTTCGCGCAGGATCTTGCCGGTCAGCACGTTGGCCACGTTCAACGCTTCGCCGATGGCGGTCGCCGGTTGGGCGGTGTCGCGATAATGCGAGGCGGTGTCCCAGGCGATCACCCGCAGGCCGGTGTTCTGGCCCAGCGCGTTGGTCAATTCCTCGGTGATGCCGTCGCTGAAGTATTGCTGGCTCTTGTCGCCCGACAGGTTGGCGAACGGCAGCACCACCAGCGTGTCGGCCGGTGGGTTGAACGACGTGGCGCGCAGGGTCGGTGCCTTGGAAGTTGTTGTTGACGCCGGTGCGGCCGCTGCCGGTCTGACCGGCGTGGCTGCGGCGACATCCGGGCCGCTGCCCGATCGAGCTTCACCATTCCCCACCACCAGCAGCCGCCAGCCCATCAGCGCGACCGCCAGCACCAGCACCGCGACGATGATCGCGTTGAGCTTGCGGCCGATGTCACGGTGCACCTGTTGCGAGCGTGCTTCCAGCGCATCGGACGGCGCGGTGCGGCGAATGCCTTCAGGCGTGACCTCGTAGATCCACGCCAGCACCACCGCGACCGGAAATCCGATCGCGAGCAGGACGATCACGAGCCGCACATCGACATTGGGGATGTTGAAGAACGGGAATACCTGGGTCGCGATCTGCACCAGCACCCACGCCGCTACCGCGTACGCGACTGCGACACGCCACACGTGGCGGCGCTTCAGTTCCTCGAGGAAACCGGGCTTGTCTGGCGCCACGCTATGGAAGCTTCCCCGCCGGTGACAGACCGGCTTCCTACGGCGCTAGTGTAACCAGTTCGGTATTCACCGTGCCCATGGGGCCTGCCAAGCGTTGACACGGCGGTTCCGTCAATCCCTTGAGCGGACGGTCGCGACCGGCCACAACGGGTCGTCCTGAGCCGTTCGCACGATCATTCACCCCCTCAAGCGCGACTTGATCTGATCGCCATTGATGGGCAGTGCACCGGCGGAATGTCATACATTGTCCCCGGCAAGCCTATCCTGCACTAGCTCACTCCCCCTCGAAAAATGTTTAGCCGCTGAACACGGGGACGGTTTGGGTCGATGGCCAATGTCAGCCGGCTGACATCGCGAAACGGGATGTCGAGGAGCGGTCCCGGCACGTCGGACAGATCCTTCCGGCCGTACCGACCACGTTTTGCACGGCCGATTCAGCATGCTGAAGATTACGACGCTCGACCTCAAAGCAAAGACGCCCGAACGAGCGCCGTGGCGATTCCATTGCACCGACCCATTCTTCCCTGCAAGGACGTCAGCATGCTGGTATTGCCGAGCCTGAAGCGCACCCGTCAGCTCTCCAGATCGACTCACAAAAACAAATCCCATCGCTCGCTGCGCCATTCGCGGACTGCGTGTAGCAGAGCCGTACGAGAGCACATCGACAGATCGGAAGCGGCGCGAATAGTGAGTACGAAAGCGAGTAACTAAAAAACTGGCCTGCAAAAATACACAACAAAGTCAGATTGATGCAAGGCGAATCATGCTTCCGTCCGCCCGCCAGTTCTGGAATCCCGATGGATCTTCGAAGCCCGCCTTGCGCGGGCTTTTTTGTTTCACGCGACGATGGCTTGCGGCTCGGCGTTCCGCAGCGTCGCCAGTGAATGGCCCTGCTCGGCCAGGTATTCCAGCCAGCGATTGAGGAAACCGTTCATCCGGATGCGATGCTGCAGCACGTTGCGCGCCGGCGCCAGCGGCCCCAGCACCTGCCAAAGCTCGCGGCCGGGCTGGCAGTGTAGCGCTTCGGTCACGTGCGCATCGAGGTAGCAGCGCAATTGCGCGGACGGCGCGGGATTGCCGGTGCTGGCATCGAGCAGCTCGTAGGTCAATCCGAGTTCGAGCGTGTAGGGATGGCGCTCCTGCACGGACAATCGCACGTCGAGGCCGTCACCCACCGACGACAGGTATTCGCCGACCGCCAGCCGGTGCGGCGCGAACAGACGCGCGAGACGATGGTGGTTTTCCGAGTAAAGCCCCATCAGCCAGCCGAAACGATCCGGCAGCAGCGTGGCCGCGAACGAGCGGCGGCGTGGCGTGGAAGCGGGATGGACGAGTACCGATGGCATGGGTCGATCTTAGCGCAGGATTTCGTTTTGACACGTCTTGCATTTTCCGTGCAAAACGCGCAACGTGACGATCTCGGCGCCGCAAGGCGCCGAAGTCGTTCCAGGGTCCGTTGAATGTGCGGACGCGGGCGCGGATTACAACGCCTGCGCGTGAAAGGTGTCGCAGGCGTTGATGTCGCCGGCCTGGAACCCGGTCTTGAACCAGCGCACGCGTTGCGCTGAGGTGCCGTGGGTGAATGAATCGGGCACCACCACGCCCTGCGACGCCTGTTCCAGCGCGTTGTCGCCGATCGCCGAGGCCAGGCTGAGCGCACTGTCGATGTCGCCGGCCTGCAGCCACTGCAACTGTTGCTGCGAACGATTCGCCCACACGCCGGCGAAACAGTCGGCCTGCAATTCCAGGCGCACCGACAAACCATCGGCGCCCTTCATCGGCTGGCCCTGCTGCGCGAGCTGTTGTTCCATGTCCATGATGCCGAGCTGGTCCTGCACGTGGTGGCCGATCTCGTGCGCGATTACATAGGCGCGCGCGAAGTCCGCGTTCGAGTGAAACTGGGTCTGCATTTCCTGGAAGAAATCGAGATCGAGGTACACGCGCTTGTCGCCCGGGCAGTAGAACGGCCCGACCGCCGCCGATGCGCCGCCGCAGGCGGTCGCGACCTGACCATGGAACAGCACCAACTTGGGGTCGACGTAGGTCTTGCCCAGTCTCTGAAAATAGGCGCTCCACACGTCCTCGGTGCTACCCAGCACCTTGCTGACGAATTGCACCTGCGGATCGCTCTGGTTCGCCTGTGTCGTCTGCGAGGACGGAGTGCCGGTGGTGGTGGTGGTGCCGCCACCGGTGAGCAAGCCGAAGATGATCCCGCGCGTGGACGGGAAAATCATCGCGATGACGATCGCGATGAGGGTGCCGCCGATCCCGAGATGGATGCGCCCGAAGCCCGGGCCGCCACCGCCGCCGGTCGCCTCTTCCACGTTGTCGCTGGAACGGCCTTTCTGCCAGAGCATGGCGACTCTCCCTTCCCCGTGCATCCCGCGTCTGCGGGCGTTCGCCGACTTTGCGCCGAACCTCGCCTCCACGCAAGCCGTGCCCCGATGCGCGCCACGACCGCGCCGGCGCACCTTGATTGTGGGAAAATGCGACACCGCGGCCGCACCTTTCGTGCGGCCGCTCGCCTTTGCGTCCCTTCCCATGCCATCGACATCACGCGCCCACCTGCAACTGCACTTCTGCGTACTGCTGTGGGGTTTCACCGCCATCCTCGGCAAGCTGATCACGCTGACCGCACTGCAACTGGTGTGGTGGCGCATGCTGATCGTCACCCTCGCGCTGCTGCTGGTACCGAAGGTGTGGCGCGAGTTGCGCGCGATGTCGCGCCGGCACCTGCTCGCCTACGCCGGCATCGGCGTGCTGGTCGCCCTGCACTGGCTGACGTTTTATTCCGCGGTGAAGCTGGCCAATGCCTCGGTCGCCGCCACCTGCATCGCGCTGGCGCCGGTGTTCCTGTCGCTGATCGAGCCGTGGGTGGTCGGCCGCAGGTTCGAACCGCGCGAACTGCTGCTGGGCGCGGCGGTGGTCCCCGGCGTCGCGCTGGTGGTCGGCGGCGTGCCCGCGGACATGCGCCTGGGCATCGCGGTCGGCGTGCTGTCGGCGCTGTTCTGCGCGGCCTTCGGCGCGCTCAACAAGCGCATGGCCGATCGCAGCAGCCCGCTCACCATCACCTGCCTCGAACTCGGCGCCGGCACCCTGTTCCTGACCGTGGTCACCACTTTCTGGCACGGCGAAGGCTCGTTCGTGGTGCCCGGCCTGCACGACACCGTGCTGCTGCTGGTCCTGGCACTGGTGTGCACGTTGCTGCCGTTCGCGCTGGCGATGGCAGTGCTGCGACAACTGTCGGCATACACCGTACAGCTCGCGACCAACCTGGAACCCGTGTACGCGATCGTGCTGGCGGTGCTGCTGCTGGGTGAACAGCGCCAGCTCGATGCGTGGTTCTACGCCGGCGTCGCGATCATCCTGGGCGCGGTGTTCGCGCACCCGTTCCTGAGCCGCCGCCCGGCCGCCAAGCCGCCCGCGTCGGTGCTGGGCACGGCCGAATCCAAGGCATTCGAATAGCCCTCGGCCCGTCCGCGCGCGGCCGGCTGATATCGTAGGCGCATGTCCGTCGCCCCGCCCCGCGAATCAGGCGTCCGCAACCTTCCGATGGCGCGCGTGGACGCGCATGGTCGCGTGCACCAATCCGACCAGGTCATCGTCGAGGCGCCGGTCGCGCTGGTCTACAACGGCATCCCGTACGCGGTGATGATGGCGACCCCGTGCGACCTCGGGGATTTCGCGCTGGGCTTCGCGCTGGCCGAGGGCATCGTCGCCGGTGCCGCTGAATTCGAACTGGTGGACGTGCTGCGGACGCCGCGAGGCGTCACCCTGCAGGGATTGATCCCGCAGCCACGCTTTGCGGCCCTCCGTCAGCGCCGGCGCAACCTCGCCGGCCGCAGCGGCTGCGGACTGTGTGGCGTCGAGGCACTGGAAGACGCAGTGCGTCCGCTGCCGCGCGCGACATCGCCGACCCTGGTCGCGCGCACGGAGATCGCTACCGGCATGCGTGCGCTCGCCGACGGCCAATCCCTGAACGCGCTTACCGGCGGCGCCCACGCCGCGGCGTTCGTCGCCGCTCGCCAGGACCCGATCGTGCGCGAGGACGTCGGCCGCCACAACGCGCTGGACAAGCTGGTCGGCGCGCTGGCCACGGACACGCATGCACGCGAGGCACTGGCGGCGCGTGCGGCGGAAGGATTCCTCGCGATCACGTCGCGCGCCTCGTGGGAAATCGTGCACAAGGCCGCGCATGCCGGCATCGCTGTGATCGCCGCGATTTCGGCGCCGACCTCGCTGGCGATCGAGGCCGCCGAAGCCGCAGGAATCACCTTGGTCGCGTTCGCGCGCGACGACGCCATGAACATCTACACCCATCCGCACCGGATCGCGTGAACCGGCGCGGACGGAACCGATGCACCGCATCCGTCAGGGACTGCCGGTCTTCTTCGCGTGCTTTTCCGCGCGCTTTTCCTTCAGCGACTTCTGCGGTTTCTTCTTGCCTTCCTTCTTTTTCTCGACGCCTTTCATCGTGCGCTCCTCTGACAGTGGCCGCGTGCGCAAAGATGCGCCAGTCCGGCCCGCCGCGCAAGGGGTTTCGTGCGCAACCGGGACGGCATGGCAGAATGCGCGCATGTTCCACCCTTCGATGCCGGCCCGGACCAGCATGCGCCATCGGCGCGGGCGGGTTTCCCTTGTTGCGGGGTTCTTGCTGCTGACTGGCGCGACGACCGCCGCGACCGCGCAAACGCCCAGCCCGGCGGCGACCGCTCCGGCGACGACCACCCCGCGGCCGGCCACGCTGCAGCAGCAGATCGACGCCTACATCTCGCAACCCCAATTCGCGCGCGCCGACTGGGGCATCGCGGTGCAGTCGCTGGATACCGGCAAGATCCTTTACCAGCACAACGCCGACCGGCTGTTCGTGCCGGCCTCCAACGCCAAGCTGTTCACGGCCGCGCTAGTGCTTGCCGAAATCGGCGACACCACGCGCATCGCCACCACCCTGTACGCGACGTCCACGCGGGTGGGCCGCAACGGCACCCTGCGCGGCGACCTGATCCTGTACGGGCGCGGCGACCCGTCGCTGGGCCTGCCCGACACCTCGCCCGACTGGGCCGACCGGCTGGCGACCGCGCTCGCGCAGCGCGGCGTCAAGCGTGTCGAGGGCAACCTGATCGCGGACGCCACGTATTTCACCGGCATGCCGGTCGGCGCCGGCTGGGAAGCCGACGACCTGCAGACCTGGTACGGCGCATTACCTTCCGCGCTGGACGTCGCCGGCAACCTCATCCACGTCGACGTCACGCGCGAATACCGGCATTGCTGCGCGATCACGGTGAAGCCCGACGCCGCCGGAGTGCGGGTCGTCAACCTCACCGCCGATGCCGACGACGCGCCGCTGGGCCTGTACCGTCCGCCCGGCTCGTCCACGCTGTATGCCGTCGGCCGGCTGCCGGCGCGCACCCGCAAGCACAGCTACGTGCTGTCGATGCCAGATCCCGCGCGCACCGCCGGCAACCAGTTGCGCCAGGCGCTCGCGCGGCGCGGCATCGTGCTCGCGGGACACGTGCAGGTGCTGCAATGGCCGCAATCCGATCCGACCCTGACGCAGCCAGGCACGCAGGCGATCGCCAGCATCAACTCGCCCGGCATCGCCGCGCTGGTCGACCACACCCTGAAGAATTCCGACAACCTGTTCGCGCAGACCCTGCTGCTGCAGGCCGGCGTGGTCGCGGCGCAACGCGGCGACTGCGACGAGGCACGCAAGCCCGACACCAGCGCCGGCTGGGCGCTGTGCGCGCTGCACGGCCTGCTCGCCAGGGCCGGCATTCCGCCCAGCGCGGTACGGCTTTCCGAAGGCAGCGGACTGGCGCGCCGCGACCTGATCACGCCCAACGCCTTCGTGCAGTGGCTGACCTGGGTGAACACCCAGCCGTGGGGTCCCGACCTGCGCAACGCGCTGCCGGTCGCCGGCATCGACGGCACGCTGGAACACCGCTTCCGCGACGGCCCCGCCGCCGACAACCTGCAGGCCAAGACCGGCACGCTCAACCACGACTACACGCTCACCGGCTTCGTTACCGACGCGGCCGGGGAACACCTGGTGTTCTCGATCATGCTGAACCGCTATCCGCGCTGGGCCGTAGCGCGCGAGTATCCCGACGCCGTGCGTCCGCAACGCGCGCTCGACGCGATCGCGAAGATACTGGCCGACCACAAGGGCGGTGGCTGATGCAACGCGGCTGGCGAACCCTGCTGCCACTTGCGATGCTGGCCCTGCTGGTCGGGTACCTGTATGCGCACCGCCATCATCCGGTATTGCTGCCGTCGCGGGTGGCGCCGCCCATTGCCGAAACGGCGCCGTCACTCCCGCCCGCCCCGGACAAAGCGCCGGCGTCCGCCGAATCGCCACTGCCCGCCTTCCTGCCGCGGCAGGCGATCCAGACGCTGGCCCTGATCGCCGACGGCGGCCCGTTCCCGCACCGCCAGGACGGCGAAGTGTTCGGCAACTACGAACACCGGCTGCCGGCCGAACCGCGCGGCTACTACCACGAATACACCGTGGACACGCCCGGCGCCCGCGACCGCGGCGCGCGCCGCATCATCACCGGCGGCGACCCACCGGTCGTGTACTACTACACCGACGACCACTACCGCAGCTTCCGCAAGTTCACGGTGCCGCGATGAGCGGCACCATCGACTTCGCGGACGTCGCGCAGAACGGCGCCTACCTGGTCGGCGAACCCGACCTCGACACGCTCGACGCCGCCGCCCACAGCGAAGGCCACCTGGTCCGGCGCATCAGCCTCGCCGGCTGCCGCGACAAGGCCGACCTGCTGCAACGCATCGCCAGGTCGCTGGCCTTCCCGCAAACCTTCGGCGCCAACTGGGACGCGCTGGCCGACTGCCTCGGCGACCTCGAATGGCTGCCGCAAACCGGTGGCTACGCCTGGCTGTTCGACCACGCCGGCGACTTCCGCGACGCCGCCGAACACGACTTCGACATGCTCTGCGACGTGCTCAACGACGCCTGCCTGCGCTGGAAGCAACAAGGCACCCCCTGCTTCGCCTTTCTCGCGCTGCCCGACGATGCGTTTCCCGAGCCGGTGTGATTTCCGCTAGGTTGCGCCCACGCACGTCTGGGAGCAAGATCGCGTGAGGGCGGCACACGGCTTGGGGGAACGCAACGGGATTATGCCTTACTTACATTCTCTGATCTATCGCCGCGTGCGCGGCGATAGATCATGGAATCCCTAAATGAATGCACGCGAACTATAAAGCACAAGCAGTGAGAAGCAGACGCTTTCTGGCATCCGGATCAGAGAAAGAGCATGAAAAAGACAATTTTTGTCGTACTTTGGGTGCTCTCCATTTCCGGGCTAGGCTTGTCCTGCGCCAATGCACAGATCAAATGGGAACAAGACACAGCCGGTTGGTCTTGGGTTCAAGACCAGACATTCTGGAGTGAGTTGACCCTATCACTGCATGAATTTTTCGGAGACGCAGTAGGCGCTTTCTTATTGCAGCCTTTCAATGTTAGCCATACGGCCCCAGCGAAGAAATGGGCTCTCATCTCGACGCAGTTTCTTCAAGGTGGGACTGAAAAAGGTACGTGGGACAGAGGGACGATCATCAATGGTCAATGGCGGTTATATGCATTCTCGACGGGCAGTGGAGTCACAACAGCATTCGTAACTCCAATACACGACACGCGTGTGGTTGCGGCGGCCATGGATGCTGGTGAATATAGACACTTTGCGCCCACGGATTTAGATGATCAAACCGCATTCATGTCACATGTCCTGAATGGATTGTGCGGGCCATTGGACATGAAATGCCAGCGGGCCGACATAACTATTTTCTTCAAGGACAAATTTGATTTTAATCCTCAGATTAGTCATGCGTTGAGAAAGTTAATGTCAAAGTCAATCCTAAGCTCATGCAAGCAGCTAAGAGTCGATGCAATAAAGATGGGGTACGTTTCGAAATACGGCAAACCGCCACCGCATTGTCGGGTTAGAGTAGACATTATGTTTGTCAATGAGCTGCCTCACGAGTGAGTGTCATACAGATTGGTATGGATGTTGCTGGAAGACCACCCGAAGGCTTGACAAAGCATGTCGCGGCAAGAAAAGGGAGGTCAGGTTCATTTCTAGGCAAGGACACTTGCCGCTCCCCGCCAAACTCAAGCGCCAAGCCGCACCAAGAGGTCGCCACCATGCTCACGGGTTCATGCCACTGCAGGGCCGTCACGATCCAGGTCGATCGCAAGCCGCGGCGCCTTACAAGCTGCAACTGTTCGATCTGTCGCCGCCAGGCCGGCCTGTGGGGCTACTACGACAAGGGCAAGGTGAAGATCGTGGCCCGTCGCGGCGCGCTCGACCGCTACGTCTGGGGCGACAAGTGCCTAGCGCTGTGCCGGTGCGCCGCCTGCGGTTGCGTGACCCACT
>JAJXWZ010000054.1 GCA_021781345.1 Pseudomonadota bacterium
CTCCTGCCCGTCCGCTCCATTCGAAGCGGCTGTTGTGAAAAGTCAGGCCAAGTAGCTCCTGGCCGTGGATGGCGGCCGCGATGGCCGTTATGGTGCCGTTGAACTCGACACGCCTGTCTCATGCCCGGTCGAACGGCGACGCGATGATCAAGGGCGATCACATCAGAAAGCATTGATACCCGTCAGTTCCCGACCGACCACGAGTTGGTGCACCGTCTCGGTGCCCTCATAGGTAATGACCGATTCCAGGTTGAGTGCGTGGCGGATCGCCACGTGTTCGGTGGTGATGCCGGCGCCCCCGAGGATGTCGCGGCACTCACGCGCGATGTCCAGCGCCATGCGCACGTTGTTCCACTTGGCCAGCGACACCTGGGTCGGCTGCAGCTTGCCGGAATCCTTGAGGCGCCCGAGCTGCAGCGCCAGCAACTGTGCCCCGGTGATGCGGCGCGCCATGTCCGCCAGCTTCAACTGGATCGCCTGGTTGGACGCCAGCGGCCGACCGAACAACACGCGCTCGCGGGTGTAGTCCAGCACTTCCCTGAGGCACGCCTGCGCCGCGCCGACCGGCCCCCAGCTGATCCCGTAGCGTGCCTGGGTCAGGCAGCCAAGCGGCCCCTTGAGGCCCTTGACGTTCGGCAGCATCGCGCTGGCCGGCACGCGCACGTCGTCGAGGAACAACGCCGACGTCACCGAGGCGCGCAGGCTCATCTTCTTGTGCACTTCCTGCGCCGCGAAACCTTTTGTGTCCGTCGGCACCAGGAAACCGCGGATGCCGTCGTCGGTCTGCGCCCACACCACGGCCACCTTGGCGAGGTTGCCGTTGGTGATCCACATCTTGGCGCCGTTGATCACCCAGTCGCCGCCATCTTTCCTCGCGACGGTCTTCATGTTGGCCGGGTCGGAGCCGCCGTGCGGTTCGGTCAGGCCGAAGCAACCGATCACCTCGCCGCGCGCCATCGGCGGCAGGTATTTGCGCTTCTGCTCCTCGCTGCCATAGGCGAAGATCGGGTACATCACCAGCGACGACTGCACCGACGCGAAGCTGCGCAGGCCGGAATCGCCACGCTCGAGCTCCTGGCAGATCAGGCCGTAGCTGACGCCGTTCATGCCGGCGCCGCCGTATTCCTCCGGAATCGACGAGCCGAGCAGGCCGAGTCCGGCGATCTCGGGGATCAGTTCGGCCGGGAACCGCGCCTGGTCGAAACAGTCGCCGATGATCGGCAGCACCTTGTCGTCGACGAAGCGCGCGACCGAATCCTGCACCATGCGTTCCTCGTCGGTCAGCAGCGAGCGGACGTCGTAGAGATCGAGCGGATCGAGGGGGGTGGCGGGCATGGGGATTCCGGCTTCGAGGCAAGCCGCCTATTGTAACGCTGCCGCCCGCGCCGGCGAACCCGTGAACAGCGACCGTCGCGGGATGGCGTCCTGGCCTAGGGGCACTTGGGTCGCCGACCCGCTCTGAACCTCAGGTGCCGGCGCAGCCGGCCATCGCAAGGGCAAGCCGGCGGGCCGTGGGCACGCGAGCTGCCTGGCGCAGCAGGTCAATCAGCGGTTCGAGACTCCGTGTGGCACGTGTCCGGTGGCGACATGCCGGCGCGCGGATTCAACGTTGACCGGCGAATCATCGAAGAACAGGTCCGCGCCGAATGCCTCGAGGAACGGCCCCTTGTCGCGGCCTCCCAGGAACAGCGCCTCGTCGATGCGCACGCCCCACTGGCGCAGGGTCAGTATCACGCGCTTGTGCGCGGGCGCCGAACGGGCCGTGACCAGCGCGGTGCGGATCGGTGCATTCTCGGGCGGGAACGCCGCCTGCAGGCGGTGCAATGCGGACAGGAAATTGCGGAAGGGACCACCCGACAGCGGTTCGTTCCAGAGCTCGGACTCGTTGCGGTGGAACGCGTCGATGCCCTGCTCCTGCGACACCCGCTCGGACTCGTCCCCAAAAACCACCGCGTCGCCGTCGAACGCGATCCGCAGCTGCTGCGGGTGGGCGTCGCGGGTCTGGGAGGGCAGGATCGTGGCCGCCGCGACCCCCGAATCGAGCGCGCGCGCCACGTTCTCGGCATTGGCGGACAGGAACAGGTCCACGCCGAACGGCGCGATGTAGTCGCTGGTCGCCTCGCCCGAGGTGAAGGCCGCGCGACTGATCGCGAGGCCATAATGCTGGATCGAGTTGAAGATGCGCAGGCCGG
This sequence comes from Pseudomonadota bacterium, assembly GCA_021781345.1. Taxonomy (GTDB): domain Bacteria; phylum Pseudomonadota; class Gammaproteobacteria; order Xanthomonadales; family Rhodanobacteraceae; genus 66-474. The sequence goes on from JAJXWZ010000054.1 coordinate 2,193, forward strand.
TATCGCTGGAATTGCGCGACAACAGCACCACCTCGACGTACGGCGCCTCCCGCGAGAGCTGGTTGAGCGCCAGCAGTTTCCTGACCACCGGGAACGCGACGCCCGGTTGCAGGACGTCGTTCTCGTGCGCGATCTGGTACGCCTGGTACGCCTCCAGTCCCTCGCGCTCGAACAGCGCGTGCGATTCGGTCAGGTCGAACAGCGCGCGCGAGGAGATCGCGACGACCAGCTTGTCGTCGCGTCTGGGGGTGTCATGCAGCGGCTTGGCATCTGTCACCATGACAGTCTATCGCGCACCTGCCTGCCTGACGCGCCGTTTGGGGCCCGATATTTCGGCCGTTGGGACGATCGCGCAGGACCGGCCCGGTGTGGCGACGGAAGTCAATCCGACAGCTCGCGGCTTGACCCTGGATGCCTCCCGCGATTGTGTCACCAGCATGCGTGCGTGCCGAGTGCCCGGCCACGAAATTTCACGCCGCTTGCTACACTCGCCGCATGGCTCCTCCTCCGCAGCCCCCATGCTGACCGAACTTGGCCTGGTCCTGCTGCTGGCGCTGGGCAACGCATTCTTCGCGCTGGCCGAGATCGCGCTGATCGCCTCCCGCAAGAGCCGGCTGCGGCACCTCGCACGATCCGGTGCGCAGGCGCGCGTGGCGCTCACGCTGGCCCAGCATCCCGAGCGCTACCTGTCCACCGTGCAGGTCGGCATCACCCTGATCACCCTGATCACCGGTGCCGCCACAGGCGCCTCCATCAGCGACACGATCCGGCGCTGGTTCGTCGCCCTGGGCGTGCCCGTCTCCGTGCACGTGGCGCTGGTGATCGGGCTGGTGCTGGGCTTCGTGCTGGTGACCACCATCAACATCGTGGTCGGCGAACTGCTGCCCAAGCGCATGGCGCTGATCGCGCCCGAGCGCATCGCGCAACTTGTGGCGTTCCCGATGCAGGCCATGTCGTGGCTGATGGCGCCGTTCGTGTGGGCGCTCAACGGCATGACCAGCCTGTTGCTGCGACTGCTTGGACTCAAGCGCTTCCGGCGCGAGAACATCAGCGAAGAGGAAATCCGCCTGCTGGTGGCCGAGAGCGCCGAACAGGGCGTGCTCGATCCCGACGAACGCAACATGGTCAACCGAGTGCTGCGCCTCGGCGACCGCACGGTCGACAGCCTGATGACGCCGCGTCCTCGCATCGTGTGGCTGGACGCCGCGGCGCCGCTGCAGGAAAACCTGGCGACCATGCGCGCCACGCCCTACTCCCGCTATCCCGTGTACCGCGAAAGCGAGGACGAAGTGCTGGGCGTGCTCGAAGTCAAGCGGCTGCTGCAGACGCTGGCACTGGAACCGGTCGCCGGCGCCCCGCCGCGCCGCATCGAATTGTTCCGCAAGCTGGCCAAGCCGCTGTTCGTGCCCGCCACCGCGCGCGCGCTCGACGTGCTCGACGAGTTCCGCGACGCCGAGACGCCGTTCGCACTGGCGGTGGACGAATACGGCGACATCGAGGGACTGGTCACCCTCAACGACGTGCTGAGCGCCGTGGTCGGGCGCGGCACCGGCAACGACGGCGCGTCATCGAAGGACCCGCCCGCGGTGCGCCGGGACGACGGCAGCTGGCTGGTCAACGGCTCGCTGTCCTGCGACGACCTGCGCGAACTGCTGCAGATCGACGAACTGCCCCAGGAAGACGAAGGCGACTACAACACCCTCGCCGGCATGCTGATCGGACTGCTGGGACACATCCCCGCCGTCGGCGAAAGCATCGACTGGAACAGGCTGCGATTCGAAGTCGTCGACCTCGATGGCGCGCGCATCGACAAGGTGTTGATCACGCCGCTGTCAGCGAGCAGTGAGCCGGGAGAAGACAGTGGTTGAGGCCATATTCGAGTGACAGTTCGACCCAAGATACGCTGGGCACTCGCGCCTTACTTTCCCGAAAAAATCCAGCCCGACGTCGCAGCCACCCACAAGCGGGGTCAATGGTACGGCTTGATCATGGAAATCGGGGCAAATGCCATATTGCGATGTTTGGCATCCCACACTAGCGGTCTCCAACAGGTGGTGTAATCGGCAAGCGACATGTCCGGCG
>JAJXWZ010000217.1 GCA_021781345.1 Pseudomonadota bacterium
GATCAGCGGAAACGCACGACGTGCGCGCACAGGGTCGACCAGGTCCGCCATCAGGCTCCAGAACAGCGACACCACGAACAGGTTGAACACGCTCACCCAGATGAAGAACACGATGCCGAGGTCGCGCGCACCGATCCGATCCTGCGCGGCGAACAACGGCACGAACGCGACCAGGCATGCGATGAAGAAACCGTAGCTCCAGCCCAGCAACGCACGCCGCGGCAGGCGTGCAGAGAGCCACCCGAATAGCGGCGCGACCGCAAGCGTGATGACGAAAGTGCCGGCGTAGAACCACGGCAGCGCGACCGAACCGGTGGCGCCTGCCAGCTGGTCGCGCACAGGGCGGATCACGTAGTAGGCGGCCAGCACGCAGAAGAAGGCGGGCGCGGCCAGCGCGACCGTCCACCGCTCACCCGTCGCGCTGGAATCGCGTATCCGCATGCATGCCCTGACTGTCCACGGCAAGCGAGGCTAGCATGGCCACCGTGCCACAATGGCGTTCCGCACGGGTGATCGGCGATGGCGTGGGACCACATCATCATCGGCGCCGGCTCGGCCGGCTGCGTGCTGGCGGCACGCCTGTCCGCCGATCCGTCGCGGCGCGTGCTGCTGGTCGAAGCGGGGCCGCGCGACTGGCACCCGTTCATCCACATGCCGGCCGGCCTCGCCAGGCTGGTCAAGCGCACCGACATCAACTGGAACTACGAAACCGAACCGCAGCGGCAGCTCGACGGCCGCAGGCTGTGGTGGCCGCGAGGCAAGGTGCTGGGCGGTTCCAGCTCCATCAACGCGATGTGCTACGTGCGCGGCGTGCGTGCAGATTACGACGAATGGGCGCGCCTCGCCGGCGACGAACGTTGGCGCTGGAGCAACGTGCTGCCGTACTTCCTGCGCTCCGAGGGCAACAGCCGCGGCGCCGGCGCCCTGCACGCCGCCGACGGCCCGCTCGCGGTCTCCGACCTGCGCTATCACAGCGAACTTTCGGCGGCACTGGTCGAGGCCGCGGTGGCGGCCGGCCACCCGCGCAACGACGACTTCAACGGTCCGGTGCAAGCCGGCTTCGGGCTGTACCAGGTCACCCAACGCGACGGCGCACGCTGTTCGGCAGCGACCGCGTACCTGTCGCCGGCGCGCGGACGCGGCAACCTGACGGTGCTGACGCATGCGTCGTGCGAACGCGTGCTGCTTGATCATGGCCGTGCGGTCGGCGTGCAGCTGCGCCGGCGCGGCCGTCGGTCAGAACGCATCGAGGCCGGCGAGGTGATCCTCGCGGGCGGCACGATCAACTCACCGCAACTGCTGATGCTTTCCGGCATCGGTCCGGCCGGGCACCTGCGCGAGCACGGCATCACGGTTGCGTGCGATCTGCCGGGCGTCGGAGCGAATGTCTCCGACCATCTCGACATCTGCACACTGGTCCGCTGCACGCAGCCGGTGACCTACGACCACCTGCACGACAGCATGGTGGCGATGCAATTCCTGTTGCGCCGACGCGGGGTCGGCACCTCCAACCTCGCGGAGGCCGGCGGCTTCGTGCGCAGCCGCCACGCCCACGACGCACGCTGCGACATGCAGTTCCACTTCCTTCCGGCACTGCTCGACGACCACGGCCGCCACCGACTCGATGGGGACGGTTACACCTTGCATGCCTGCGCGCTGAAACCGCGCAGCCGCGGCAGCATCCGATTGCACTCGGCGGACCCACGCGCGCCGGCAGCCATCGATCCCGGTTACCTGTCCGACCCGGAGGGACACGACCTCGAGATGCTCGTCGAAGGCGTGCGCTTGTCCCGCGACATCCTTGCGCAGGCGCCGTTCGATCCGTATCGAGGCGACGAGATCTTTCCCGGTGCGGAGGCACGCGACCCAGCCGCGATCGAAGCCTTCATCCGGCGCAAGGCGGAAACCATCTACCATCCGGTCGGCAGTTGCCGGATGGGGCGCGACGACGGCGCGGTGGTCGATCCGGAGTTGCGCGTGCACGGCATCCCGGGCCTGCGCGTGGTGGATGCATCGGTGATGCCGGAACTGCCGTCCGGCAATACCAACGCGCCGACCATCATGCTGGCCGAGCTGGCGTCGGACCTGATCCTGGGGCGGGCGGCGTGACCGGATCTTCCGCCTGTACGGACAGCAGCGGCGGCAGCGGACAACCCAGCACCGCGCACACCACGCGCAACATCTCCGACTCGGCGACGGTGACCTTGCCGTCGACGGCGATCGCGCGGGTCAGGGCGCGCACGGTCAATTGCTTGCCTTCCGGCGTCAGCCGCGCGAGCGCGTCCAGCGCGCGGTCGAGTCCGGCCTGCCAGTCGTCGGGGACCGCGTAGAGGATCGAGGCGTTCGGCAACGCCTCCTTCATCGCGGCCTGGAAGGCGCGTTGCGCGGATACATCGTCGTCGTTGCCGAAATGCGCTACCAGCGCGGCAAGATCGCGCAATTCGTCCTGCGCGGCGGCCAGCTTCAGCGTACCGGCCTTGAAGCCCGTCGAGGGGTCCAGCGCCGCGACCACTTGCGCCTGCACCAGCCTGGCAAGGCAGTATTCGTCGAGGTCCACGCGTCCGTCGGCGTGGATGATCATGTCGAGCGTCTTCACGCAACGATCGATCTCCGGTCGCGGGCGACGCTTCAATGCCGGAAACGCGAGTTGCGCGAGCGGCAGGCGCAACATCGGATGCAGGTCGGCCATCTGCCCGGCCAGGTTGCGAACGGCGTCGGCCAGCGCCGCGTCGAAGGCCGGGGCCACGGATTGCACCTGCTGCGCCATCAGGTCGGGGTGCTCGGAGATCGCCAGCGCGAAGACCGTGGCGAGCGCACCGCGCGGATCGCGCGCGGCGGTCGACAGTGCAGCGGGGATGCGTGCGTGCAGGCTGGTCGCGACCCGATAGTCGTCGGTGCCGGGTGAAGCGACTTGCGCGGCCACGCCCGCGGCCGTGATCGCGAGCGCCGCGCCGCGCGTCGGGATCACGCCGCCGATCGTACGCGTCCCCGCGGTAGCCGGAAGCGATGGCGCGGACTGGATGTCCACGTCACCGTCGGCACGCGCGAAATCGTGCACGGCCTTTTCCCATGGATGCTGCTCGGCGTGCAGGTCGATGGAATCCGGATCCCCGCCCGACGCGAGCCACTGCTTGACATAGGCATCCAGCTCCTCGGGTTTGAAGCCGGGTTCCAGCGCCTGGATGCGTTCGATGATCGGCGGATGGGTGGCGAACCAGGAGCTCGCCTCGGCGTCGCCGAACAGCATGTGGCGCACCTCGTCGCGGCGCGGCGCTTGCAGGGCCGAGCCTTCCTCGAATACCGCGATCTTCTTCAGTGCGCCTGCGATGCCGTCGGTCTGGCGCGTGAATTGCACCGCCGAGGCATCGGCCAGCGATTCGCGCGCGCGCGAAACCGCCGCCTGGATCAACCGCCCGAAGAACACCCCGATCGCGCCGACCGCAAGCAGCGCGATGCCCGCCAACGCAACCTGTCCGCTGCCTCCGCGCCTGCGCCCGCGGCCATCGTCGTCGCCGAGGCCGAAGTAGCCGCCCCACATCAAGAAGCGCCCGATCACCCAAATTGCCATGATCCCGAACAGCAGGCCCATCAAGCGGATGTTCAGGCGCATGTCGCCATTCAGCACATGGCTGAATTCATGCGCGATCACGCCCTGCAACTCGTCACGGTCCAGCTTGTCGAGGCAGCCCTGGGTCACGCATACCGCGGCATCGGTGGGCGTGAAGCCGGCGGCGAAGGCATTGATGCCCGGCTCGTCCTGCATCACGTAGATGCTGGGCACCGGCACGCCGGAGGCGATCGCGACTTCCTCGATCACGTTGCGCAGTCGTTTCCATTGCGGATCAGTGGTATCCGCGGGCACCTCGACCGCGTTCATCTCGCGCGCGACCGCCGCGCCGCCACCGGCGAGGCTGGCCACGCGGTACGCCGAGCTCAGGCCAATGACCGCGAGCACCGCCACCGTGATTGCGGCGAGTGGGCCAGGCCGGAAGCCGACCAGGAAAAATCCGCAAACCAGATCGACCGCGACCACGATCGCGAGCACGGCCAGCGCGAACAACCAGACCAGCATGCGGCTGGATCGCCTGACCTTGGCTTGTTGGGCGAAGAAATCCATGCGGTTTATCGACCGTGGTTTGGGTGCGCTAGCCGTTTGCGGGCCATCGGCAGCATCGTGGCACGTCCGCGGGAACAGGGAACCGCGTTCGAGCTTCCGTCGCGAACGACACTGCACCGTCCGGAGCGACCATCGTGGCGCATCCGGG
>JAJXWZ010000186.1 GCA_021781345.1 Pseudomonadota bacterium
CACCAGCATCACGTCGATGTACGGCACGATGTTGATTTCCGCCATCCTGCGGCGGCGCCGGCTTCGATGTTGCAGGGCCATGGGGTCTCGTCCTCGCCGTCAGCGCGCGCGGGCTTCGGCCCGGTCGTGCGCGGCGGGCTGGTCGGCCTGCATCTGCCGGTGCAGGACCGAGGAAAATTCCTCCTGGAACGTGTCGTAGCGAAGCGTCAGCCGGTCAAGTCGCGTCGAGTAACGGTTGTATGCCCACACGGCGGGTATCGCGGCCACAAGTCCCATCGCGGTCGCGACCAGCGCCTCGGAGATGCCCGGTGCCACGGTGGCGATGGTGGCTTGCTTGAGCGTGCCCAGGCCCTGGAACGCGATCATGATGCCCCACACCGTGCCGAACAGGCCGACATAGGTGCTGATCGAGCCCACGTTGGCGAGGTATTCGAGGTTGCGCTCGAGCTTGTCGACTTCGCGCGTGGCGGCCACGCGCATCGCGCGTTCGGAAGCTTCCAGAACCGCGCGCCGGTCCTCGCCGCCGCGCTGGCGCTGGCGCACGAATTCGCGGAAGCCAGATTCGAACACCGCCGCGAGTCCGCCCGCCTCGCCGGCGCGGTTGCTGACTTCGCGAAACAACGCGGCCAGGTCCACGCCCGACCAGAAGCGCTCCTCGAAACCGTCGGCATCGCGGGTCGCGGCGTCCAACATCATCTTCTTGCGAAAGATGATCACCCACGACGTGAAGGAAAAGAACACCAGGATCAGCAGCACCAGCTTCACCGGCAGGCTGGCGTGGACGACCAGGTCGAGGATGTTGATGGAGCCGTTCATTCGGAGTTGTGTCCTTCGATCAAAGCTGCGATGCCGGAAGGTATCCGGCAGGGCGCGAATCCGTGCTCGTCGACGCATGCGACGCGCACCCGGGCGCGCGCCACCACCATCGTGTCGGCGACGCGCGTGATGACCTGTGCGAGCTCGATGCTTGCCGAGCGCAGGCGTTCGACGCGGACCGACGAATCCAGCTCGTCGTCGAGCCGGGCCGGCTTGTCATAGGCGATGTTCAGTTCACGCACCACGAACACGATCCCGTGCGAACGACGCAAGGCGTCCTGCCCCGCCACCGCGGCACGCATCCACTCGGTGCGTGCGCGCTCCAGGAAACGCAGGTAGGCGGCGTGATAGACCACGCCACCTGCATCGGTATCTTCCCAATAAACCCTTGTCCGCCACCTGAACGCAGGCTCCACCGCACCGACCATCTAGGACTCCTCGCGGTCAAACAGGTTCAGCCCGGGATCGCTGCCGTGGGGTGGCTTCAAGCCGAAATGGCGCCAGGCCCGTGCGGTGGCGATGCGGCCGCGCGCGGTGCGCGCGAGCAGGCCTTGCTGGATCAGGTACGGTTCCAGCACGTCCTCAATGGTGTCGCGGTCTTCGGCCAGCGCCGCGGCCAGCGATTCCACGCCCACCGGTCCGCCGTCGAACTGTTCCAGGACCAGCCGCAACAGGCGGCGGTCCAGTTCATCGTAACCGCCGGCGTCGACCTGCAGCATTTCCAGCGCCGCCGCCGCGGCATCGAGGTTGATGCGGCCGGCCGCCCGTACCTGGGCGTAGTCACGCACCCGCCGCAGCAACCGGTTGGCGATGCGTGGCGTGCCGCGTGAACGCCGCGCGATTTCCATCGCGCCGTCCTCGTCGCAGGCAATGTCCAGGATACGAGCCGAGCGCGCGACGATCGACGCCAGTTCGTCCGGCGTGTAGAACTCGAGCCGGTGCACGATGCCGAAGCGATCGCGCAACGGACTGGTCAGCATCCCGGCACGGGTGGTCGCGCCGACCAGCGTGAAACGCGGCAGGTCGAGCTTGATCGAGCGCGCGGCCGGGCCCTCGCCCAGCATGATGTCGATCTGGAAATCCTCCAGCGCCGGATACAGCACTTCCTCGACGACCGGCGACAGGCGATGGATTTCGTCGATGAACAGCACGTCGCGCGGCTGCAGGTTTGTGAGCAACGCGGCAAGGTCACCGGCGCGTTCGAGCACCGGACCGGAGGTACTGCGCAGGTTCACGCCCAGCTCGTTGGCGATCACGTGCGAGATCGTGGTCTTGCCAAGCCCCGGCGGCCCGAATACCAGCACGTGGTCCAGCGCGTCGCCCCGCCTTTGCGCCGCCTCGATCGACAAGGCAAGCTGCTCGCACATCGCGGCCTGGCCGACGTATTCGGACAGCGAGCGCGGCCGGACGTTCGCTTCGACGATCTGTTCGGCGGGGCTGTCGGTGGCGTCCACGACGCGGGATTCACTCATGCCGCGATTATGGCAGAGCGCCGGAAAGGACATGCGACCGTTTGCGGTTCTGGTGCATCCTTGAAGACGTGGACACCCAAGGCACCTTCCGGCAAACCGTCGAACCCGCGCTCGTCCGCCGCCTGCAACGCGGTGAGCTGGCGGCCTTCGAGACGATCTACAGGCGCTTCGAGCGCGCCGCCTGGACGCTGGCGTTGCGCCTGACCGGGCGCGCCGACGTAGCCCAGGAGGTCCTGCAGGACGCAATGCTGAAGGCCTTCGAACGTGCCCGCCAGTTCCGCGGCGACGCTCCCTTCGCGGCGTGGCTGCGCAAGCTCGTGGTCAACGAGGCGCTAATGCAGCTTCGCCACGACCGCCTGCACGTGATCGAGCTGTTCGACGACACCCATGCCGACGACGATGCGCCGGCGCCGTGGGCGCATGCGGACTCGGCCACCCTGGACCGTGCCCTGAACCGCCTGCCCGACGCCGCCCGCGCGGTGCTGTGGCTGTACCACGTCGAAGGCTATACCCACCTCGAAATCGCCGAGCAGTTCGGACGCTCGACGAGCTTCTCCAAATCGCAACTCGCACGCGCGACGAAGCGCCTGCGCGAATTGCTGGCACCCCAAGCGGAGGACACGCCATGCACGATCGGCTCGACCACCACCGCATGAACGAAGACGCCTTGCTCGCGGCGGCGCTGCATGCGCTACCCGCCTCCCCGCCCGGCGCGGACGCCTGGCCCGCACTCGCCGCGCGCATCAGGCGTCGGCAGGCGGTGCGCAAGACGATCGGCTTTGTCCTGCCCGCGGCGCTGGCCGCCGGCATCGCACTGGCTTTCGCATGGCCGCACGTACGTTTCCATGCACCCGCGCCGGTGCGCGTCGCACGGACCAACGACTCCGCAACCGGACATGTGGCAGCGTCCATCACGAAGCTGCAGGCGAGTTCGCGGCAGTGGCAAGCGTGGGTGGGGGATCTCGACCGTAACGGCGCGCCGCTGGATGACCAGCAGCTGGCGCGCGCGGTCAGCCTGCAGGACCAGATCGGCATGGTCGACCTGCAGATTTCCGCCTCGCGCGATACCGCGACGCTCAGCGAACTCTGGCAGCAACGCGTCGCGTTGCTGCAGCAACTCGGCCTGCTGCACCTGCAACCGTACATGGTGGCCGAACAGGCAAAGCCCGGCCACGCCCCCACCATCGCCATGTGACCCGGAGAACGCTCATGAAACGCACGCTTGCCTTCTGTCTGTCGTTCGCACTGTGCGGCACGGCCATGGCTTCGCCCCCCGCGTCCACGCAGGCAGCCACGGATGCCGCCATGCAGCGGCAGATGGCCGCATTGCAGACGCGCATGAACGCACTCGCCGCCCGCATGGCCACGTTGTCGCTGAAGATAGGCAACGATGCCAGCGCCAGCGCTCTGCGCTACCTCGCCGACGACAAGCGCGGCATGCTGGGGATGGCGGTGACGCCCGCAACCCATGGCTTGCAGGTCGGCGCGGTGACGCCGGGCGGTCCCGCCGAGCGCGCCGGACTGCAGGCGGGCGACACCATCACCGCCGTCGACGGCCAAGCGGTCGGCAGCCTCGACGTCGGGTCGGAGGCCACGCTGCGCGAGGCTAGGGCAGGCAAGCCGATCGAGTTGACCGTCGATCGCGAGGGCAAGTCGCACATGATCCGCGTCACACCCGAACGCATGCAACCGCAAGACTGGCAGGCCACCGTCCGTGCCGCGCAGGAAGCAGCGCGCCAGGCCACCGCATCGATGCAAACCCCAGAATTCAGGCGTCAACTTCAACGCAGCATCGATGAAGCCATGCAAAACGCGGCCGACGCGATGAAAGACGCTTCCGCCGCTAGCGAAGCCGCAATCAGGACAGGCCGGAACAAACATGCCTGGGGCATCTTCCTGTCACCATGGTGGGGCCTGAACCTGGCCCCGCTCAATCCCGACCTGGGAAGCTAC
>JAJXWZ010000206.1 GCA_021781345.1 Pseudomonadota bacterium
CACGGAAGCCAGTCGTGTGCCGCGCGACGCCCGCATCCAGTGCGGCAGCCGCCACCCCAGGGAAAACCGCGCCATGACCCCCAAACGCTTCGTCGTCCTCGGCGGCACCGGCTTCATCGGCAGCCACCTGCTCGCGGCGCTGGCCGGCGACGGCCACCGCATCACCGTGCTCAGCCGCAATCGTGAGCTGAAGCGCGCGATCAATGTGCTGCCCAACGTGCGCTCGATCAGCGCCGACGTGTACGACCGCGCGTCGCTCGAAAAGCACATCGCCGGCCACGATGCGGTCATCAACCTGGTCGGCATCCTCAACGAGACGGGCGGCGACACCTTCACCCACGCGCACGTCAACCTCACGGCCAGCCTGATCGCCGCCTGCCGCCAGGTTGGCATCCGGCGCCTTCACCTGATGAGTTCGCTGAACGCCGGCGAGCGGGCCTCGAAGTACCTCAAGACGCGCGGCGAGGCCGAAGCGCAGGTGCGCAACTCCGGCATGGACTGGACGATCTACCGGCCCAGCGTGGTGTTCGGCGCGGGCGACGGTTTCGTGTTCCGGTTCCTCAAGCTGTTGCAGATGGCGCCCGTGCTGCCTCTGGCGCAGCCGCACGCGAAATTCGCACCCGTGTACGTGGGCGACGTGGCCGGCGCGATCCGGCGCTGCCTGAGCGATCGCGCCAGCATCGGCAGGATTTTCGAGTTGTACGGGCCGGATACGCTGGAACTCATCGAGCTGGTGCGCATGATCCGAGACGCCGCGGGCCTGCGTCGCGCGGTGCTGCCGTTGCCCGCCGCGCTCGGACACCTGCAGGCGATGGTGGCCGAGTTGATCCCCGGCAAGCCGTTCTCGCGCGACAACTTCAACTCGCTGGGCGTCGATTCGGTCGGCACCCGCAATGGACTCGCCGAACTCGGCATCACGCCGCGCCGATTCGCCGCGATGCTGCCGGTGTTGCTGGGCAGCCACGACCGCACCCGGCGGCTGGACGCCGCGCGCCTTACCCAGGAAGCCTGAACGTGTCCGTCGCCGCGCATCGCGTCTATCTGGTCGGTGGCGCGGTGCGCGACGAACTGCTGGGCCGCGCGCACGGCGACCGCGACTATGTGGTGGTCGGCGCGACGCCGCGCGACATGCTCGCGCTCGGCTACAAACCGGTCGGCAAGGATTTTCCGGTGTTCCTGCATCCCGACAGCGGCGAGGAATATGCGCTCGCGCGCACCGAGCGCAAGACCGGGCCGGGTTACCACGGCTTCGCCTTCCACGCCGCACCGGACGTGACGCTGGAGGAGGACCTCGCCCGCCGCGACATCACCATCAACGCGATGGCGCGCGACGAGGCCGGCGAACTGGTCGATCCGTACGAAGGCGAGAAGGACCTGCGCAATCGCGTATTGCGGCACGTCTCGCCCGCGTTCGCCGAGGATCCGGTGCGCATCCTGCGCGTCGCACGTTTCCTCGCACGCTTCGCGCCGCTCGGCTTCCGTATCGCCGAAGAAACCATGGCGCTGATGCGGACGATGGTCGCCGACGGCGAGGCCGCGCACCTCGTGCCCGAACGAGTGTGGGCGGAAACGCGCAAGGCGCTGGCCGAGCCCGCGCCTTCGGCGTTCCTGCGCGCGCTGCGCGACTGCGGCGCACTGGCGGTGCTGTTCCCCGAAGTCGATACGCTGTACGGCGTACCACAATCGCCCCAGCACCATCCCGAGATCGATTGCGGCGTGCATCTGGAACTGGTGATGGACCAGACGGCGCGGCTCGCGCCGGGCGACGACCTGGCCGGGTTCTGCGCGTTCACGCACGACCTCGGCAAGGCGCTGACGCCCGCCCACGAACTGCCGCGCCACATCGCCCACGAACATCGTGGACTCGCATCGGTGCAGGCACTGTGCGAGCGCCTGAAGGTGCCGGCCGAATACGCGCAACTCGCGGCATTGACCTGCCGCCATCACCTCGACGCGCATCGCGCTCTGGAACTGAAACCCCCGACCGTGCTGGCGCTTCTGGAAGCCTTCGACGCCTTCCGCCGCCCGCAACGCCTGGAACCGTTCCTCATCGCGTGCATGGCCGACAAGCGCGGCCGGTTGCGCCACGAAGACGACGCCTATCCGCAGGCGGATTTCCTGCGCGCCGCGCGCAATGCCGCGGCAGCCGTCACCGCGCAACCGTTTGTCGATCTTGGCCTGCAGGGACCGGCCATCGGAGCGGCGATGCACGCGGCGCGCGTCGCCGCGATCAAGTCCTTGCCGCGCCCATAGGCCCGCACTCGGTCATGTCCGGCCGCGCCAGACGCTGGCACACCCCATCGAGCAGGATCGTCGTGTACGCGATGAAGACACCGCACGCGCCGGGTCGCAAGGATGTCAGGCCTGCGATGGTGCGTACCCGGGATAGGCCGCGATCGCGTCGCCGCTGCACGACCAGCCGGCCCGGGAGTCGATGAAGATCCGTGCCTGTGGCTGGATCGGAGCCTCGCTGTCGAGCGAACCCGCGGGGATCAGCACGGTGTCGGATCCCTCCGGCTGGCGCGGCAGGCGCCCGCCGCAGATCCCGCAGAATTGGTTGGTAAAACGCTTGGCCCCGGGAACCTTGAACTCGCGAACCTGGTCGCGCCCCGTCAGCCAGGTCAGGCTGCCGGGTTGCAGGAACAGGTTGGAGGCGTGCCCCGTGCCCGTTGCCTTGCGGCATCGCGAGCAATGGCAGTGATAGAAGCGACCCGGTTCGCCGGTGGCTTCGTAGGTCACCGCACCGCACAGGCAACTTCCGGAAAGCGTTGTACGGCTCATGGCACTCCTTCGATCGTCAGTCACGCCTGGCAACCAGGCCCGCCACATGGTATCCGGCACGCGGGCAGTCAGGCAGCCACCACTGGCCGCCCGACGAGAGGGCTTCACGCGTGGCTGGCGTGCGAGCTTCGCAGATGGTCGCCGCCGGCCGCAACGGACAGGCGTTGGCGGATGCGAAGTCCGGCATGTCCCGGCAACCAAGATGGTCATTCGTCGGCCCTTGAACACCCAATGCGCGCAGGTCTCGCCCCGGGGTGACCGCGATTTCAATTGCAACGAGACGAATCGTGGCCCGCGCGCGCGCCTGGTCGCAACGCCTGCCGACAGCAGCATCGGCGTCACCACGCGTACCGGCAGTCCCGGCCAGGACCGGCTCCAGGCCTTCTAGAGAGGACGCAGCATCGCATCCGCGCCCCGTTCGCGCAGCAATCGCGCGACCTCCCGGCCCAACGCCGCCGGATCGTCGCCTTGGACATCGGCACGCAGCAGGCGTCCATTGCGTGCATCGCCCAGCAGTCCGCGCAGGTGCAGCGTGTCGTCGGCTGCAATCTCGCACCATGCGCCCAGCGGCATGGTGCAGTCGCCGCCCATGGCCGCATTGAGTGCGCGTTCCGCGGACACGTTGCGGCGTGTGGGCGCATCGTCCAGGACTTTCACGCATTCGATCACGCTCGCATCACCTGCTCGGGTTTCCAGCGCGATCGCGGCCTGGCCGGGCGCCGGCAACCATTCGGGTGGCGCCAACCGCGAACGGATGCGCGTGCCGAGTCCCATGCGTTCGAGTCCCGCGACCGCGAGGATGATCGCCGCGTAGTCGCCGCGGTCGAGCTTGGCAAGGCGCGTACCGACGTTGCCGCGCAGGTCGGCGATCTCGAGGTCCGGCCGGCGTGCGCGCAACTGCGCGGTGCGCCGCAGCGAGGACGTGCCGACGCGCGCGCCATGCGGAAGTTCGTCGAGCGATGCGAAATCGTTGCATACGAAGGCATCCGCGCCATCGGCCCGTTCGAGGATCGCGGCCAGTTCGAACGGCGCATCGAGTTGCGCCGGCACATCCTTCAGCGAATGCACCGCAAGGTCGGCGCGGTTTTCCGCCAGCGCGACTTCCAGTTCCTTGAGGAACAAACCCTTGCCGCCGATCGCGGCCAGCGAACGGTCCAGCACCTCGTCGCCGCGCGTCGACAGCGGCAGTAGTTCCACCACGAGCTCGGGTTGCGCCGCGCGCAAACGCGCGGCGACGTGTTCGGCTTGCCACAGGGCGAGCGGGCTCTTGCGGGTGGCGATGCGCAGCGGGACCTGGGTCATGCGTATTCGGCGTCAACCAAGACGACGCAGTATCGCATCAACCGGCTCCGGACACTGGATCCCGGCCTGCGCCGGGATGACGATTCAAATGACCGCGACTTACGGCAAGATTCAGGCTTCGGCACCGCGCAACTCGCGCACCGCCTTCTCCATCTGCGCAGCACTGCTCGTCGCGCCATCCATCGGCGCGCCGACGGCAAGCTCGATCCGCGCGCGGAAGCGCCTGGGCAGCCGGGCGCGCCGCAGGCGCGAGTCGCGGCGGCTCCACATGCCCTGCCACAAGCCGCGCAGGGCCATCGGGATCACGGTCGCCGATCGCCGCGCGAGTACCTTCTCGATGCCGTGGCGGAATGGCGCGATCTCGCCGTCGGGCGACAAGCCGCCCTCGGGGAAGATGCACACCAGTTCGCCATCGGACAGCGCCGCATCGATGGCGTCGAACGCGCGCACCATCAGTTCCGGATCTTCCTTCGCGCCGGCGATCGGGATGGCTTTGGCGGCACGGAACACCAGGCTCAACAGCGGTACCCGGAATATCTTGTAGTACATCACGAAACGCACCGGGCGCCGGATGCTGCGCATGATGATCAGGGCGTCCATGTAACTGACGTGGTTGCATACCAGCAAGGCAGGTCCTTCCTCGGGCACGCGTTCCAGACCGCTCGCGCGCACCCGGTACAGCACGCTGATCAGCAGCCAGTCGGCGAAGCGGACCAGGAATTCCGGCACCAGCAGGAAGATCCACAACGCCACCGCCGCGTTCAGCAGCGCGGTCACCAGGAACAACTGTGGGATCGTGAGCCCCGCCGCCAGGAGGCCGAACGCAAATACCGCAGCGGCCACCAGGAACACCGCGTTGATGATGTTGTTGCCCGCGATCACGCGCGACAGTTCGTCGCCCGGCGTGCGGCTTTGCACCAGCGCGAACAACGGCACGATGAAGAAGCCCGCGAACAGGCCGAGCAGGGTCAGGTCCAGCGCGACCCAGCCGTTTCCCGGAACGCGCAGGAAATCCATCCAATCCAACCCGGCGTAACCCGGCGCGGCATGGCGTGCGCAATACAGCAGCACCCCGAACAGCGTCATGCCGAACGCACCCAGCGGCACCAGGCCGATCTCGACCTTGTGGCCGGACAGCCTTTCGCACAGCAGCGAGCCGATGCCGACACCGATCGAGAACAGCGCCAGCACCATGATCTCGACGCTGGCGCCGCCACCGAGGTACAGGCGGGTGTAATTGGGCAACTGCGCGGTGACCACGCCGCCGAAGAACCAGAACCACGAAATGCCGAGCACCGCATTGAACACCGCGCGTTGCTTGCCGGTGAGCGCCAGTACGCGCCAGCTCTCGGTCACGGGATTCCAGTTGAACTTCAGGTCCGGCGCCACCGACGCCACGCGCGGGATCGCGAAGCTGGCCGCGAACCCCAGCAAGGCCACGCCGACGACCAGCGCCGCGGCGGCCATCCATCCGAAACGGGGCGCCATCGCCGCGCCGCCCGCGATCATGCCGACCAGGATCGCGATCGAGGTGCCGGTTTCGACCAGTCCGTTGCCGCCGACCAGTTCGTCGGGTTCCAGTACCTGCGGCAGGATCGCGTACTTGATCGGTCCGAACAACGTCGAGTGCAACCCCATCAGGAACAGGACCGTGAACAGCAGCACCGGACTTTTCGCGTGGAAGCCCCACGCCGCGATGCACATCGCCGCGATCTCGAACACCTTCACCCAGCGGATCAGGATGTGCTTGCCGTATTTCTCCGCGAGTTGCCCGGCGCTCGCCGAGAACAGGAAGAACGGCAGTATGAACAGGGCCGGCGCGAGGTTGGAATAGAACCCGATCCGGCTGGTCGAAAGCCCCAGCTGGAATCCGACCAGCACCACCGTCGCGTTGCGGAAAGCATTGTCGTTGAACGCGGCCAGCGCCTGCACCAGGAAGAATGGCGCGAAGCGGCGCTTGGCCAGCAGGCGGAATTGGTTCACGGCATCCCTCGTTGCCCCGACCGGGACCGGCCTATTGTGCCCGTGGCGAAGGCAACAGCGCAGGCCATGGATGGGCCACCAACGAAGGCGTCACCCTGGACATCGGCCGTCAAGGCAATGGCACCGCATGCCGGCCTCCGCCGGCATTACGAACACCAGCGGTTAGCCGCGCGCCAGCGCCCGATGTCCGATATCACGCCGGCAGAACATACCATCGAACCGGATCCGGTCGACGGCGCCGTAGGCACGGTCGCGTGCCTGTTTCAAATCGTCGCCCAGCGCGCACACGCACAGCACCCGTCCGCCGGCGGCCACGACTTGGCCATCGGCATCGATTTTCGTTCCGGCATGGAAGACTTTCACGTCGGTGCCGAAGTCGTCGTCGAGACCCGAGATCGCGTCGCCGGTCCTGGGCTTGCCCGGATAACCCTGTGCGGCCATCACCACGCCCAGCGACGGGCGCGGATCCCAGTCGGCGTCGACACGATCGAGCCGCTGCTTGAGTGCGGCTTCGACCAGGTCCACCAAATCCGAGCGCAGGCGCTGCATGATCGGTTGCGTTTCGGGATCGCCGAAACGCACGTTGAATTCGATGACTTTCGGCGCACCGGAGGGGTCGATCATCAGGCCGGCATAGAGGAATCCGGTGAACGGCGCGCCGTCCGCGGCCATGCCTGCCAGTACGGGTTCGACGATTTCGGCACGGATGCGGCGTTCCACTTCAGGCGTCACCACGGGCGCGGGCGAATACGCGCCCATGCCACCGGTGTTGGGGCCGGTGTCGCCCTCGCCCACGCGCTTGTGGTCCTGGCTGGATGCCATCGGCAGGTAATGGCGGCCGTCGCTCATCACGATGTAGCTGGCCTCCTCACCCGCCAGGAATTCCTCGACCACCACGCGCACCGAGGCGTCGCCGAACGCGTGCGCACCGAGCATGTCGCGCAACGCCTGCTCGGCCTCGCTCAGCGTCATCGCCACCACCACGCCCTTGCCTGCCGCGAGCCCATCGGCCTTGATCACGATCGGCGCGCCATGCCTGTGGACATGGGCCAGGGCCGGATCGAGTTCATCGAAAACCGCGTATCGCGCGGTGGGAATCCCGTGACGGGCAAGGAATTCCTTGGCGAACGCTTTCGAACCCTCGAGTTGCGCGGCCGTCACGGTCGGTCCGAAGATCGGCAGCCCCGCCATGCGGAACTTGTCGACCACGCCGGCGACCAGCGGTACTTCGGGCCCGACCACGGTCAGGTCGAAGTCTTCCTCGCGCGCCAGTTGCAGCAGCCCGTCGAGGTCGGTCGCCGCGACGCCCGCGTTGCGCACGCGTGGTTCGCGCGCCGTGCCGGCGTTGCCGGGTGCCACGACGACTTCGCTAACGCGCGGCGATTGAGCGAGTTTCCAGGCCAGCGCGTGCTCGCGGCCACCGGAGCCGATGACTAGGATCTTCATGAACAGGACCAGGGCACGCCGTGAATCGGCTGTGCATTCTAACCTGCCATGGCCGAGAGCAAGGCCATGCGCGGCAGCTTGCCGGTTTCGTTGCGCGGCAACGCATCGACCAGCTTCAGCGGGCGCGGCAGGAATACGGGATCGACGTCATGGCGCAATGCGTCGAGGATGGCGCCAGCGTCGAGGCCCGGCGCCACCACCAACGCGGCGATCCGGCGCACGCCCATCGCGTCGGTCTCATCCATCTGGAACACCACGCCGTCGCGCACTCCCGGCACGGCCAGCAACCTGTGCGTGAGGTCGCCGAGCGAAGCGCGCTTGCCCGCGATTTCAAGCAGGTCGGTATTGCGCCCGCGCAAGCGAAAACGTCCGTCGGCCAGCAACTCGACGACGTCCGCCAACACCACCGGTTGCAGCAGTTGCGGTGCTTCGACGCGGGTACCGTCGGGCTGCGGATGCAGGACCACGCCGGCATAGGGCGTCCAAGCTTCCTCGCAGGCGGTGCGGCGATGCGCGATCACGCAGGTCTCGGTGGAACCGAACACTTCCTGCACCGGCGCCGCGAATCGCGCCTCGGCAGCCTCCGCCAGCTCCTGCGGAAGCGGCGCGGTAGCGGACACGATGCCCGCGAGGCGCGGCATCGGATGCCCGGAATCCAGCAGCGCACGCAAATGCACGGGCGTGGTCACGAGAATCCGCGGTGCGGGCAGGCCTTCCAGAGCCGCGGCGATATCGGCCGCGAAGAACGGTTTGCCCGCGCACACGGAGGCGTGGCCGAACAAAGGCAGCAATACCGAAAATTCCAGCCCATACATGTGCTGCGGAGGCACGGTCGCGACCACGTGGTAGTCGCCGCCGGCCAGTCCACGCAACACCGCGTCGTTGTGGGCGCTGGAAATCGCCAGCTTGTCCCAGTGCTTGGGATTGGCGCGCGGCACCCCGGTGGAACCCGACGTGTAGCCGATCGCGGCAAGCGCGTCGGCGGCGATCAGCACCGGCGTACCGGAATGCTCCGAACCGGACTCTGGTGTGAAGCGCAGGTAGTGTGGCGGGGCCGGATCAAGCGTGGCATCGCCAAGCGTGTAACTGCCCGGATGCGCGGCCAGCGTCTCGTCGATCGCGCGCGCGGCGCGCGAAGGCGGCAGGAGGTTGGCTTGTCCGCGCACCAGCAAGGCCGCGAAGGCCACCAGGAACGCATAGCGCTGTTCACACAGGTTGACCGCGGCCTGTGCCGCCGGCAGGCGCGACGCCAGCGCTTCCACGTCCGCAAGGAAGGCGGCCACACTGATCGGCCGGCCGTCGTGCCAGGCGACGATGCGCTGCGACGACGCGCGCGCGAGCAATGCCCGCCACGGTCCGGCCATCGGATCCAGCTGGGATGGATGTACGCTCGACACCGGGGACTCCGCTCCAAGCCAAAATGATAGCGCCGGTCACGGCAATCGTGATCGGGGCTGGGTAACCGGGGCCGCGCCGCGGCACGCCCTGCAGCCACCTGCCCGCAGCATTGCCACTGCGGCCTCGATCTCGTCGCTGGACTCGATGCGCACGGATCAGATATCGAATGGCGGTGTGTCCGTCTCCGCCTGGACGCGTTCGTCTGCACGCGTTGATTTCCTGGCTGCAGCTTTCCTAGCCGGCGCCTTGCGTGCGCCGGCCTTCTTCGCAGCAGTCTTGCTTGTCGCGGTTTTCCGGGTGGCCGACTTGCTGGCCGGGGCTTTTTTCGCGGCCGGCTTTTTGGCTGCAGCCTTCTTGAACGCACCGCGCCCACGCCGCACCGGCGCGCCCTCGATCAGCGCCTTGCACTCGTCGTGGGTCAGCGACTTGGGGTCGCGCTCCTTCGGGATCTTCGCGTTCTTCTCGCCATCGGTGATGTAGGGACCGTAGCGGCCGTTGAGGACCTGTATACCGTCGCCGAAATCGGTGATCACGCGGTTGGCGATCAGCTCCTGCTTCTCGCGGATCAGCTCCTTCGCGCGCTCCAGCGTGATGGTGTAGGCGCTTTCCTCGCCCTTGATCGATGCGTACATCGAGCCCTTCTTCACGAATGGACCGAAGCGGCCGATGCCTGCCGAGATCTCCTCGCCGTCCGCATCCTTGCCCAGCGTGCGCGGCAGCTTGAAGAGTTCGAGCGCCTCCTCCAGGGTGATCGTGTGCATGCTCTGGCCGGGCAGCAGCGAAGCGAACTTGAGTTTCTCGTCGCTGTCCTTGTCGCCCAGCGCGGCGTAGGGTCCGTAGCGGCCCAGCCGCACCGAAACCGGCTTGCCGGTCTTCGGATCGTCGCCCAGCAGCCGCGCGCCGGTCGCCTCGCTGCGATCGACCGATTCCAACTTGTCGTCCACCAGCGCCTTGAAGGGCTTCCAGAATTCGGCCATCAACGGCCGCCATTCCTCCTCGCCGCGGCTGACCGCATCGAGCTCGTCCTCCATGCGCGCGGTGAAGTCGTAATCTACGTAGCGGGTGAAATGCGCGGCGAGGAACCTGGCGACCGCGCGGCCGACGTCGGTGGGCTTGAAGCGACGCGAATCGAGGATCACGTATTCCCGCGACAACAGCGTCTGGATGATGCTGGCGTAGGTCGAGGGACGGCCGATGCCGTATTCCTCCAGTGCCTTGACCAGCGAGGCCTCGGAATAACGCGGCGGTGGTTCGGTGAAATGCTGGTCTGCGGCGATACCGGAGAGCGGCACCGGCTCGCCGACTTTCAACGCCGGCAGCTTGCGAGCCTCTTCGTCCTCGTCCGGCTTCCCGTCGCGGCCCTCCTCGTAGACCGCAAGGAACCCCGGATCGACAACGGTGGTGCCGGTGGCGCGGAACGCCGCGTCGGGGCCACACGGAAATTCGACGGATACCGTGTTGAGCGTCGCCGGTTTCATCTGGCAGGCGAGCGCACGCTTCCAGATCAATTCGTAGAGTTTCAGCTGGTCGGGCGTCAGGTAAGCCGACACTGATTTTGGCGTGCGCAACGCCGAAGTCGGGCGGATCGCCTCGTGCGCTTCCTGGGCGTTCTTGGATTTGGTCTTATAGACCATCACGTGTTCGGGCAGGCCCTGCTTGCCGAATTCGCGCTCGATGGCCTGGCGCAACTCGCCGATGGCTTCACCCGAGAGATGCGTGGAGTCGGTACGCATGTAGGTGATCAGGCCGACGTTGCCCTCGCCGCCCAGCGACACGCCCTCGTACAACCCCTGCGCGATGCGCATGGTGCGGCTGGTGGCCATGCCGAGCTTGCGCGCGGCTTCCTGCTGCAGCGTGGACGTGGTGAACGGCGCGGCCGGCCGGCGCTGGCGTTGCTTCGACTGGATATCGCCGACGATGAGCTTGCCGCCTGCGGCTTGCAGCAGCGCATCGCGCGCCGCGTGCGCATCCCTGGCGTTGGTGAGGTCGAACTGCTCGAACTTCTTGTCGTGCAACTTGACCAGCCGCGCGCTGAATTCGCCGTCCCGGTGTGCCAGCTTTGCCTCGACGGTCCAGTATTCGCGCGGCCTGAAGGCTTCGATCTCCTCCTCGCGCTCGACGATCATGCGCAGGGCCGGCGATTGCACGCGGCCGGCCGAAAGCCCGCGCTGGACCTTGCGCCACAGCACCGGCGACAGGTTGAAGCCGACCAGGTAATCCAGCGCGCGGCGTGCCTGCTGGGCATCGACCAAGTCGTGCGACAGCTTGCGCGGATGCGCCACGGCTTCCTTGATCGCGCGAGGGGTGATTTCGCTGAACACCACGCGATGGGTTTCCTTGCCCTTGAGCAGGCCGCGCTGCTTCAGGATCTCGCTGATGTGCCAGCTGATCGCCTCGCCCTCGCGGTCGAGGTCGGTGGCGAGGTAAATCGAGTCGGCCACCTTGGCGGCCTTGGCGATATCGTCGACGTGCTTGACGTTCTTCTCGATAAGGGCATAGTCCATCGCGAAGTCGTGGTCGGGATCGACCGCGCCCTCCTTGGGCACCAGGTCGCGGACGTGGCCATACGACGCCAGTACCTTGAAGTCGGTACCGAGGTATTTGTTGATAGTCTTGGCCTTGGCGGGCGATTCGACGATGAGCAGGTTCTTGGCCATGTCTCCAACGATTTCACGGGCGACGGGGGTCGCCCTCTATATATAGTGAACACATGCGCAGGGTAGCCCTGTCAAGCATCGGGGGCGACCAGACGCTGCCAGCGGCCGTTCACGGCCGGCGCGACCATGCCGTCCAGCTCCAGCAACAGGAGCATGGACGACAGCGCCGCGGGGCTGAGCCCGGTCCGTTCGGCAAGCTCGTCCAGGGCCGCCGGCGCATCGCCCAATGCGGCAAGAAGTGCCTTGTAATCAGGATCTTGGGATCTTTTAGGCAGATCGATTGACGCTGTCTCCAAGGCATCTCCGGCCTGCAATCGCGCCCTCAACTCGGCGCCTTGCGCCTGCGCGGCCGCGGCCAGTGCCTCGATTACTTCGGCGGCGGTCTCGACCAGCCGCGCGCCGTCGCGGATAAGCCGGTGGCAGCCCTTGGCCAGCGGATTGTGGATGGACCCCGGCAGGGCGAACACTTCCTTGCCCGCTTCGGCCGCCAGCCGCGCCGTGATAAGCGATCCCGACTGCAGACCCGCTTCGACCACCAAGGTTCCCAGGGCCAGTCCGGCGATCAAGCGGTTGCGGCGCGGGAAATGGTCCGGACGGGCTTCCGTACCCGGCGGGAATTCGCTGACGATGGCGCCGTGTTCGGCGATTCTGGCCGCGAGATCGCGGTGCTTGTGCGGATAGACCAGATCGGGGCCGGTACCGACCACGGCCACCGTCGCGCCGCCGGCTTCCAACGTTGCCGTGTGGGCGGCGCCGTCGACGCCCTCGGCCATGCCGCTGGTGACGGTCAGCCCGGCGCGGCTCAAGGTACGCGCGAAATCGCGGGCGGTCGCGAGTCCCTGCGCGCTGGCGCTGCGGGCACCCACGATGGCGACTTGCGGGCCCAGCAGGGCGGCGGCATCGCCCTCGACGAACAACGCGGCGGGCGGCTGCGGCAGGGTTTCCAGTTGCGGCGGGAAATCGGCTTCGTCGCAACGCAACAACCGATGTCCCGGCTGCGCCAGCCAGGCAAGGTCGGCATTGAGGCGTGCCGTGTCCGGACGGGCGATCCAGTCCAGGGCGGCCTGGCCGATACCGGCGACCCGACGCAACCTGCGGGTGTCCGTGCAGGCTGTACGTGCAGATCCTGTCGCCCGCAGCAACACCCGCATGCCCGCTGGCCCGAGACCGGGGGCGCGCAACAAGGTCAGCCAGGCGGACAGTTCATCGGCGTCCTGCATGCCACCAGTGTAGGGGCGGCACCAATGACAACGGCGCGGTTGCTGGCCGCGCCGTTGCGTAGGCCGTCGCTTACAGACCGGGTCAGTCGGGACTGCGGATGGTATCGCCGACCCGGACGGGCCGGATGCCATCCATGACCAGGCCATAACTCACGTGGGCGAAGGTGCGGAATACCATCAGGTGCCCCACGAATTCGCTTGGCAGCTTGACCTTGGGTCCGAACTCGCGCCTGTTGGTATTGCCCTTGACGAGATCGGTCACGGTCTCGCCGGGCTGGTAGACCGAAAAGGTGGTGCCGTTGTCGACCCCGTCATCGCTGCCGACGTTGAGGGCCACCACGTCCATCGGACCCTGCACCGAAATGCCGTCGTAGCCGTTCGACAACGCCATGATGTAGGCGTTGGTGGGCGCGTCTTTCGGCGCGTGCGGATAGTAGGTGAAATCGTAGGGCGTGTCGTCGACCGGCATCAGGCGATCGCCGGCACGAACTTCCATGCTGGCGTTGGTGAGCAGCAACGTAGCCGGGTCGCCGCTCTTCAGCACTTGCGCCGTCCCAATCACGCGCACCTCGGTTCCGATTTCCTTGCCGCGGCCGAAATGCCCGTCGTTGCGGAAATCCTCCTGCCAAGGACCGGGCGCCAGGTCGACGTTGTCGCTGACGAGATGGCCGACGTCATCCATCCTGCCGGCGTCGTCGAACGACCGGAACACGTGGGTCGGGCGCACGACCGCAAAGCGGGTGCCGACGCTGGCAGCGGGCAAGTCGCGCACGTACAGGTTCATGCCCTCGGTGGCGCGCGGTTCGTTTTCCTCGACAGCGACGACATAGGGCGTCTGGCGCAGCTGTGCCGCCGTGATCACGCGGAAATCCTTGAGGAACGGCTGGATCGCCGACAGCGGCACCGTCGGGATCGGATTGGCTTCGACGGTGGCACGCTTGGCGATATGCAGGCCGTTCACGTCCAGGTCCAGCACGTCGCCGGGATAGATCCGGTGCGGGTTGTAGACCTGCTGGTTGACGTCCCAGATTTCGGGCCAGAGCCAGGGCTTCTTGAGGAAGCGGGCGGAAATGCTCCACAACGTGTCGCCTTTCTTCACCACGTAGGTGTGCGGGTGATCGGCGCGCAGCTGGGCACCGGCCGCGTAAGCGGCGAAGGTGATCAGCATTCCGGCGGTGAGCGCAAGCAGTTTCTTAAACATGACCGGCAATCCCCCGATCCCCCACAAGTTTCAGCCGAGTGTACCCGAATGGCTGCCCGCGGCAAGCAAATATTTCACATTTGGTGACGGGTTCACCGAAAGGCTGGCAGCCCCATCCGCCACTGCTAGGCTAGCCGGACGTGAAATCCGCTTTCCAGGCCCCATCTAAGCGTGCAAGCGACGATCCCGATCACAGCCATGGCCAAACTCGACATCCTCGAATTCCCCGATCCACGCCTGCGCCTGAAGGCCGAGGCAGTCGAAACCTTCGACGCCGACCTGAAGCGGCTCGCCGACGACATGCTGGAGACCATGTATGCGGCACCGGGCATCGGACTGGCCGCCACCCAGGTGAATTTGCCGAAGCAGTTGCTGGTCGTCGATGTGTCAGAAGCCCACGACTCGCCGCTGGTGCTGGTGAATCCGGAATTGCGGGAAGGACGCGGCACCGAGGTCTGCCAGGAAGGTTGCCTGTCGTTCCCGGGCGTGTATGCGGACGTGCAGCGCAAGGAATGGATTCGCGTGCAGGCGCGCGACGTCACCGGCAGGTCGTTCGAACTGGAAGCCGACGGCATGCTGGCCGTGTGCATCCAGCACGAGATGGACCATCTCGTCGGCAAGGTCTTCGTCGATTACCTGTCGCCGCTGAAACGCTCGCTGCTGTTGCGCAAGCTGGACAAGCAGCGGCGCCACGCGGGGTGATGTCCACGGGACGAATGCGGCTGGTGTTCGCCGGCACGCCGGATTTCGCTGTACCCGGGTTGCGTGCCTGTCTCGACGCCGACACGGAGGTCGTGGCGGTCTACACGCAGCCGGATCGCCCCGCGGGGCGCGGACGTAGACTCGCGGCCAGTCCGGTCAAGCAGGCCGCGCTCGCAGCCGGAATCCCGGTCGAGCAACCCGATTCACTGAAGTCACCCGAGGCGCTGGCGCGCCTGCGCGGGTACGCACCGGACCTGATGGTGGTGATCGCGTACGGATTGATCCTGCCGCGCGAGGTGCTGGCAATCCCGCGCCTCGGCTGCTGGAACGTGCATGCCTCGCTGCTGCCGCGTTGGCGCGGCGCGGCGCCGATCCAGCGGGCGATCCTGGCGGGCGATACCGAAACCGGGGTATGCCTGATGCGGATGGACGCCGGACTCGACACCGGCCCGGTCCTGCTCTCGGCAAGCACCCCCATCCTCGCCGACGACACCGGAGGCACGTTGCACGATCGCCTGGCTGGACTCGGCTCGAAGGTGCTGACCGAAGGCTTGCGTCGCATGGCCGCGGGCGCAACGCTGCCCGCGATTCCGCAACCCGACGCGGGCGCCACCTATGCGCACAAGTTCGACAAACAGGAGGCGAAACTCGATTTCTCGCAATCGGCCGTCGAGCTCGAACGCAAGGTGCGCGCGTTCGATCCTTGGCCGGTCGCCGAGGCGCCGCTCGCGGGAGAGCGCGTGCGCATCTGGGAAGCGGTGGCAATCGATCCGGGAGCCAGGACCGCCGCACCCGGCGCCATCATCGCCGCCACGCGGCATGGCATCGACCTCGCCTGCGCGGACGGCACGCTGCGTATCCTGAAGCTGCAGCGCGCCGGCGGCCGCGTACTCGATGCCCGCGACTATCTGAACGCCCGGCCGGAACTCAAGCACGCATGACCGACACGCGCGCGCCGGCAGCAGAAGTGCTGGCGGACGTCGCCTTGCGTGGCGCGTCCCTGCGCGAACGGCTGCAACCCGCGCAGGCCCGGCTCACCGATCCGCGCGACCGTGCACTGCTGACCGCCTTGTGCAACGAAGGCGCACGCTGGTGGTTGCGCTTCGACCGCGCCCTCGACGACTTGCTGCAGAAGCCGCTTCGCCAACGCGAACCGGTGCTGCACGCGCTGCTGGTACTGGGACTCGTGCAACTGGAAGTCCTGCATTTGCCGGCGCATGCCGCGGTCGCGGCCACGGTCGAAGCGACCCGAACGCTCGGACGCGGCGGATTCGCGAAACTTGCCAACGCGGTGCTGCGGCGCTGGCTGCGCGAGCGTGCTGCCTTCAATGTCCGCCTCGACCTTGACGCGACGACGCGGAGCGCGCATCCGCGTTGGCTGGTCGACGCACTCGTCCGCGAATGGCCGGAGCAGGCCGATGCCTTGCTTGCCGCGAACAACGCGCCGGCGCCGCCGATGCTGCGGGTGAACACGCGGCGCACGACGCGCGACGCCGCGCTCTCCGAACTGGCCGAAGCCGGCATCGATGCGCTGCCCCATCCGTGGCTGCGCGATGCCGTGGTACTGGATCGCCACGCGGACATCGCGCGCCTTGCCGGATTCGGCGCGGGCCGATTCTCGGTGCAGGACGGCGCCGCGCAATGTGCCGCCGACCTGCTCGAACTGCGCGACGGCCAGCGCGTACTGGATGCATGCGCCGCGCCGGGTGGCAAGACCGGCCACATCCTCGAACGGTCGGATGTCAGCGTCCTGGCGATCGAACGCGATGCCAGGCGCGCGGCCTCGATCCGCGACAACCTGGCCCGCCTCGGCCTGCGGGCGGAGGTCCGCACGGGCGACGCGGGTGCACCGGACGCGTGGTGGGACGCCCGGCCTTTCGATCGCATCCTGCTCGACGCGCCGTGTTCGGCGACCGGCGTGATCCGCCGGCATCCCGACATCAAGTTGCACCGACGCGCCGGCGACATCGCGACGCTGGCGCGCGGACAGCGCCGCCTGCTCGACGCCTTGTGGCCCGTGCTGGCGCCGCGCGGACGGCTGGTTTACGCGACATGTTCAGTGCTGCGCGAGGAAAACCAGTCCGTGGTCGCCAGTTTCCTCGAAGCGCATCCGGACGCCCGTCCGCAGGCGTGCGAGCTTCCCGCCGGCCACTCGGCTGGCGGGGGTCGCCAGCTGCTGCCGGGCAATGACGGGCTGGATGGCATGTATTACGCGGTGCTGGCGAAAGCCTGAGCCGGCGCC
>JAJXWZ010000132.1 GCA_021781345.1 Pseudomonadota bacterium
GATCGGCGCGAATGCCGACAGTGAGCGGTAACGTCCGGGGTGGCGCAAGGCCAGGGTCAGCGCGCCGTGCCCGCCCATCGAATGACCGGCGATGCCACAGTGGGCGAGGTCGGCGGGGAAATGCTCGCCGATCCGCGCGGGTAGTTCCTCGACGACCCAGGTTTCCATCCGGAACCGGTTCGACCAGGGTGGTTGTGTGGCATCCAGATAAAAACCTGCGCCTTCCCCGAATTCCCAGTCCCCGGTCGCGCCTTCGATGCCGGTGTCGCGCGGACTGGTGTCGGGCGCGACCAGCATCAGGCCGAGTTCGGCGGCGACGCGCTGCGCGCCGGCCTTGATCGGGAAAGTCTCGGCGGTGCAGGTGAGCCCGGCGAGGTAGAACAGCACCGGCACCTTGCGATGCGCGGCCTGGGGCGGCGTGTACACCGCGAAGGTCATCGTGCCGCCACAGGCTTCCGACTCGTGCCGGTAAAAACCCTGGGCGCCGCCGAAGCAGCGTTGTTCACTGATGGTTTCCATGCTTGTCAGTACACCACCACGCTGCGGATCGATTCGCCCTTGTGCATCAACTCGAAACCCTCGTTGATGCCCTCGAGTTTCAGCGTGTGCGTGATCATCGGATCGATCTCGATCAGGCCCTGCATGTACCAATCCACGACTTTCGGAACATCGGTGCGGCCGCGCATGCCGCCGAACGCACTGCCTATCCAGCGCCGGCCGGTCACCAGTTGGAACGGTCGCGTCGCGATTTCCTGGCCCGCGCCGGCCACGCCGATGATGCACGACACGCCCCAGCCCTTGTGGCAGCATTCCAGCGCCTGCCGCATCACCTTGACGTTGCCGATGCACTCGAACGAATAATCCGCGCCGCCCCCGGTCAGTGCTACGAGGTAGGGCACCAGGTCGCCCTCGACCTCGCCAGCGTCGACGAAATGGGTCATCCCGAATTTTTCCGCAAGCGCCTTGCGCTTCGGGTTGAGGTCGACGCCCACGATCATCGCCGCCCCCGCGAGCCGCGCGCCCTGTATCACGTTCAGGCCGATGCCGCCGAGGCCGAACACCACGACCTTCGCGCCGGGCTCGACTTTCGCGCTATTGATCACCGCGCCGATGCCGGTGGTGACGCCGCACCCGATGTAGCAGACCTTGTCGAACGGCGCGTCCTCGCGGATCTTCGCGACTGCAATTTCCGGCAGCACCGTGTACTCGGCGAACGTCGACGTGCCCATGTAATGGTGGATCGTCTCCTTGCCGAGCGAGAACCGGCTGCTGCCGTCCGGCATCACGCCCTTGCCCTGGGTTTCGCGGATCGCCTGGCAAAGGTTGGTCTTGGGATTGAGGCAGTATTCGCATTCGCGGCATTCGGGCGTGTACAGCGGGATCACGTGGTCGCCCTTTTTCACCGACTTCACGCCGGGCCCTGTCTCGACCACGATGCCCGCGCCTTCGTGCCCGAGGATCGCGGGGAACAATCCTTCGGGATCGTCGCCCGACAGCGTGTAGGCGTCGGTGTGGCAGATGCCGGTGGCCTTGAGTTGCACCAGTACCTCGCCGGCGCGCGGACCCTCCAAGTCCACGGTCTCGATGCCGAGCGGCCCACCGGCCTGGTATGCGACGGCGGCTTTCACTTTCATGTGCGGGGCTCCGTGCAGGGAAATTCCAAGTTTAACCCGCGAACCTGTTCTTTCCGCCGGCGGCCTGGATCGCGGCGGCAGGATGCCGAAGCGATCATCGCCGTAATCGATGCCTGCGAAGGCCGGCCGCCGCAAGCGTCACGCCTGGCGTGCGTGCCGTG
This sequence comes from Pseudomonadota bacterium, assembly GCA_021781345.1. Lineage (GTDB taxonomy): Bacteria > Pseudomonadota > Gammaproteobacteria > Xanthomonadales > Rhodanobacteraceae > 66-474. The sequence goes on from JAJXWZ010000132.1 coordinate 1,796, forward strand.
AATCCGCTCAGGCCGCCGCGCTTGCGTGTTCGCGCGTATCGGAAAACGCAACGCCGGGCCAGCGTTCCTGCGCAAGCTGGAGGTTCACGCGGGTCGGCGCCAGGTAGACCAGCCGGCCAGCTGCGTCCAGCGCGAGGTGGGTGGCGTTGCGTTCACGGAATTCGGCCAGCTTCTTCGCATCGTCGCAATGAACCCAGCGTGCGGTCGCGACGCCCACATTCTCGAACGCGCAATCGACGTTGTATTCGTCCTTCAGGCGATAGGCGGCGACGTCGAACTGCAGCACGCCGACCGCGCCCAGTATCAAGTCGTTCGACATCAATGGGCGAAAGAATTGCGTCGCGCCTTCCTCGGAAAGTTGCGCGAGGCCCGCGCGCAATGCCTTCATCTTCAGGGGGTCGCGCAGCTGCGCGCGGCGGAATAGCTCCGGCGCGAAGTTGGGGATGCCCGTGAATACCAGCTTCTCGCCTTCGCTGAAGCTGTCGCCGATCGAGATGGTGCCGTGGTTGTGCAGGCCGATCACGTCGCCCGGAAAGGCGGTATCGACGATGTCGCGTTCGCTGGCCATGAAGGTCAGCGCGTTCGCGAGCTTCACTTCCTTGCCGGTGCGCACCTGCAGCGCCTTCATGCCGGATCGGTAGCTGCCCGAGCACACGCGCAGGAACGCCACGCGGTCGCGGTGCGCCGGATCCATGTTGGCTTGGATCTTGAACACGAAACCCGTGAGCTGTTCCTCGTCGGGCGCGACCATGCGCGTCGAGGTCGCTCGCGGTTGCGGCGAGGGCGCGTGCTCGACGAAGAAATCCAGCAACGGCTGCACGCCGAAATTGTTGATGCCCGAGCCGAAGAACACCGGCGTCTGTTCGCCGGCGAGGTATTTATCGAGGTCGAATGGATGCGAGGCGCCCTGGACCAGCTCCAGTTCCTCGCGCAGTTCGGCCAGCGCGTCGGCGCCGATGCGCCTTTCGAGTTCGGGATCGTCGAGTCCCTTCAGGATGGTCGAATCCTGGCGCGTGAAGTTGCGCCCGCTTTCGTACAGGTGCACTTCGTCGTCGATGAGGTGGTACACGCCCTTCAGGCGCTTGCCCATGCCGATCGGCCAGGTGACCGGCGCGCACTGGATCCTGAGCACCGATTCGACTTCGTCGAGCAGTTCGATCGGCGAACGGCCCTCGCGATCGAGCTTGTTGACGAAGGTCATGATCGGCGTGCTGCGCAGCCGGCACACATCCATCAGCTTGATCGTGCGTTCCTCGACACCCTTGGCGCAGTCGATCACCATCAACGCCGAATCGACCGCGGTCAGCACGCGGTACGTGTCCTCGGAAAAGTCTGCATGGCCGGGCGTGTCCAGCAGGTTCACGATGCGCCCCTCGTAGGGGAACTGCATCACCGAACTGGTCACCGAGATCCCGCGTTCCTTCTCCAGCGCCATCCAGTCGGAGGTGGCGTGGCGCGATGCCTTGCGCGACTTCACCGAACCAGCCATCTGGATCGCGCCGCCGAACAGCAGCAGTTTTTCGGTCAGCGTCGTCTTGCCGGCGTCCGGGTGCGAGATGATCGCGAAGGTGCGGCGGCGTGCCGTCTCCAGGTGGTGGTGCTGGGCGACTTGGTTGGGCATGGGCTGCTGCGGTCGGCAAACCGGCGATTTTAACCGTGATCGCGCCACCGTTCACCGGCTCCGCCGGCCCGGGGCGCGCATGCCGATCCGGGCAATAGGACTTGGGCGGCGTGGACCCGGCAGCGCGCAGTGGATGCGGTGGGTGACCGGCGATACCCGCGGTTCCGTCGTGTCGCATGCGCCACGTCGGCAACCGGACCGGCGATCCCCGCGGTGATCGTTGCGGGTGCATCCGTCGCGCGGCGGATCCGCCGCGGCTGCCGGCGGCCGCGGTAATCGGAAAGCTTCGGAATCCGTGAATGGACGTCTAAACGTCCATAAATACATTGACACGCAAGAATGCCGTCGCTAGAGTGCAACCCACAGCTCATCGAGACCGGCTGAGGGACAGGCCCTTGGAAGCCGGGGCAACCCGCGGAACCCGCAAGGAATCCGCATGGTGCCAACTCCTGCGGGGGCGCGTTGCGCCCACCGAGAGATGAGTCGCGTGATTCCCGCGTGCCGCGGGGATAGTGCGGCCGTCCCCGGTTCTCCGCATGGCTCGATGTCCATCGCCGCACGGAGAACCGTCATGAGTCTTGCCGCCCCAACCCGATCCGCCGAGCCGGTCGTCGAGCTCGCGAAACGCGCAGCCAGCGCGACCGCCCGTTTCACGGACCAGTGCGGCAGCCGCCGCGTACGCATCGCGCCTCGCTACGGCGAGGGCGTCGTCGATGCGGAGATCCGATACCTGTGGGTCGGCAGGCCGGGCGCTCCGACCGTGATCGTGCAGGGCGGC
>JAJXWZ010000171.1 GCA_021781345.1 Pseudomonadota bacterium
CCGTCCACCGCCTGATCCGCGTCAGCGCGGCGCGACCCGGATTGGGTGATACTGCCTGCACGACCGGCGCGCTTGCCGGGTCCATCCCGCCATCGAAACGACCTGCGCCATGGCCGCTTGGTACCTGCAAATCCTGTGGTTGCATGTCGGCTGCGTGATCGCTTCCGGCAGCCTGTTCTTCACCCGCGGCTGCATGATGCTGGCCGGCCTGCCGGCCGCCAACCACGTCGCGCTGCGGCGCGTTTCGGTGGCGGTCGATTCGCTGTTGCTGGCGGCCGCAATCGCGCTGACCACGATCATCCACCAGTATCCGTTCGTGCAGGCCTGGCTTACCGTCAAGGTGGTCCTGCTGGCGGTCTACATCGTGCTGGGGATATTCGCTCTCCGGCGCGGGCGCACGCGGGCGATCCGCGGCGCCTGTTTCGCGACGGCGATCGGCGTGTTCCTGTTCATCGTCAGCGTTGCGCTCACCCACGCCCCACTGGGCGTGTTCGCACGGCTCTGACCCCGCTCAAGCGGTCCTGGAGGCGGGATCCACCAAGGTGTGCGCCGGCGGCTGCCGGTCCATGAAGCCCAGCGCATGGCACCAGTTCATCACGTGCACGCCCTTTGCGCGTTGCTCGTCGCGGATCGAATCGCGCAGATTGACCATCTTCGTCCAGTGCACCTTCGGTCGATAGTGGTGCTCGGCATGGAAACCGTTGTAGAGCCAGATCCAGTTGTAGAAACGGTTGTAGGTGGAGACTCCCCATGCGATCGGCTGGTCGGGATCGCCCTTCAGGTGCTCGTAATAGCCATTAAGCGACGACAGCGAGTGGCCAAGGTAATAGAACGGCACCAGGCACAGGAATGCGCGCCAGTCGTAGACCAGGCACGCCAGGTAAACGACGACGACCGTCGCGATCTCGATGCGGATCCAGCGCGCGAGGTGCGGCCATTTCTTCTTGACGCGGGTGTAGCACTCGCCGATGTCGTCGCGGAAGTACGAATAGAACGTGTAGGTCCACACGCTTTCGGGCTTGCCGTCCCTGCCGTGCCGGTAGATCGACAGCGGGTCGATGGTGGTGCCGTCCTTGACCCGGTCCATGTTGCCGACGTGGTGGCGCAGGTGGACGTGCTTGTAGAACTCCTGGCTGAAACCGTCGGTCAGCGAGAACAGGAAACTGAAGGCGCGGTTCAGCCACTCCCACTTGAAGAACGGATTGTGGATGAAGTTGTGGCTGGTGGAATTTATCGACCACGAGATCGAGATCGAATACAGCAGCGCACAGGGAATCCACAGCCACCACGGCGTGTGGTGGAAACCGAAGAACAGCCACGCAAGGAACGCGGCGTGGCCGAGCACCATCAGGACGGGGAGCGCGTCCCATCCGGTGTAGGCGAAGAACAGGCGACGCGGTTTGGGGGTTGCGGTGGTCATCGAAGCGGCGCGGTGCAGGAAAAGGCGGCCAACAGCTTGCAGGCCTAACTTGGTATTTTACGCCGTTGCCGGGGACCGCACGCAAAACCTCCCGTCAGGCGGTTCAGGCAGCATGCAAACTCGGGCGTACGACAAGCGCGCGCGCCTAGCCACCGTCTTCTATCCTTCGCGGCGTGCCGGCCGCCATGTCTCCGGCCACGGAATAGCGATATCTGCCCCATGCCCGTACACCTTCGCATCCTCGACACCGACGGCAGCGTCGATACCGCCGCGCTGGATGCCACCACGGCGTGGGCGTCGGTCGTCCGCGTGGACCTGCGCGACCTCGCGCCCGCGCTGCGCCTGTGGAGCCGCGGCCGGAACATCGAGCGCGCACGGGCGCGCATCGCGCAGTCGGCGGATCCGCTTCCCTCGATCACGTTCCTCGGTTCGGGGGACTTCCACCATCTCGCGGCGTTGCTGGCCGAGCGGGTGCAAACGCCGTTCACGCTGCTGCATTTCGACAACCATCCCGACTGGGTGCGGCTGGCCCCACGCTGGCATTGCGGATCGTGGGTCAACCGCGTACTTGCGCTGCCGAACGTGCGCCGCGTGGTGACGCTAGGCCCCTGCAGCGACGACCTGGTCGATCCCGGCCGCAAGGGCGGCAACCTTCCGGCCCTCGACGCGGGACGGCTGGTGTTGTTTCCGTGGGAGCACGCGCCTTCGCGTGTGCGCCGCCGCATCGCCGACGGACCGGGGCACGCGTGGCGCGATGGGCACATCGAATGGCGAAACCTCTCCGGCGTGCCCGTGGACGAGGCCGTGGCCATGGTGCTGGCCGCGATTCCGACCGATGATGTCTGGATCACGATCGACAAGGACGTGCTGCCCGAGCACGAGGCGCTGACCAACTGGGACCAGGGCCTGATGCCGCTGGCGACGCTGCTGGCGATGCTGCGCGCCATCGGGCAACAAAGGCGCGTGCTCGGTGCGGACATTTGCGGCGAGTATTCGCCGCCGCGCCACGCCAACTGGTTGAAGCGCGTCGAAGCCAGGCTGGACCAGCCCGCGCGCGACGCGACGGATCGACGCAGGCTCGAGGAAAACGCGCGCACCGATTGCGCGCTCGCGCAAACCCTGTTCGATGCCTGCGCCAGCGGCAGCCCGACGACATGATCGAAGTCGGCACGCACCCCACCATAGACGCCTTCGCGGCGGACGACTGGAACCAGCTGTTCCCGGGCGAGCTCGAGGACCAGGCCTACCTGCGCGCGATCGAACGCGCGGGACTGACCGGGTTCCGCTTCCTCTATTTCGGTGTGCGGGAGGGCGGCCGGCTGATCGCCGCGGTACCCGGATTCGTCACCGATTACCGGCTCGACACCACAGTGCAGGGTGGACTGCGGCGGTTCACCGAATCGCTCGCGGACAAGTTTCCGCGCCTGCTGCGGATTCCGATGCTCTCGCTGGGCTCGCCGGTGACCGAACGCTGCCGGGTGGGCTTCGCGCCCGGCGCGACCCCGCAGCAACGCGAGACATGGCTGGACGCGATCCTCGCCCAGATGGAAAGGGTCGCGGCCGCGGAGAAGTTCGGCATGCTCGCGATCAAGGACGCGCCGCTGGACGAGCCTGCCTGGCAATCGGTGTGTCCGCGCCACGGCCTGCGCGCCCTGCCCGGCCTGCCCGGTGCGACGCTCGACGTCCCCTGGCGCGAGCTGGACGGCTATCTCGCATCGCTGGGCCCGTCGACCCGCAAGGATCTGCGGCGCAAGCGCCGTGCCGCTGCGGCTCTGCACATCGAATGGCGCCGGGACCTCGCAGGCATCGCCGCCGACGTGCAGCGCCTCTACCACGAGACACTCGCGCACGCGGAGCTCTCGTTCGAGGAACTGACGCCCGCCTATTTCGAAAACGTGATGCAGGCGATGCCGGGGCGCGCGTACTGCGTGACCTATTCCGAAGGCGACCGCCTGGTGGCTTTCAACCTCGTGTTGAGCGACGGCGAGCGCCTGCTCGACAAGTTCCTTGGCATGGATTACGCGGCCATGGACCGCTACAACCTGTACCACGTGAGCTGGCTGGAAAACGTCCGCCATTGCATCGAGCATGGCATCGGGGTGTACGAGAGTGGCCAGGGCCTGCAGAGGGAGAAGGTACGGCTCGGCAGCGTGCTGCACGCGAACGCGCTCTGGTACAGGCACCGCAACCGTTTCGTCGATGGCGTGTTCGCCCGCCTCGAGAAGCTCGCGCGCCTGGATCGTTTCGACGACGACGCAAGTGCCGCGACGGCGCGGGCACCAACCTCCTGACGGCAGGGGCACCAGGCAGCGCGCCGGTACTCAGCGTGGCGGCGGCGACGACGCAACGGTGGCATCCCGCCGCCACGCCACCGCCCGGTTGCGGCCTTCGGCCTTGGCAAGGTACTGGGCGGCGTCGGCGCGTTCCACCAAGGCCTCGATGCCCGTGACGGTGGCGTCGCGCATTGCGATACCGATGCTGACCGTGAGTGCGATCAGTTGTGCGCCGGCCTGCACCCGCAGCGCCGCTGCGCGCGCGACAATGCGCTCGGCGACCCGCGTGGCCATCCGCGCGCTGTCGCCACGCAACAGGACCAGGAACTCCTCGCCGCCGTAGCGCCCGACCTGGTCGCCTCGGCCCAGCTCGGCACGGATGGCTTCGGTTACCGCGCACAGGCACTCGTCGCCCGCCGCGTGGCCGCTGCCGTCGTTGATCTGCTTGAAGTGATCGATGTCGAGGAACAACACCGCTAGCGGCTCCGACGCGC
>JAJXWZ010000236.1 GCA_021781345.1 Pseudomonadota bacterium
TCCGGACACGGATTCGACCTTCGACCTGGAGCAGGGCCTTTTCTCGCACCTGCTCGAATTGCGCGCGCGCCTGATCAAGGCGATTGCCTGCGTGCTGGTCTTGCTCGTGTGTCTGGTGCCGTTCGCCAACCGCCTTTATTCGTGGCTGGCCGAACCGCTCGTCAAACGCTTGCCGCAGGGTGCGCACTTGATCGCGACGCAAGTCGCGAGCCCTTTCCTGACGCCGCTGAAACTCGCTTTCTACATCGCGCTGTTCGTGAGCATGCCGGTGATCGTCTACCAGCTGTGGGCGTTCGTGAGCCCGGGGCTTTATCGGCACGAAAAGCGCCTGGCGCGCCCATTGCTGGTCGCGGCGGTCTTGCTGTTTTATTGCGGGTGTGCGTTCGCCTATTTCCTGGTGCTGCCTGCAGCGTTCCGGTTCCTGACCGCGGTGACGCCGCAAGGCGTCGAGATGATGACCGACATCACGCATTATCTCGATTTCGTCACGATGGTGTTTTTCGCCTTCGGCATGTGCTTCGAGATCCCCGTGATCCAGGTGATCCTCGCCGCGGCGGGTCTGGTCAGCTTGCAGAAACTGAGGAGCTGGCGCCGATACGCGGTCGTGGTGGCCGCGGCGGTAGCCGCGGCGATAACGCCGCCCGACATCACCTCCATGCTGCTGCTGCTGATTCCGATGGTGGTGCTCTACGAGCTAGGCATCCTCGCCGTGCGTGTGCTGGTGAAAGCCGAACCTGCCCAAGGCGAGGCAGGGCCAGCATCCTGATCGCGCCGTGGCCGAATCGCCACGCAAGATCGTGCACGTGGACATGGACGCGTTTTACGCGTCGGTCGAACAGCGCGACGACCCCGCACTGCGCGGCAGGCCGGTCGTGGTGGCCTGGAAGGGCGCGCGATCGGTGGTGTGCGCGGCCAGCTACGAGGCAAGGAAATTCGGCGTGCACTCGGCGATGCCGGCCCTGAGCGCGGAACGACTGTGTCCGCAAGCGATATTCGTGCCGCCGGATTTCACCCGCTACAAGGCGGTGTCGCGGCAGGTGCGGGAAATCTTCGCGAGGCATACCCATCTGATCGAACCGTTGTCGCTGGACGAGGCCTATCTAGACGTCACCAGGCCCACGTCGGGTCTGGCATCCGCGACCGCCGTGGCCGAGAGCATTCGCGCCGCGATCCGCCAGGAAACCCTCTTGACGGCTTCGGCAGGGGTCGCACCCAACAAGTTCGTCGCCAAGATCGCCTCTGATTTTCGCAAGCCCGACGGTTTGTTCGTGGTGCGTCCGCGCGACGTGCTGGCATTCCTCGCGCCACTCCCGGTCGAACGCCTGCCGGGTGTCGGCAAGGTGATGCAGCGCAGGCTTGCCGAGCTCTGCATCGCGCGCGTAGCCGACCTGCGCGCCTTCGATGCGGGCGAACTGGAACGTCGCTTCGGGCGCTACGGCAAGCGGTTGCACGAGTTGTCGCTGGGCATCGACGAACGTCCGGTGACGCCCGATCGCCCGACCCTGCAGGTCTCCAGCGAGGACACCTTCGAGCGCGACCTGACCCTCGATGAGCTGGTTCCGCACATCGAACGCCTTGCCGCGAAAACCTGGGCGGCGTACCAGCGCGAGGTAAACGCTCACGGACGCGTGGCGCGCACTGTCGTCCTCAAGCTGAAAACGGCCGATTTCCGCATTCGGACCCGCAGCCTGACGCCTGTAGAGCGCCCGTCATCCGGTCGCGAACTCGCGGACATCGCCAGCGCATTGCGCGCGCGTTTCGACATGCCGCCACGCACGCGTTATCGACTGGTCGGCGTGGGCCTTTCGGGCTTCGTCGATCGCGACAGCTTCGAAGCGCAAGCGGAGCTGTTTCACCTGCGTTGAAACTAATTTCCCGCCTTGCCAGTCCCATGTCCGGTCCGGTCAGACGGCGTATACATCACCCGCAGCATGCACTTGTAATCCATAAGTGGCATCAGACCCATAGACGCTCGGCGTTGGTCGACGTGTCGTGGATCTTCGAGGGCACGCATCCGCAAGTCCAGCGTGCCATCCGCGTTGGAGATGGGTTTGCCATTCTTGTCGTTCGGCACGTAGAACTGGGTGCCGAAGATTTGCGGCTTGCCTTGCTCAACCTGTACGCGATCGTCAAGCAGGGCATAGTCTTGCTTGCTGATCGCGCCCGCTTTCATCAGCGTTGTGAGCTTGCGCAACACACGCGTCTGGAATGCCGGATCAGCCGTGGCATGCTGCACCAACATCCATGCATCCTCGATGCCTTCCTTGCCCACCTGCTTTACGGTGGGAAAGCCATGTTGTGACACGAGGGTTTTGAGCCAAGCGAGGTTACCCGCATCCACGGATTTCAGGGCCTTGCCAGCAGTGTTGCTGTAGTTGTCCGCGACCCATGCAGTGCGGACTTGCTGGTCCTTGGCGTAACGCTCGGCCAATTCCTTTCTCAACGAAGGTTCGCTGTAGTGGCGTTTTGCGCCGCGCGCGGGCAAGGCCTTGTCATGCTCTGACGAGGAAGCGTGGGCTTGCATCCACGCATCGGTTGCGGGGCACTCCCGAGCCAAACGCGTATCGAAAGTCTCCGCATGGGTGGTCGCAACCGTGAGCATCGAAATGGCGATGAATAGGGAGACCCACGCTCGCATGTCTTATTTCTTCTTCGGGATGTACAGATCCGTGATGGTGCCCTCGGCGACCTCGGCAGCCATGCCGATCGATTCGCTCAGGGTCGGATGTGGGTGGATGGTCAGCGCGATGTCGCCGATTTCAGCGCCCATCTCGATCGCCAGCGCGATTTCGGAAATCAGGTCGCCGGCGTGCACGCCGACGATGCCGCCACCGATCACCCGATGGGTCGCCTTGTCGTAGATCAGCTTGGTGAAGCCTTCGGCACGATCCATGCCCAGCGCTCGTCCGGAGGCCGCCCACGGGAATTTCCCCACGCCGAAGTCGAGGTTCTTCTCCTTGGCCTCGCGTTCGGTCACGCCGACCCAGGCCACTTCGGGATCGGTATAGGCGACCGACGGCACCACGCGTGCGTCGAAATGGCGCTTCTGGCCCGCCGCGGCTTCCGCCGCTGCATGCGCCTCGTGCACGGCCTTGTGCGCCAGCATCGGCTGGCCGACCAGGTCGCCGATCGCGAAGATGTGCGGCACATTGGTGCGCATCTGCGTGTCGACGGGAACCAGTCCGCGGTCGGTGACGTTCACACCCGCCTTGTCGGCGCCAATTTTGTTGCCGTTGGCGCTGCGCCCGACCGACACCAGTACGCGGTCGAAAACCTTCTTGTCGGGAATGCTTTCGCCATCGAACTCGCAGGCGATGCCGTTCTTTTGCGCCCTGGCCGCGGTGACCTTCGTCTTCAGGTGTACGGCGACGCCTTGGTTTTTGAGGCGTGCCGCGAGCGGCCGCACCAGGTCGGGGTCCGCGCCCGGCATCAACTGGTCCATGAACTCGACCACCGTGACGGCGCTGCCCAGCGCGCGATACACAGTGGCCATTTCCAGGCCGATGATGCCGCCACCTACCACCAACAGGCTTTTCGGCACGTCCTTGAGTTCCAGCGCACCGGTCGAGTCCATCACGCGGTCGTCGTCCCACGGGAAGATCGGCAGGCGCACCGCCTGCGAGCCGGCGGCGATAATGGCCTGCTCGAAACGGATCAGCTTGCGGTCCTTGCCATGCACGACCTCCAGTTCGTGCGGCGACAGGAAGGTGCCGGTGCCTTGTACCGCACGGACCTTGCGCTGCTTGGCCATTGAGGCGAGGCCGCCGGTCAGCTTGCCGACCGTCTTGTCCTTGAAACCGCGCAGCTTGCCGAGTTCGATCTTCGGCTTGCCGAACTCGATGCCATGCGCGCCCATCTCGGCGGCGGCTTCGATTACTTCGGCCGCATGCAGCAACGCCTTGGAAGGAATGCAGCCGACGTTGAGGCAGACGCCACCGAGCGTGTCGTAGCGTTCAACTAGGATAGTGTCGAGTCCGAGGTCGGCCGCGCGGAACGCGGCGCTGTAGCCCCCCGGGCCGGAACCCAGCACCAGCAGCTGGCAGTCCATGTCGGGCGTGGGGCCGGTTTCGGCGGACG
>JAJXWZ010000001.1 GCA_021781345.1 Pseudomonadota bacterium
CCGCGTGCGTCGAATGATGGTGCCGGGGTTCATCGTGCCTGGTGCGCGGCGTCGGGGAAGCGGCAGGCCGGAAGGGTCCCGGAATCTACCGAGACTACATCAATTATCGCGCGCAAGTATTTGGTGCCGAAGGTGGGACTCGAACCCACACGCTTTTAAGGGCGGCGGATTTTGAGTCCGCTGCGTCTACCGATTCCGCCACTTCGGCCAAGCCCTTTAGTATGCGGGAATCACCCTGCACAGGCTAGTGGGCGGGCCCGCGATCGTCCAACCGCAGCGTGCGTTCGCGCCGCAGGTACCACTCGCCCTGGTCGGGTTCGAAGACGCTGCAATGCGTCATTTCGTCCTGGTATACGTGCACGCTGACCGCGAGTTCGGTGCCGCTGGCGTTGCAGATGGTGTGGTGTTCGTGTGGCGGGATGAGGCTCCCGGCCGAACCGGTGCCGGCCCGGATCGCCCCGGCCGGGACGAAGCGATAGTGCACGTCGTCGTGTTCGCGCAGTTCGTATTGCACCACGTCCAGCGCGCCTTGCCATACGGCTTCGACGCACCACATGCCGGCGTGGTCGTGGATCGGGGTGCCCTGCCCGGGACTCCATGTCATCGCCACCACGCTGTAGCCGTGATCGGCACTGCGGTACAGTTCCCGCCGCGCATAGTGCTCCGGGCAGCCCTGGAACACGCACTCGGGCAGGCGCACGCTGCCTGCATGGATGGCCTCGCAAAGCGCGGACCTCAGCGCCCGCATGGTGGCCTCGGTGCCTTGTACGCAGACTGCCGCGTCGAATGCGCGGATCAACCTGTCGCGTCCGGGAAAGTCGATGCTCATGGCACAAGCATATTACGCCGCAGCCCGGCTGGGCCAATGACGGTCGAGTTCACGAGGCGTCCATGAATTGGCCGATCGCGGCGCCGAAGCGGCCGGTGTCGACCAGGAACGCGTCGTGGCCCTGCGGCGAGTCCAGACCCACGAAAGTCGTGTCGGTACCGGTCGTGCGCAGGTCCTCGGCCAGTTGCTGCTGCTGCTCCAGCGGGAACAGGATGTCGGTCTCGACGCCGATCACCAATGCGCGCTCCAGTTTCATCCTTGCCAATGCGTTGCGCACGGAGGTGGCGGGATCGGGGGCGCCGCCGTATTCGGCGAGGTCGAACCAGTCCGAAGCGCGCGACAGGTACAGGTAGCAGTTGGGGTCGAATGCACGGGTGAAGCGGCGCGCGTGCGCGTTGAGGTAGGACTCGATCTCGAACTCGGCGCCGAACGGATCGTCCTCGCGCTGCCCCGGATCGAGGCGGATGCGGCCGAAGCGACCGCTCCACTCCAGCGCCGAGCGGTAGGTGATCACCCCGAGCTTGCGCGCGATGTTCATGCCCGCCTCGGGGTAGTGTGCGTCGTCGTAGCGGCCTTCGTTCCAGTTCGGATCGAGGCGGATCGCCTCGCGTTGCAGGGAGCGGATCGCGATAGCGAACGGCTGTGCGCGCGGCGCGGTGCACACGCTCACGTGCGCACGCGCGAATCCCGCATGCTGCGCCAGACATCCAAGCGCAGCCATGCCTCCCATGGAGCAGCCGACCAGCGCGGCCAGGCGTTCGATGCCGAGCCCGCGCGCCAGTTCGTAGCCTGCGTGGCCGACATCTTCGAGCGCGAGGTCGGGAAAATCGAGGCGCCACGGCTCGCCGGTGGCGGGATTGATCGAGGCCGGTCCGCTCGAGCCCTTGCAACTGCCCAGCGAGTTCATGCAGATCACGAACCAGCGCCGGGTATCGATGGCCTTGCCCGCTCCGACGATGTCCTCCCACCAGCCCGGCGAATCGTCAATGGCGTTGCTGGCAGCGTGCGCGCTCGGCGACAGTCCGGTCATGATCAACACCGCATTATCGCGCGCTGCGTTCAACGTGCCCCAGGTTTCGTAGGCGATCCTGGCGTCGAGGAGTTCGCCGCCGCGCTTCATCCGGTACGGCGAGGGCAGGGTGAAGTACTGGCGGGCGTCGGCCATGGGGATCCTCGTGCGAGTGGAATCCGCAAGGGTAGCGAACGCGCGGGACACGGCCAAGTGACGCATCGGCCCGCGAGCGGCTCTTGCGGGCCGCGTTTCCGATGCGTCATCCCGGCGCAGACCCGGACGGCGAAAGCTTCAATCCACCTTGTCGATCGTCAGCGCCACCGGCGCATGCGAATCGGTGGCGACCTCCACCGGCGCGGATTCGAGGTCGCCGGGCCGCGGCATCGCCTCGCCGGTCTTGCTGACGCGCGCGACGACGCTGACCTTCGCGAACTTCGAGAGTTGCAGCGCAGGAGACATCGCCATCGCGTCGGTCAAGGTCACCTTTGCCGGCAGGTCCGACAGTTTCAGGCGCGCCACCGCCAGCGGCATCGGCGGTCCATCCACGGCACGCGCGAACACGAATACGGTGTCGCCGGGTTGCGCCCTGGCACTGAGCCTGGGGTCGAGCTTCACGTCGACGTAGAGTGCGACCCTGCCGCTAGTGCCGGAGGCGACCGGCGTGGCCTGCGATGCCGTGTCGGCGGTAGCTGGTGCCGCGGCCGGCGATCCGCCGCCACGCGCTTCAGCCTCGGCAAGTTCCTGCTTGACCGCTTCGGCGACCTGGGAACCGGGCTGCAGCAGCGGCAGCAGGGTTTTCCAATGCGCCGCGGCACCGGCGTAATCCCCGCGCTGGAAATCGCTGATGCCCAACAGCCAGAGCGCGCGCTGGTGGGTCGGATCGATCCGCAGCGCCTGTCGCAGCCTGGCGCGCGAAGCGTCGTCGATCAGATGCGTGGAGCTGCTGGCCGCCCGGGCCTCCACCCATGCGACCAGCGCATCAGGATCGTCGGGTTTCAACTTCAGCAGATGGTCGAGCGCGTCCTGGGCCTGCTGTGGCCGGTCGAGCGCGGAATACGCTTGCGCCAGCAACGCCCAACCCTGTGCATCGTCCGGATTGCGCGCGAGGCTTTGCTGCAGTTGCTGCACGGCCTGCGCAAGCGTGGCGTGGTCGCCGGAGGGCGCGACATCTAGCGCTTGCGGCGTGCCGACCAGCAGGTACATCCCAAGCACTAGGGGAGGCGTCACCAGCGCCAGCAACAGTGCCAGGACGAACGGCGCGCGCGGCTGGCCTGCACGGCGGGCGCTGAGCAACAGCGGCACCAGCACGCAGGCGAGGGCGGCCAGCACCATCACGGCCGCGATGACGATGAAACGGATGGTCACCAGTCGTCTCCTGCATCTTCGGCAATGGCGTCGGCGGGACGGGTGCGCCGACGCAGCAGCACGATCACGACGATGCCGCCCGCGACCAGGACCGCGGGCGTGCCGAACCACAGCACGATGGTGCTCGGTGCCAGCGGCGGGTCGTAGAGGATGAACGTGGAATAGCGCGCGACCAGCCAGTCCTTGATTTGCCGGTCGCTCTTGCCCTGCTGCATCATGTCGAAGATCTGCCGCCGCAGTTGCTTGGCGAAGTCGGCGTTGGACGACAGCAGGCTCTCGTCCTGGCAGACCATGCAGCGCAGATCCCGGGTCAGGTTCTGGAAGCGGTCGCGCTGGGCGGCGTCCTTGAATGGCAGCGGATCGATCGCGAACGCGGCGGCGCTCGATGCCAACGCAAGCACAACGATCACCACGGCGAGCAGGCGCCTCATGTGCCTTCCCGCTCGAGTTCGCGGATCTTGGGCTCCAGCCTCTTCGCGATCACGTCCGGCGTCAGCGGACCGATGTGCTTGTAGCGAATGATGCCCTTCGCGTCGATCAGGTAGGTTTCCGGCGCACCATACACGCCGAAGTCGATCGCGGTATCGCCGGACTGGTCGGTGATCACTTCCCGGTAGGGATCGCCGTGCCGCTGCAGCCAGTCGCGTGCAGCCTGCGGCGTGTCCTTGTAGTCGTAGCCGATCAGCGCAATCCCGAACTTGTCGCGGTATGCCATCAGGGTCGGATGCTCGTCGCCGCAGGCGAAGCACCAGCTTGCGAACACGTTGAGGAGGTACGGCTTGCCGAGCAGGTCGGCCTTGCTCACGAATTGGGCGGGATGCGCCAGTCGCGGCAGACGGAACGCCGGCGCCGGCTTGCCGATCAACGGGCTCGGCACGAAGCTGGCGTTGTGGTCCTGGTTCCACGCCAGCCCGACCACGAAGAACACCAGCAGCGCCGCGAACACGATCAGCGGCACGAAACGGGCCACGGGCTTGCGCGCGACCTCGTTCACGCTTCGCCCTCCGCCAGCTTGCGCGGCGTTGCGGGTGCCGGATGAGGGCGTATGGTTTCGGTTTCCTCCACGCGCTTCAGCCGGAAGCGCTTGTCCAGCACCACGGCGAAGCCACCCAGCATCATCAACACGCCGCCGCCCCAGATCCAGCGCACGAACGGCTTGTCGTACACGCGCAGCGACCATGCGTCGTCGCCGAGCGGGTCGCCCAGCGACACATACAGGTCGCGGAACACGCCGGCCTGGATCGCCGCTTCGGTCTGCACCTGCCCGCCGGTGTAGGTGCGCTTTTGCGGGTGCAGGGTCGCGACCGGGGCGCCGTCGCGCGTGATCACCATGGTGCCCTGCTCCGCCCGGTAGTTCGGGCCGGGCAGCTCGCGCACGCCCTCGAAACGGAAGGCATACGGTCCGATCCCGACGCTGCTGCCCGGCTTCATGCTGACATCCTGCTCGACGCTCATCGAGCGCGTAAGGATCGCGCCGGCAATGAACACGCCGATGCCGAAGTGCGCCAGCATCATGCCCAGCATTTCGAACGGATAGCGCTTTCCGCGTGGTGCTTCGCGCCAGCGCTTGATCGCGAAAAACAGCACGCCGGCCATCACCCAGGTCGCGGCGGTGACGCCCAGCAGCTGATGCCAGCCGCGCGCGCCGAACAGGAAGCCGACGATGCCGGCGGCGACCGCCATCGCGACGATCCTGGCCAGCGCACGTTTCCACACAGTCAGATCGGCCTTGCCCCAGCGCGACAGCGGCCCGAACGGCAGCGCCAGCACCAGCGGCGTCATCAGCAGCATGAACAGCGGACCGAAATAGGGCGGTCCGACCGAGATCCGTCCGATGTTCAACGCCTCGCCGACCAGCGGGTACAGCGTGCCCAGCATCACCATCGCGCAGGCCACCGTCAGCATCAGGTTGCCGAGCACCATCAGGGTTTCGCGCGACGCCAACGCGAACGACTTGCCGCCGGTCACCTTCGGCGCACGCAAGGCGTACAGCAGCAGCGAACCGCCGACCACCACCGCCAGGTACACTAGGATGAACACGCCGCGCGCGGGCGAGAACGCGAAGGCGTGCACGCTGGTGAGCAAGCCGGAGCGCACCAGGAAGGTGCCAAGCAGCGAGAACGCGAAGCCGAAGATCGACAACAGCAGCGTCCATGCGCGCAGTCCGTCGCGCTTGTCGGTGATCGCCTGGGCGTGGATCAGCGCCGCGCCGATCAGCCACGGCATGAACGAGGCGTTCTCGACCGGGTCCCAGAACCACCAGCCGCCCCAGCCCAGTTCGTAATACGCCCACGCGCTGCCGGCCACGATGCCGAGGGTCAGGAAACCCCAGGCGGCGTTGGTCCACGGGCGCGCCCAGCGCACCCAGGTCGATTTCAGTTCACCGCCCAGCAGTGCGGCGATCGCGAACGCGAAGGCGACGCTGAATCCGACGTAGCCCATGTAAAGCGTGGGCGGATGGAAGGTGAGCCCCGGGTCCTGCAGCACCGGATTCAGGTCCGCACCGTTGCCGGGGGCCGGCAGCATGCGCCCGAAAGGGTTGGACGTCGTGATCATGTACAGCAGGAACCCGAACGAGACGAACCCGAGCACGCCGATCACGCGCGAGAAGAAGGCCTCGGGCAGCCTGTTCCCGAACGCGACCAGTGCCACCGTCCACAGGTTGAGGATCAGCATCCACAGCAGCAGCGAGCCTTCGTGCGCGCCCCAGACCGCCGCGAGCTTGTAGAACAGCGGCAGGCTCAGGTTCGAGTTCTGGGCCACATAGGCGACCGAGAAATCGTTGGTCGCGAAGGCCCACATGAGGATCCCGAAAGCCATGGCGACGAACGTGAACTGGCCGATGGCGAGCGTGGACGCGGTGGCCATCAGCGGCTTGCTGCCTCGCCACGCACCGATGATCGGCAGCAGGCATTGCAGCCCCGACAGCAGCAGCGCGAGGATCAGGGCGACCTGGCCGAGTTCCGGGCTCATCGTGCGCCTCCGTGTCCCGCTTGCGGCGGAATGCGATGTTCGGCCCTGGCCCTGGCGATCGCCTGCGCGACTTGCGGCGGCATGTAGGTGGAGTCGTGCTTGGCCAGCACCTGGGTGGCGACGAACGTGCCGCCGACCATCTTGCCGGTGGTGATGGTGCTCTGGCCCACGCGGAACAGGTCCGGCAGGATCCCGGTGTAGCGCACCGGGATGTTGTCGAAACGATCGGTGATCACGAAGTCGGTCGTGAGCGTGCCCGGCACGCGATGGATGCTGCCTTCGAGGACGATGCCGCCCAGTCGGAACGGATGTCCCGCCGGCGCCTTGCCGGCTTCGACTTCGCTCGGCGAGTAAAGGTAGGTCATGTTCCGTTGCAACGCGAACACCGACAGGCTGGCCGCGATCGCGACCGCGCCTAGGATCAGCAGCGTCACGATCAGGCGCCGTTTGCGAACCGGATTCATGTCGAAACCTCCGCGCCTTCGGCGCGCGTCCTGCGGGTGTGTTCGCGCGCGAGGCGACCGCGCAATTCGCGCGTCAACCTGCGCCGGCGCAGCGCAGGCGCGAACCAGTCCCACGCCAGTACGATGAAGAACACCGCATACGCGGGCCAGACATAGATGGCGTAGCCGCCCATCGCGAGCCAGTGCATCATGGCGATTGCTCCGCCGCCAGCGCGCGCACCCATTGCTTGCCGCTTTCAAGCGACAGCAAACCGGTACGTGCGCGGCCGAGGATGCTGGCGAAGAAATAAAGGTGTGTTGCTAGCGCCATCACCAGCAGCGGCCACAGCATCGATGGCGCGATCGATGATTTGCCGAACAGGTCGACCGTGGTGCCCTGGTGCAATGTGTTCCACCAGACCACCGAGTAATGCACGATCGGCAGGTTGACGATGCCGACCAGCGCCAGCAGCGAGGCCGCGCGCGCACCGCGGCGACGGTCCTCGAAGGCGTTGTACAGGCCGATCACGCCGAGATACAGGAAGAACAGCACCAGTTCCGAAGTGAGCCGCGCGTCCCACGTCCACCACGTGCCCCACATCGGCTTGCCCCACAGAGATCCCGTCAGCAACGTGATAAACGTGAAGGCGGCACCGACCGGGGCGCATTCCATAGCGACAACCTCGGCCAGCTTGACCCGCCACACCAGCGCCGCCAGCCCGGCCACCGCCATGCCGGCGTAGATGAACAGGCTCATCCACGCGCTCGGCACGTGGATGAAGATGATCCGATAGGCGTCGCCCTGCTGGTAATCGGGCGGCGCCAGCACCAGGCCGCCGTACAGGCCGATCACGGCGGAAGCGAGCGCGGCCGCCATCAGCCACGGCTGCCATGCGCCGGCGAACCGGTAGAAATTCGGCGGGGAGCCGAGCCAGTGCATCCAGTGGGGGAGATAGCTGCGTGACATTTCAACTTTCAACCGCGATCCGCAGGGCCGCGGCGCATGCAAGCGGCGCCAGCACGATCGCCAACACCAAGGCCGCCGCCAGCCACGCCAACGGAGCGAGGTACGGCAGGCCGGACTGCGCCGCCGCGATGGCGCCCGCGGCAAAAATCACGACCGGAACCGCCAGTGGCAGCAGCATCAGGGCCAGCAGGATACCAGAGCGGCGCGCCCCCGCCGTCAATGCCGACAGCACTGCGCCCAGCAGGACCAGCAGCGGGGTTGCCAGCAACAGCGCCAGCAACAGCACCGGCAGCACGATCGCCGGCAGGTTCAGGAGCGCGCCCAGCAACGGCATCACCACGATCAGAGGCAGCACGGTGGTCAACCAGTGCGCCATGACCCGGGCGAGTGCCAGCAACGCCAGCGGTTGCGGCGCCAGCAGCCATTGTTCGAGCGTGCCGTCTTCGAGATCGGCGCGGAACATTGATTCCAGGGCCGGCAGCATCGCCAGTACCACGATCACCAGAAGCACGCCACCGGCAATACGCTGGAGCAACCTGGGGTCCGGGCCGAGCGCGAAGGGAAACAGCGCCGCCACGATCACCGCGTACAGCAACGGCAGGAACAATTCGCCGCGCCGCCGCCAGGCGAGCACGAAGTCGCGGCCCAGCAGTGCGCGACAGGCGGCAAGCGCGCCGGGTACGACGATTCGCGCACCATTCGGCATGGCGACGGAGTTGCCGGTCGTCGGTTCGATGGTGACCATGAATCCGATACATTCCATTCCGGTTGGGCGGCGGACGGCGCCCCGATCGCCGGTGCGCGAGGCGACCGTGCCGAGCAAGGCAATTGTCGCGCATCATTGCATGCTGCGCGACTTCGCCGCGTGCTGGCATCGCACCAGCCTCGCCACGGCGTGCCGGATACAGCCCGCTCCGG
The DNA here is from genome assembly GCA_021781345.1 of Pseudomonadota bacterium. GTDB lineage: Bacteria > Pseudomonadota > Gammaproteobacteria > Xanthomonadales > Rhodanobacteraceae > 66-474. The sequence goes on from JAJXWZ010000001.1 coordinate 8,508, forward strand.
CAACCGCGGGACCGGATCGCGCCGGACTCACTGTTGCGGACGGGGCGTGCCGGCCGCGCTCGGCGGGAGATCCGGCAACACCACCGAAGGCTGGCGCCCTGTGAGGGTCGTCAGGAACTCGGTAATCTTGGTCACCTCATCATCGGTCAGCCGTGCCCCGAGTTGACTGCTGCCCATGATCGCGACGGCCTGTCGCAGATCCCACGACTTACCGGAGTGGAAGTACGGCGGTGTCAGGGTGACGTTGCGCAACGACGGCACGCGGAACACGTATTCGTCGCTGGCGGTCTTGGTCACCGCGAAACGGCCTTTGTCACCCGGCGGGAGTATCTCCGCACCGGGGCGTTCGACGACGCCGAACGGCGCGTACATGCCGCCTCCGACGTTGATGCCCTTGTGGCACGCCGCGCAGCCCTTGTTGATGAACAACGCAAGGCCTGCCTTCTGGGCCGTGTCGAGTGCACCGTCGTCACCCTTGAGGTAACGGTCGAAGCGCGCCCCCGGGGTAATCAACGTGGCTTCGAAAACCGCGATGGCCTGACGTACGTTCTCGAAGGTGATCGGATCGCGGACGCCCGGATAGGCGTTGGCGAAATACGGGGCGTAGCCGGGGATGGCCTTGAGTTGCTCGATCACGTGCTGTTCACTGGTATCCATCTCCACCGGGTTGACCATGGGCCCACCGGCTTGCTGTTCCAGATCCTTCGCGCGTCCATCCCAGAACTGGGCGACGTCGAAGACGGCGTTGTAGACAGTGGGGGCGTTGCGGGAACCGCGCTGCCAGCGGTGTCCAAGGGAGGTTTCCTGCAGGTCGACGCCGCCCATGCCGATCATGTGGCAGGAGTTGCAGCTGATCGAATGGCTTCGGGACAGCCGCGGATCGAAGTAGAGCATCTTGCCCAGCAGGACCTTGGCCGGCGTGGCGGGGTTGCCTGGCAATGCGGGCGGCTTATCCGGGAGCGGCTTGAACAGGCCCTGCGCCTGTTTCATCAAAGCCGACTGCGACCAGGCGGACGAACAGGCAAGGCAGCCTGCCAATGCCAGCATGATGCACGTTGTTCGACGAGACATACGACAGCCTCCTTGGCAATCCGATACCTTCGATATCGTCTTTGCAGTGCCGACCTGACTTGCAACCTCGGTCGGAAACCATGCCCGTCCGCCACCGCGGGACCCCTCGCACCACCGGCGTGATGGCGATCGTCGGCGGGGCGACAAGCAATCGCGAGCATGCGCCGTCGTCGGCGGACGTTGTTGACATGGGTCAATCCATGCGTGCGTTCGCGAACGGCCGTGGTCGCCCGCATCGAGGGCTGACGTGCCGGGGCCACGCTGGTTGGCTCGTGCAGGAAACGCGGCGCGATCGATGCGTAACCGAATCGCCTACGTCGTCAAGTGCACATGTCGCGCGCCCGGGTCGGCGAAACGCACCGCACCGTGGCTGGTCACCAGTGCCGCTCCGCCGCATGCGCAATGTTCGGCGATCAGGGCGTTCACCAATTCGATGCCGTGGCGGTCGAGGTTGGCGTAGGGTTCGTCGAGCAGCCAGACCTCGCCCGGCAGCAGCAGCAGGCGCGCGAGGCCCACGCGTTTTTTCTGGCCGGCCGAGAGCGTGTTCAGGGGCTCGTCGAGCCACGCCGCAATGCCGACGCGCTGCATCGCCGACGCCACGGTCGTGCCGCTGCGCGTGCCGTAAAGGCCCGCCAGGAAAACCAGGTTCTCGCGCGCACTCAGCGATTCGTTCATGCCGGGGCGATGTCCCAGCAACAGGGCCCGGCCGTTGCGGTTGTCGCGGGTCGCCGTGGCGCCGGCGAAACGGATCTCGCCGTCGCTTGCCGGCAACATGCCAGCGAGTACCCGCAGCAGGGTGGTCTTGCCGGACCCGTTGTCACCCTCGACGAGCAAGGTCTCGCCGCGGTCCAGGCTGAAATCCAGCGGACCGAACACGGGCTCGTCGTTGCGCGAGAACGCAAGCCGGTGCACCGACAGCAAGGGTGCGGCTGGAGTGGAGGAAGGGTTCATGGCATGCAGCGACGCATTTTCGCTGTACCGCACCTGGCTGTCCATGTTCCTTGCGCGGGCTTTGTCAGGTCAGCTCGTGCAGTTCCGCGGGGCCGACGCCGGCGCCTCGAATCACACCCAGCTGGCCGAAGCGGCGCGCCAGCGCGTCGAGCTGGGAATGCTTGATGCCTGGTACGAAGAGGCTCGGTTCGCGCCAGTCGAGGGGGCCGATGCCGACGCCCCCGAAATAGCGGTGGTGATCGGCACGCAGTTCGTCGCGGAGCCGCCGCTGCCGGATCCTGTTGGTGGCCAGCGGCAACCGCACGCTGGCTGGATTCCAGGCCGTGATGTAACCCCAGGGCTCATCCTCGCGCCGCAGCATGGCCAGCAATGGTGCGGGCAGCGGTTGTCCGCAGCGGATGCACGCATAGCCGCCGTGGCTCAGGCGTATGCGGTATTCGGTATCCAGCCAAGTGCGTCGGATCGATTCGGGTACCGGCATGCGCTCAGGCGCCTTCTGGAAGGGGAGGAAGCGTCGCGCGCACGCGTGCTGCCGCGGCTTCGAGGTCGACGTCGGCCAGGGTGTCGTGGCCGGCCAGGATCGACTCCATCAACGCGGTCTGTTCGCGATCGCGGGCGATGCAGGTTGCGTAGGGTATCGAGGTGAAGCTGACCATCCGGTAACGCGACATGAAATACCCGGGCGCGCGTTCGGTCAATGCTGCCGCGAGTTCGCGTTTGAGCAGGTAGCGCGGGTCGGCTACGCCATCGCGCATCTCGATGTAATTGGCCAGCGACAACGCCGCGATCGCGTCGGCGTTGGGCTTGCGTCGGTCCTCGAACGCGGCGAACGCGGCGGCGGGATCGCCTGCTTGCTGCTCGAGTAGCGCCGCCAGCTCCGCGGCATCCTCGAACCCGGCGTTCATGCCCTGGCCGTGGAAGGGCACGATCGCGTGCGCGGCGTCGCCCAGCAGCAGCGCACGGCCGTCGAGGTGCCAGCGGTCGAGGTACAGCGTCGCGAGCTGGCCGACCGGATGCGCGCTCCAGACTTCTTCGAAGGCCGGCATCAGGGCCAGCGCATCGGGGAACTGTTGCGCGAAGAAGTCGCGTGCGGCCACGACATCGGTAAGCGTGGCGAAACTGGGCGGTGCGCCCTCGTTCGGCAGGAACAAGGTGACTGTGAAATTGCCTTCGGTGTTGGGCAGCGCGATGCACATGTAGTGGCCACGCGGCCAGATGTGCAGCGCGTGGGGATCGATGGCGAAACCGCCGGCGGGCGGGGGCGGGATTTCGAGTTCCTTGTAGCCATGCCCCAGCGGCTCGATGCGTTCGCCGAGATTGGCGGTCTTCGACATGGCCGCGCGCAACGCGGAGCCGGCGCCGTCGCAACCGATCAGCAACCCGGCGGCCTGGGTGCGCGTGGCGCCGTCGTTGCAGGCCAGCGCGACGGTGCCGCCGGTGAAATCGACGCCCGCGAGCGTGGTGTCGAAGTGCAGTCCGGCGCCCGCACGCTCGGCCGCGTCCAGCAGGAGGATGTTGAGGCCGCCGCGCGAGACCGAGCGGATCACCTCCGAATCGTCGACGCCGTAGCGCTGCAGGTTGGTCGCGCCGTCCAGCGGATGCACCATGCGCCCGCGCATCATCACCGCCTGCGCCAGCACCGCGTCCGCGAGTCCCGCTTGTCGCAGCGCCCGCAATCCGCGCTCCGCCAGCGCGAGGTTGATCGAGCGCCCGCCGAGGAAACCATGCGCGCGCGGATCGGGCCGGCGTTCGAAGACCTCGACCGTGAATCCTCGTTGCGCTAGCAACGTCGCCAGCAATGCACCAACCAGTCCGGCGCCGACGAGGGTGACGGGCTTGCGCGCGGGCATGTTCATGTGGTCCGTGAACGCCATGCCCGCACGGCTTCCACGCAGCGCAGGCAGTCGACGTAGGTGTTGTACAGCGGCGCCGGGGCGACGCGCACCACATCGGGCTCGCGCCAGTCGCCCAGCACGCCGCGCGCCACCAGGTGTTCGAACAGCGACTTGCCGGCGTCGCGCCCCGCGCGCACGCGCAACGACAGTTGCGCGCCACGCCGCTCGGGCTCGGCGGGCGTCAGGACCTCCAGCACGTCACCGAGCTGCGTTTCGATCAGCCAGGCGAGGTAGGCGGTAAGCCGGCGCGACTTCGCGCGCAGTGAGGCCATGCCCGCGCGCCGGAACAAATCCAGCGAGACGCGCAGCGGCGCCAGCGCGAGGATCGGCGGATTGGACAACTGCCAGGCTTCTGCGCCGGGCGCGGGGTCGAACTCCGGGCGCATTTCGAAGCGCGTGGCCTGGTTGCGGCCCCACCAGCCTTCGAAGCGCTGCAGTCGCGCATGCGCATGGCGCGCATGCACGAACGCACCTGCCACCGCGCCTGGGCCCGAATTGAGGTATTTGTACGAACACCATGCGGCGAAGTCGCAGCCGGCATCGTGCAGCGCGAGGCTGATGTTGCCGGCCGCATGCGCGCAATCGAAACCCACCGTGCAGCCTTGCGCATGGGCCAGCCGCGTGATCGCCCGGATGTCGAAGGCTTGCCCGGTGAGGTATTGCACGCCGGGCCACAACACCAGCGCGATGCGCTGCCCGTGCTCGCCGAGCACGCGTTCGATCGCGGCCATCGAGAGCGTGCCGCCGGTTTCATCGGCGTCCAGCTCGATCAGGGCCTCGGACGGATCGAGGCCGTGGAAACGTATTTGCGACGCGGCGAGGTCGCGGTCGGAAGGAAACGCATGGCGTTCGATCAGGATGGCATGGCGTTCGGGCGTCGGCCGGTAGAAGCTGACCATCAGCAGGTGCAGGTTGGCGGTCAGCGAGTTCATCGCGACCACCTCGCCCGGTTCGGCACCAACTACGTCGGCCAGGCCGTCGCGAACCTCGCGGTGGTAAGGCAGCCACGGATGCCGCGCGTGCAGGTGGCCTTCCACGCCCAGCCTCGCCCAGTCGTCGAGTTCGTCGAGCATTGCCTGGCGCACGCCGCGCGGCTGCAGGCCCAGAGAGTTGCCGACAAGGTAGGCCTGTTCGCCGCCGTCGTGCGGGGGGATCAGGAATTCATCGCGCCATCTCCGCAGCGGATCGTGCTCGTCCTGCGCACGGGCCCATTCGGCGTCCGCGCGGAATTCGTTGGCCGGCGACATGTTCAGTGCTCGACGGCGCTCACGATCGACTGGCAACCTGCATCGAAGGTGGCGCGCCAGTCGGCTGCCGCCATCGACGGGCGGATGCAGCGCACCTGGATGGCGAGGTTGGAGCGGTAGGCGTAAACCTCGGTGTAGGCGTTCTTTTCGCCGTTCTCGCTCGCCGTGTAGCGCAGGCTGGAACTGCCCAGCGTGCGATCGGCGACATAGCCCGGCAACTTGCGCGCGCGTGCGGTACTGTCATCCAGGAACTTCTGGAACCCCGCCACGCCGTCGACTTGTTCGACGGTGACGGTAATTCGCGCGAGCGCGTTGGTATCGGCAGGGTCCTTCACCTGCAGCGCCACGAACTGGCGCGGGCCATCCGGCTTCTCCATCAGCATGGGCCACGCGTCCGGCGCGGAGAACTTCACCGCGCCGTTGGCCAGCGAGTAATCCGCCGCGGACGCGGCAGGCGCCAGCGCGGATGCGCCGAGCAGGATCAGGAACAACCGGGCCTTGTTTTTCATGCAGCCTCCGAGGGGGTGGTGAAGCGTTGCCTGGACAATCCCAGCCACTCCAGCGCCGCGCCGTGGAACAGGCGCGCGCGCTGGGACGGTTGCAGGTCGAGCGCGTCGATCCCGCTGCCCGGTTGCTGCTCGCCGAGCGGGAACGGATAGTCGGTACCCAGCATCACGCGCTCGTCTCCGACCACGTCGAGAAGATGGCGGAGCGCCTGCGGATCGTGCACGCACGAATCGAAGAACAAACGATGGAAGTACGCACGCGGTTCGCGGCTGTTGTCGGTGGCCACCAGGTCCGGGCGCATCCGGAAGCCGTGCTCGATGCGGCCGATCGTGAAGGGGAACGAACCGCCGCCGTGCGCGAACGCGATGCGCAGCGACGGCAGCCTTTCCAGCACGCCGCCGAAGATCAGGCAACAGGCCGCGCGCGACTGCTCGGCCGGCATTCCCACCAGCCACGGCAGCCAGTACTTGGGCATGCTGTCCTTGCCCATCATGTCCCAGGGGTGGATCAGGATCGCGGCACCGAGGTCGGCCGCGGCCTCGAAGAACGGGAAGAGTTCCGGCGCATCGAGATTCCATTCGTTGACGTGCGAGCCGATCTGCACGCCCTGCAGTCCGAGCTGTTCGATGCAGTGCTCCATTTCCTCGATCGCGAGCCGAGGCGATTGCAGCGGCACCGTCCCGATGCCGGCGTAATGGCGCGGATGCCTGCGGCAGATTTCCGCGGCATGCATGTTGAGGTGGCGATGCAGTTCGCGCGCCTGGTTGGGTTTTGCCCAGTACGAAAACAACACCGGGACCGTCGAGATCACCTGCACGTCGACGCCGAGCTTGCCGCATTCCTCGATGCGGAATTCGGGATCGAACGAGCTCTTCCAGATTTCCCGGAAGAACTTGCGGTCCTTGTAGATGCGATGGCGGCCGCCCGCGTTGACCATCACCGGGAAACGCGGATCACCGTATTTTTCGGCGAGGTCGGGCCACTCCTCCGGCAGGATGTGCGAGTGGGTGTCGATCTTGAGCATGACGCAAGTATAACCAGCGGTTTGCGAGCGCCGCGGCTGGCGGGCCACGTTCAGGGCGTTTGCCGTCCGGCTATCGGCAAGGCCGGTGCGATCGTGCCCGCGCGATCCGCACGCCATGCGCGTCAGGGTTGTCCGGTGTGCGATTGGTCTCCGAGTGGGTCGCGCGTCAGTCCGTGGAGCAGGCTGTCGATGGCATCGACGATGCGGTCGCTGGCATCGCGCAGACTGGCGTCGAGTGCGCTGCCAGGTTGCGGCAGCGCCTCCGCCAGCGCCTGCTGGCGGGCACGGAGCGCATGCCCGCCTTGCGGTGTGCGGGATTCGCGCAGCGCATTGGCGGCGTCGCGCAGGGCGGCGTCGCACGAGCGGGTGAAATCGTCGAGGGTTGGGTTCGCCGGTACTTCGGCGTCATCGCGGGCGGCTTCCAGGGCCATCGCGGCGCGGATCAGGCGGTTGGCCTGCGCGACCAGCGTCTCCGCGCGCGGCAGGTGCCGACGGCCGTTGGGCTCCTGGCGCAGCCTATCCAGCGATGCAAGCGCATTGCTGCGCGCCGCGCGCGCCGCGATGCGCGTATCGCGGCGCCGGCGCGGGCTGCCCTTGAGTACCGCGACCAGGTATTCGCGATAGCCGTCCAGCAGGCCTGCCAGGACTTCGCGTTCGCGGCCACGCTCCCAGGTCGGCCAGACCAGGTAGGCGATCAGCGCCAGCGCACTGCCGATGACCGTGTCGTTGGCACGCGCGGTCATCGATGCCTCCGGCGCGATGCCGTAGAAGGACAGCAGGATCACCACCACGCCGGTCAGGCAGGCCACTGCGACGCCATAGTGGACCGTGGCGAGTTCGCGATAGGCAAAACACAGGACCGTGAACAACAGCAGTGCTTCCCAGAAGTCGTCGAATCCGAAGTGCAGCAGCGTGGTGGTAAGCAGCAGTCCGCCCAGCGTGCCGGCCACGCGCAGAAGGCCATAACGCCAGGTGGTTCCGAAGTCGGGTTTCAGGACGATGGCGACCGTCATCGGGATCCAGTAGCCCCGGGCGAGCGACAGCAGGTGAGCGATGGCCAACGCGAGCGCGAGGCATGCGCCGCAACGCAGTGCATGGCGGAACGCGACCGAGGAGAAATCGAGGTTGGCGCGCAGGATCGCCAGCGGGTTGGCCGGGCGCAGCGCGCGCGGCAACCGTAGTTCCGCGCGTTGCACGCGGGCCTCGCCGCGGCTGCCCGCCGCCTCCGCGTTGCGGGTTGCGGCGCGCAACTGCCCACCCAGAGCGGCGGCACGCGCGTCGGCGACCTGCACGATCCAGCCGGTCGATGCATCGGAAATTCGCCAAGCGGCAAGTCGCTGCGTGGCTCCGGCATATTCCGCCAGCGCGGCATCCGAGGCGGGCGGTTCGCCGGCTTCCAGCGCATCCGCGAGCGTGGCCAGCACCGTGGCCGCGCCCTCCCGGACCGCCTGCAAGGCTTCCCGCAGCGACGACGAAGCGCACGCGGACTGCAAGTCGGCCAGCGCCAGCAGTTCGACCCGCACGCGTTCGGCCTGTTCGGCCAGCACCTGGAAGGCCTCGACGGCGCGACCGCGTGCGCGGTCAGCGCCGAACAGCATCGCCTGCAGGTCGTTGAGCGAAGGCGGCAGTGCGATCGGATTGTCGTGGCCGACGTTCGCGCGTGCCTCGCCGGCAAGCGCGCGAAGCGCGGCGGCCATGGCCATGCGCTCCGGCCGGTAGCGTTGCAGCGGCCAGGCCAGGATCGCGAACAGGGTTTGCAGCAAGCCGCCGGCGATGATCAGCAATGCCGTCGGCAGCGCTTGCGCGGCGGCCTGCGGCTCGGCCCCCAGGACCATCAGCAGGATCATGCTGACCATGCCGGCACGGGTGGCGTTCGGGCCGATGGCGACCAGCATCGCCGCCGCGAAACCCCACAACGCCGCGACGAACAGCAGCGCCAGTGGCCACTGGCCGAGGGTGGCGCCCGCGAATGCGGCCAGCCCGGCGGCGAGCGTCGTCAGCAGTAGCCGTCGCGCACGCAGCAGGTAGGGGCCGGGCTGGTCGGCGAACATCGTGTTGAGTGCGCCGGCGGACACGCCGAGGCCCGCGATGAGGTGCCCGCCGATCGCGCCGATCGCGAGGGGCAGCACGATCGCGGCCGTATTGCGAAGGGCCACCAGCCAAGGTACATCGCGCTTGTTGGTGGCCAGCAGCCCCTGCAGCAGGGGGTGTCGGTACAGGCTTGGGGCGGTCGGCATCCGCCGATTGTGCATCAAGCCCGGCCTGGCGTGCTCCCGCGCCGGGGTTGCATTCGACCGCTGGCGCGATTTAGGGCTGGCGGGCGGGTTGCGCCGCGGCCATGGGGGTCAGGGAATGATTCGAGTCGTTCTGGTCGACGATCATGAGCTGGTGCGTTCGGGCTTTGGCCTGATCTTTTCCGGGCAACCGGACATCGAGGTGGCCGGCGAGGCCAGCAACGCGGAAGATGGTCTGCGCCTGGTGCGCGCGATCAAGCCGGATGTCGCGCTGGTCGATGTGCACATGCCGGGCATGAGCGGCATCGAACTGACCGGGCGCGTGCAACGCGCCGGCCTTGATACCCGCATCGTGATCCTGACCGTGATGCAGGATGCGCAATTCCCGCGCCGCCTGTTGCAGTCCGGAGCGCTCGGATATCTGACCAAGGGTTGCGCGGCGGAAGAATTGCTGCAGGCGGTGCGCACGGTCGCGCGCGGGAAGCGCTACCTGGATGCGGCGGTGGCGCGCGAAATGGCGCTGTCCGCGGTGGACGGCGAGGGGTCCCCGCTGGAGTCCCTGTCCTCGCGTGAACTGGAAGTGGCGTTGATGCTCGCGCGCGGACTGGCCGTGAACGAAATTGCCAAGCGCCTGCACTTGAGCGCCAAGACCGTTTCCACCTACAAACAGCGCCTGTTCGAGAAGCTCGGCGTGCAGCACACGATCGCGCTTGCCCACGTGCTCACCGCGCACGGGCTGCTCGACGATCCGGTCGTCCCGGCCGGGTGAATTGCTTTACCCGGAAGGAATCCGCCCGGACGCCTGTCCGGGCGGAAACTTTCCGTCACTCCGGGGGCTTGTCGCGGCTTGCCTGGCCGTCGGTGGCCGGTGCCGGTGCCGGTGCCGGTGCCGGTGCTGGTGTCGGTGACTTCGGCAAGACCTGTGGTGCCAGCATGGGCCGGATGGCGCCCGACAACGGACGTGGCGTGGGAATCGCAGGATGGCGCGGCAACGCCTGTGCGGAGGGTTGCGACGGTGGCGGCGCCGCGAATAGCGAGGGGGTGACCGGTTCCGCCTTCGGCATGACAGGTGCGGCGGGAGTCGTGGCTGTTGTCGGCGATGCGGTCGCTGGTGCCACTGACGGCTTCTCCCGGGTGGGTTCCGGGATTGCCGGTGCAGGCGGGGGTGCCGCCTCGCGTGCCGCATCCGGTCGGGTCGACGGCGGCGGTGCGGGCGTCGCGGCCACGACGCCCGGTGGGCGTTCGGATGACGCAGGGTCCGGCGTGGCGGTCGCGGGCGCCTGCTTCGGCCTTGCGGACGGTCCGGGGCCGCCGTTCGAAGACGTCGCGCTGGCGGACTCGCCGGTTTCGGATGCGTGCCCCTGGGTGCCGGTTTCATCGCGCTTCGCCGGTGGGCCGGAACGCCGGCCGCGATCGGCATCCTCGTCGTCGATGTCGCGCGGCAAGTCGGGCGTCGTGTCGTTCTGACCGGTGTTGGCGTGCTTGCGGCGACGTCCGCCGCGACGTCCGCGGCGACGCTTGCCGGTGCCGCCCGCGGTCGAGCCCGCAGCGTCGTCGGTGCCGGCGGGTGGCGCGGCAGCCTCGACGCCGGCGGGTTGCCGGGGTTCCGGTTCGGGCACGGTCATGCCGACGGGCTGTGCCGGCTGATGTGCGGGTGCCGTGCGCGGTGTTTCCGCTTGCGGCTTGTCCTTCGGTTCGCCACGCGCCGGACGTGCTTCCTGGGGGCGCGATTCGCTGGCTGCCCTGGCTGCAGCAGGCGCTGCCGGTTTCGGCGCCGGGCGTGATTGCCGCTGCGAGTCATCGGCGTGCGACCGGTTCGACTTCGCTTGCGGCGAAGCCTTGGATGTTTGCGCGTTTTGCTGTCGCGTGCGACGGCCATCGCCTTCGCGATCGGGGCGGTTGCGGCGAGCGCCGCCGTGCGACGCCTCCACCGGACGGTCGCCGGGGCGTTCGCGCCGACTGCTGCCGGTCGATCGCGGCGTGCGCGAAGCCGGTGCCGCCGCGGGCTGGACGTCGACGGCCTCAGCCGCGGGTTCGCCCCGGAACCAACCGAACAGCCGGCCCAGCAATCCCCCGGAAGCGGCCGAAGGCGCAGCAGCGGCAGGCCCCGCGACCGCTGCCGGAGCGGTTGCCGCTTCTTCGCGCAGCGGCAGCGGCGCGGCGCGCGGGACGCCGCTGACGGCCGGCTCCTCGCCGTGCACCACCACGCCCATGCGCGGTTGCGGCGTGGCGGCAGCTTCGGTCATGCGCTCGTAGCTCGGCTTGGCGTGTTCGCCCATCTCGCTTTCGCGGATGCGCATGATTTCCAGGTGCGGTGTCTCCAGGTTCTCGTCGGCGACGATCACCACGTGCACCTTGTGGCGCATCTCGATCTCGACCACGCCGGAACGCTTCTCGTTGAGCAGGAAGTTGGCCACGCGGGTTGGCGCCTGCACCAGCACCTGCCCGGTGTTTTCCTTCATCGCGTGTTCTTCGATCAGGCGCAACGCGGACAGCGACAGCGACTCGATACCGCGGATGCGGCCGTGACCGTCGCAACGCGGGCACACGATCTGGGTGGATTCCTCCAGGCTCGGACGCAGGCGCTGGCGCGACAGCTCCAGCAGGCCGAAGCGCGAGATGCGGCCGACCTGCACGCGGGCGCGGTCGAGCTTCAGCGCGCTGCGCAATTTCTCCTCGACCTCGCGCTGGTGGCGCGAACTTTCCATGTCGATGAAGTCGATCACCACCAGGCCGCCGAGGTCGCGGATGCGCAACTGGCGCGCGATCTCGACCGCCGCCTCGCAGTTGGTGTGGAACGCGGTGTCCTCGATATCGCTGCCCTTGGTGGCACGCGCCGAGTTGATGTCGATCGCGGTCAGCGCTTCGGTCTGGTCGATCACGATCGAGCCGCCCGACGGCAGCCGCACGCTGCGGTCGTAGGCGCTCTCGATCTGGGTCTCGATCTGGAAGCGCGTGAACAGCGGCGTAGGATCGTCGTACAGCTTGAGCTTGCGCAGGCTGTTGGGCATCACCTGCTGCATGAACTCGCGCGCGTCCTCGTAGAGCGAAGGCTCGTCGATCAGGATCTCGCCGATATCAGCGCGCAGGTAGTCGCGCAGCGCGCGGATGAACAGCTTGGATTCCTGGTAGATCAGGAACGGCGCCGACTTCGCGGCGGCGGCTTCCGAGATCGCTTTCCACAATTGCAGCAGGTAGTCGAGGTCCCACTGCAATTCCTCGGCGTCGCGGCCGACACCGGCGGTGCGCACGATCAGGCCCATGTCGTCGGGCACGCTCACGTGCTGCAGGGCGTCCTTCAGCGCCTGCCTGTCCTCGCCCTCGATGCGGCGCGACACGCCGCCGGCGTTCGGGCTGTTGGGCATCAGCACCATGTAACGGCCGGCCAGCGAGATATAGGTGGTGAGCGCGGCGCCCTTGTTGCCGCGTTCCTCCTTCTCGACCTGCACGATGAGCTGCTGGCCTTCCTTCAGCAACTCGCGGATGCCGGCCTTGTTGGGGTCGGCGCCGGGCGTGAAGTATTCGCGTGAGATTTCCTTCAGCGGCAGGAAGCCGTGGCGCTCGGCGCCGTAATCGACGAAGCAGGCTTCGAGGGAAGGCTCGACCCGCGTGATGCGGGCCTTGTAGATGTTGGACTTCTTCTGTTCGCGGGCCGGGATTTCGAGGTCGAGGTCGTACAGGGCTTGGCCATCGACGATGGCCACACGCAACTCTTCACGCTGAGTCGCGTTGATCAACATGCGTTTCATTGTGTATTCCTTGAAGTCGCCTGCGCAGCGCGTCTTCGGCGGCGCCTTCATGGGGCGGCCGGCCGGATGACGTGCCGCGCCTGGCGGCAGTCGCCGGGCCCGTTCAGCGGCCCCGGCTGGTGATTGATCGGGTTCGTCGCGTCCCGAGTCCCCCGGCCGCCATGACGGCGGTGGGCAAACATCGACCCGAACGTTACGATGGCGAGGTACCGGCTGCTCCCGGTCAGGAATGGCAGGCGGAAGCCTTGTCCGCGTTGCGAACGGATACAGGGTCGCCCATGAGGGGCGAGAGCCTGCTTGACGCAATGGCAATCCTATCATCGCAAAGGGTTTTTTCCAATGGGGACGGCAACTTCGGCCAAGGATTTCAGTTCGGTGCGAACCGTGGAGGTGGGCCCCGAACGGGAAGGCCAGCGACTCGACAACTGCCTGGCGGCATTGCTGAAAGGCGTGCCCAAGGGCCACGTCTACAGGCTCCTGCGGACCGGCCAGGTCCGGGTCAACGGACGGCGCGCGAAACCCGACACCCGGCTGGCCGCCGGCGACCGGCTCAGGATCCCGCCGGTCCGGACGGCCGAACGCGAAGCATCCGGCACGCCGCCCCCGTCGATGCTGGACGAGGTCCGGCGCGCGGTGATTTTCGAGGACCGCGACTTCCTGGCCATCGACAAGCCCGCCGGCATCGCCAGCCATGGCGGCAGTGGCGTGGCTTTCGGTGCGATCGAGTCGATGCGCGCGGCCCGCCCGAACGAACATCTCGAGCTGGCGCACCGGCTGGATCGCGACACGTCCGGCGTGCTGGTGTTCGCGCGCAGCCGGCGAGGCCTAGCGGGCCTGCAGGAATTGATCCGTACCGGACAAACCACCAAGCAGTACCTGTGCCTGCTGACCGGCAAATTGCAACGCGTGAAGTTCGACGTCAACGCGCCCCTGCGCAAATCGACATTGGCGGGCGGCGAACGGATGGTGCGGGTGGACAGCGACGGCAAGCCGGCGTTGACCTTCTTCCGCGAGATCGAGCGCTTCCGTGATGCAAGCCTGGTCGAGGCCACCCTCGCGACCGGACGCACGCACCAGATTCGCGTGCATGCCGCGCATGCCGGCCACCCGCTCGCTGGCGATCCGAAATACGGGGAACGCGAGGCCAACAAGCGTTTTCGTGCGCTCGGTCTGAAGCGGATGTTCCTGCATGCGGCCCGCTTCGAGTTCGAGCTGGACGAGCGTGCCTACAGCTTTTCCGCGCCGCTGCCCGATGACCTTCGCGCCGTGCTGGACCGCCTGTAGCCATGCGGATGACTGCTAGAATCGCGGTCCGTCCCGTTGCCCGGAATCGCGCATGAAAGTCACCATCTTCGGCACCGGCTATGTCGGCCTCGTGACCGGCACCTGCCTCGCCGAAATGGGCAACCACGTGTTGTGCATGGACGTGGATGCGGACAAGATCGCGCGCCTGGAACAGGGCGGCATCCCGATCTTCGAGCCGGGGCTGGAGCCGCTGGTCAGGCGCAACCACGAAGCGGGCCGGCTGGCGTTCACCACCGATGCCAGCGCCGCCGTCGCGCATGGCGACGTGGTTTTCATCGCGGTCGGCACGCCACCCGACGAGGACGGCAGCGCCGACCTCAAGTACGTGCTGAGCGTGGCACGCAGCATCGGCCGGCACCTCGGCCGTTACGCGGTGGTGGTCGACAAGTCCACTGTTCCGGTCGGTACCGCCGATCGCGTGCGCGCGGAGATTTCCGCGGCATTGACCGAGCGTGGCGACGACATTCCTTTCGACGTGGTCTCCAACCCCGAATTCCTGAAGGAGGGCGACGCGGTCAACGACTGCATGAAGCCCGACCGCATCATCGTCGGCGCGTCCTCGCCGCGCGCGGTCAACGTGCTGAAGTCGCTGTATGCGCCGTTCAATCGCAACCACGAGCGCATCGTTGTAATGGACGAGCGTTCGGCCGAGCTCACCAAGTATGCGGCCAACGCGATGCTGGCGACCAAGATCAGCTTCATGAACGAGATCGCGAACATCGCCGAGCGCGTGGGTGCCGACGTCGAGATGGTGCGCCACGGCATCGGCGCCGATCCGCGCATCGGCTACCACTTCATCTATCCCGGTGCCGGTTATGGCGGTTCCTGTTTCCCCAAGGATGTGCAGGCGCTGGAGCACACCGCACGGTCCAACGGTTACGCCGCGCGCCTTCTGGGCGCGGTGGAAGCGGTGAACCGCGACCAGAAGTGCAAGCTGTTCGAGCTGGTTTCCCGGCATTTCCACGGCGACATGCGTGGTCGCACGATCGCGTTGTGGGGGCTGGCGTTCAAGCCCAACACCGATGACATGCGCGAAGCGCCAAGCCGCGTCCTGATGGAGTTGCTGTGGCAGGCCGGTGCGAAAGTGCGCGCGTTCGATCCCCAGGCGCGCGCTGAGACAGCACGCATCTATGGCGAGCGGGACGACCTGGTGCTGTGCGACGATCCGTGGGCCGCTCTCGATGGCGCCGACGCCCTGGCGGTCGTGACCGAGTGGAAGGTTTTCCGCAGCCCCGACTTTGCGCGCATCAAGGCAACGCTCGGCACGCCGGTGCTGTTCGACGGACGCAACCTGTACGATCCCGCCATGGTCGAATCCGCGGGCATCGCCTATTACGGGATCGGCCGCGGACGCAGCACGACACGATTGCAGGAGCAGACCGCATGACGCCCACGCCCCCTGACGAACGCCTCGACGATGTCGAGATGCGCCTCACCTTCCTCGACGATGCCGTGTCCTCGCTGAGCGACACGGAAATGCAGCAGTCGCAGCGCCTGCTGCGTCTGGAGAACGCCCTGGTGGAATTGCGTCGGGAACTTGCCGCGCTCCGCACCAGTCTGTCGGAGGACGTCAGGAACGAGCCGCCGCCCCCGCATTACTGATGCAGCCATCCATGATTGCGGCGATGTCCGGTCATCGGTGGGCGCAAGCGGGCTTGTCGGTCCATAACGGACATCCGTTACCTGACTTCCCACCAAGGCACCCCGGAGCCGGCTTCGCGAAAGGCATTGAAGTCGAGATGCGTTGAAGTGCATATGAGCGAATCCCTGCGCGACCAATTGCTGAAGGCCGGGTTCAAGCCTTCGCTATCCGTGAAATCCGGCATGCCGGTTCGACACCCGCCGCAATCGCGCCCACGCAAGTCGCGCGATCCGGGTGAACCGGATCTGGCCAAGGCGTTCGCATTGCGCGCGCAGGTAGAGCGTGCCGAGCGCGAAAACGCCGAGCGCGAAGCGCGCGAGAAGGCCGCCGCGCGCAAGGAACGCAAGCGCAAGTTGCACGAACTCCTGGACGGCAAGGCCCTAAACAGGCTCGATGCGGACCAACCGCGCCATTTCGAGTTCGCCGGCAAGATCCGCCGTGTTTACGCGACCGGGGAACAGTTGCGCCAGCTCAACTCCGGCGAACTCGGCGTGGTGATGCAAGGCGGCCGTGCATTGATCGTGGCGCGCGAAGTTGCATTGAAAGCCCAGCCAATTGCCCCGGAGGTCGTCGCGTTGCTGGTTGATCCGGATACGCCCGCCGCCGATGACGGCGTGCCCGACGATTTGATTTGGTGAGCCGGTGGCCGGCAGCGGCGCAACAGAACTCCAGACTCAGTCGCGATCCGTCAATGCGGAGTTGAACCAGCCCGGTTTGGGCGCGAAGCGCGCGCCGTGGGTTTTCGCCAACGACTCCAGCTTTTCGCGCAGTACGCCGGCGCCGGCGCTGCGGATGTACTGGACCGGACCGCCGCGGAATGGCGCGAAGCCGGTCCCGAAGATCACGCCCGCGTCCAGCAGGTCGGCGTCCGCGACCACGCCGTCGTGCAGGCAGGCCACGGTTTCGTTGAGCATCGGCAGGATCAGGCGATCTTCCAGGTCGTCCGGCGCGCGATAGTTCGAATCCAGTTTCGGCTTCTCAGCCTTGCCGTCCTTCCACGCGTAGAAGCCCTGGCCGTCCTTCTTGCCGCGCTTGCCGGCTTCGACCCGGTCGGCGATGCCGTCGGGAAGTTCGAGTCCCAGGAATGGACCAAGTTCGCGGCCCACTGACAAGGCGACGTCGAGTCCGACCGTATCCGCCAGTTCGATCGGTCCCATCGGCATGCCGAAACGTTTCGCGGCACGGTCGATGACCGGGTCGGGGATGCCCTCGGCATGGCAACGCACGGCTTCGAGCAGATACGGCATCAGGATGCGGTTGACCAGGAAACCCGGCGTCCCCTCGACCGGCAGCGGCAGCTTGCCGATGGCCTTGACCCAAGCCAGTGACCGTTTTTCGATGACCGGATCCACTGCGTCGTGGCGAACCACTTCCACCAGCGGCATCTGCGCGACCGGGTTGAAGAAGTGCAGTCCGAGGAACCGCTGCGGATGCACGAACGCGCCGCGCAGTTCGTCCAGCGGAATCGACGAGGTGTTGGTGGCGATCAGCGCGTCGTTCGCCATGTTCGGTTCGAGCGAACGATACACCGCTTGCTTGGCCTCGGGATTCTCGTAGATCGCCTCGATCGCCAGTTGTGCCGGGGCGATGCCGGCGCCGCCGACATCGGCCGTGAGGCGGCTGATTGCAGCGTCGATGTGATCGGACGCTTTGAGTTTCTTCTCGAACAGTTTCCGTGCGCGTGCGAGCGCCGGCTCGATGAATTTCATCTCGCGATCCTGCAGCGTGACCTTGAAACCGCGCAATGCACTCCATGCCGCGATGTCGCCGCCCATCACCCCGGCGCCGACCACGTGCACGTGGCGGATGTCGTGCGGCGTGTCGCCCGCGAGGCCGCGCAGGCGCTCGCGCAGGAAGAAGATCCGGATCAGGTTGTGCGCGGTGGGCGTAGCCGCGAGTTTCGCGACCGAGCGCGCCTCGAGTCGGAGGCGTTGCGAGATGTCGGCGCCGCCGCGTCGCCACGCCTCGATCAATGCGAACGGCGCGGGGTAATGTTGCGGGAGTGCCTTCGCCGCTGCCTGTTTGCGCACGATCGGCGCGAGTATCCGGCGCGCCGGCCAACAGTTGGTCAACCATGCCGTGGCGCGTTGCACGAACGGGCGCGTGATGGGATGCAACGCAAGGTTGCGGGCTTCGTCGAGCAGGGCATCGGGTTCGGCCAGCCGGTCGACCAAGCCCTCGGCGTGCGCGCGTTCGGCGGACGCAGCACGCCCGGTGAGCATCATCGCCAGCGCCTTCGGAGCGCCGATCAGGCGTGGCAGGCGCGCTGTGCCGCCCCAGCCGGGATGGATGCCGAGTTGCACTTCGGGCAGCGCGATGCGCGTCTCCGGTGCGCGTGAAGCTACGCGCATCCGGCAGGCCAGGGCGAGTTCGGTGCCACCACCCATGCAGGTGCCATGGATTGCCGCCACCGTCGGCATCGGCAGGCGCGCCAGGCGTTCGAACACGCTCTGGCCGTGCTCGATTTCCTCGCGCACCGTGCCGGCGCGCTCGTAACCTTCGAATTCCCTGAGATCGGCGCCGACCGCGAAGCCCGAGATCTTGCCGGAACGGACCACTACGGCAGCCGGTCGTTCGATGACGATGCGTTCCAGCATGGCATCGAGCTCGTCCAGCAGCGCGCGCGACAGCGCGTTGACGCGGCGGTCGGCGCGGTCCATGGTCAGGATCAGGACCCCGTCGCCGCCGCGGTCCGCCTGCCAATGCTTGAACCGCAACCCTTCGAACACGCCGCGCTCCTGCTCCAACCCGATCTTGCCGGTCGAAGGGCATCATCGGACGGGCTGCCGGCGCGGTCAACGCCTTGCCGGGCGCCGGGTTGCAATGGCCGTGGCCCGGGTTACGCTTGATCTTGAGGGTAACCGACCCAACCATGGCCAAGTCGTGTTGATCGGGACTTCGGGATGGCCAGGCTGGTTGAACTTTCGCGCGAGGAGCGCGGTCATACCGGTGCGCATGCTGCGACCGGCGCCGTAGGGAGTGCCGCCCGGATGGGCGATGTGGAAACCGATCGTGCACTGGTAGCGCGCGTGCGCAAAGGTGACAACAAGGCCTTCGACTTGTTGGTGCGCAAGTACCAGCACAAGATCATCGGCCTGGTGTCGAGGTACGTGCACGACTGGAGCGAGTGCGAGGACGTCGCGCAGGAAGCCTTCATCCGCGCCTACCGCGCGATCGGCGCGTTCCGCGGAGAAAGCGCGTTCTACACCTGGATGTACAAGATTGCCGTGAACACCGCCAAGAACCATCTGGTTGCCCAGGGCCGCCGCCCGCCCGCCGAAGACATCGACGCCGACACGGCGGTGCAGTTCGATTCCGGTACCCGCCTGCGCGACGAGGCCACCCCAGAGCACGAGCTGGCGCGCCGCGAGATTGAACAAACGGTGTTCGCCACGGTCGAAAAATTGCCCGAGGAGCTGCGCGATGCGATCACCCTGCGCGAAGTCGATGGCCTGTCCTACGAGGAAATCGCCGAACGCATGGAGTGTCCGATCGGCACCGTGCGTTCACGCATCTTCAGGGCCCGGGAAGCGATCGACGAAAAATTGCGTCCCCTGTTGTCCAACGACGAAGCCTGAATTTCCGACGAGTGCCGTGAGAGGAATCCGCTGATGGATCCGAGCAGCCGAGAAGACCTTTCCGCCCTGATGGACGGTGAACTGGCCGCAGAACCGACCCGCTTCCTGTTGCGGCGCCTGGACCACGATCCCGAACTCGCCGCGATCTGGTCGCGCTGGCACGTGATCCGTGCCTGCCTGGCCTCCGATTCGTCACGGTTGTCGATGTCTAAGCCCGGCGATGACTTGGCGGCGCGCGTGGCCGCCGCGCTCGAGTCTGAGGCCGGCACGCACGCGCGGCAGCGGCACTGGACGCGCTACGTGGGCGGGGGCGCGATCGCCGCCGGCGTCGCGGTCGCGGCACTGATGCTGAATGCCCCGAATCCCCGCATCGATACCCCCGCGCCGGTGGCGCAGAGTCGTCCCTCGGCCGGTGCGGCCGGCGGCAACACTTCGCTGGCCGAGGCGACTAACCCCGCCTCTGGCGCCGTGGCACCGCCATGGATGCTGTCGCGCCAGCCAACCGTGTTGTCGGCGGAGCCGGCTTCCGCGAATGTCGTCTATGGTACCGGCCTGATGCAACCCGATTACTTGCGTCGCGCCACGTTCGCGCGCGATGCGATGCTGCCGTTCGCGAACGCGCAGCCACAGGATCGATCCGGCGTGCCATTCTCGATCGTGCTGCTGCCGGGAGCGCCGGCGTCCGGCAGCTCCGCTGCCCGGCACTGATTCGGCGTTCGGGGCCGGTCGTTCGGCGACGACCGACCCTGGACCATCCATGCGGGTTTTCGACGTGTGCGAATCCACGAGCGACGTCACGGGCCAGGGCATGCGCCTGCGCATCGACTCATCGACCAGTTTTCGCCAATCACATGAGGAGAACAGCATGTTGAAACGGGTGAGGCGGATGGCCGCCGTATTCGTTCTTTTGTGCCTTGCCGGCGTGGGCACGGCGCTGGCGGCGACGCCCAGCGTCGCGTTGCCCGATTTCACAAGCATCGTCAAGCAGTACGGCCCGGCGGTCGTCAACGTGGTCGCGCACTACAACCACGCCAGCGAGATGGGAAGCGACAGCCCGGGCGGCGAGCAAACCCAGTCGCCGCCGATTCCGGACATCTTCCGCTTCTTCGGGATTCCGGGGCCCCGGTTCCAGCAGCCGCCGGACCGCGGCGGCGAATCGCTGGGCTCCGGCTTCATCATCTCGCCGGACGGTTACATCCTTACCAACCGCCACGTGGTTGCGCACGCCGATTCGGTCAGGGTGCACCTGTCCGACCATCGTACGTTTGCGGCCAAGGTGGTCGGCGAGGACAAGATCTACGACATCGCCCTGCTGAAGATCGATGCCACCGGTTTGCCGACGGTGCAGATCGGCAATTCGAGCGGCCTCGAACCCGGGCAGTGGGTGGTCGCGATCGGCTCGCCGTACGGGCTCGACCATTCGGTGAGTGCCGGCATCGTCAGCTACGTCGGCCGCAGTCTCGGTAGTGACCAGTCCGACGTGCCCTTCATCCAGACCGACGTGCCGATCAACCGCGGCAACTCGGGTGGCCCGCTGTTCAACCTCGCCGGGCAAGTGGTCGGCATCAACTCGCAGATCTTCTCGACCGACGGCGGTTCCATGGGTCTGTCTTTCTCGATCCCGATCAACATCGCGATGGATGCCGCGCACCAGCTCAGGACCAAGGGCTACGTCAGTCGCGGCATGCTTGGCGTGACTGTCCAGCAAATCAGCGAAGGCATCGCCAAGAGCAAGGGGCTGGCCCAGGCGCAGGGCGCGCTGGTCGCGCAGGTCCAGCCGGGTGGTCCGGCACAGAAGGCGGGGCTGGAAGTCGGCGATGTGATCACCGCGTTCGATGGCCACAAGATCTACGATTCATCGCAATTGCCGCCGTCGGTGGCGATGACCGCACCCGGCACGGAGGCCAGCGTGAGCATCCTGCGCAACGGCAAGCCGATGACCGTCAAGGTCAAGGTCGGCGAGATGCCGCGCAATGGCCTCACCCAGGAGTTCCTGGCGGGCGGGCCGGCCGCCAGCAGCGGCAGCAGCCTGCTGGGGCTGACCGTGCAGGACATCACGTCCGGCATGCGCCAGCAGCTCGGTTACAACGGCAAGGGCGGCGTGGTGATTACCGATGTCAAGGGACCGGCAGCGATGGCAGGTTTGTCGCCGGGCGACGTTATCCTGCGCGTAGGCAACCGGCCCGTGAACAGCGTGTCCGAGTTCCGTCGCGAAACCGCGCGCGTGAAGGCAGGCAGCACCGTGTTGTTGCTGGTGTCGCACCAGGGCCAGAACCTGTTCATCGCGGTGAGCGTGCCGGAGAAATAAGCGTCCGGTGCATGCATCGCCTCTACGCAAAGGCCCGCCGCAAGGCGGGCCTTTTTTGCCACCTGCACATCGTCAATCTGTCGACGTTCAGGCCCCCCCCCCGCGCCCGCCCGCCAACGCGATGCGGCGGATCGATCCGCGCGTAATCGAGGCATGCAAATCGTGGATCCCGCCGGCGTCGGCGTGCCGAGTATCATTCCGTGGGGAAGGGCCATGGCAACGCAACGCGACATGAAACTGTATTCGATCGAAGGCAACACCCAGAAGCTCGACGGTGGTGCGATGTTCGGGAATGCCCCCAAGGCGATGTGGTCGAAGTGGCTTCCGGCCGACGACCAGAACCGCATCCCACTGGCCTGCCGTTGCCTGCTCGCCACCGACCTCGATGGCCGCAACGTGTTGTTCGAGACCGGCATCGGCGCGTTCTTCGAACCGAAGCTGCGCGAGCGCTATGGCGTGGTCGAGGAACGGCACGTGCTGCTGGATTCGCTGAAGGCCGCCGGCATGGGCCACGAGGACATCGACGTGGTGGTGCTCTCGCACCTGCATTTCGATCACGCGGGTGGGTTGCTGGAGCCATGGGAAGATGGCGCTCCGTTGCGCCTGCTGTTCCCGAACGCGACGTACCTCGTGGGTGCGGTGCACTGGGGGCGGGCGACGCATCCGCATCCACGCGACCGTGCCTCGTTCATTCCCGGCGTGGCCGAATTGCTGGAGCGGAGCGGCCGCCTGGAGAAAGTCGAGGGCGGCCATTCGCGCACGCTCGGCAAGGCGGTGCGCTTCCACTATTCGCAGGGCCACACGCCCGGCTTGATGTTGTCCGAAGTCGTCGGGCCGCATGGCAAGGGCGGCGTGGTGTATTGCGCGGACCTGATCCCCGGCACGCAGTGGGTGCACCTGCCCGTGACCATGGGTTACGACCGCGCACCCGAGATGCTGGTGGACGAGAAGCGCGGGTTCCTGGACGACATGCTGGCGCGCGGCGTGAGGTTGTTTTTCACCCACGATCACGCCGTCGCGATGGCCTCGCCGTGGTGCGACGAGCGTGGGCGCTACGGGGTGGTCGACGAACAGGCGCATTTTGCCGGTACTTCGTTGTAAGCTCGCGGCGTGAGCCGCCTGTCCGGACTGATCGCCGATCCTGCGCGCAACACCGCCGTGTTGGGCGGCGCGTTGCTGCTGCTGGGTGCGCTGCTGCTCGGGTTCACGGAACACACCGATCGATTGCGCGCCATGGGCGAGGATGCGCTGGGAGGGTTCGTCCTCACCGGGAGCGCGGCCGTGCCAGGTCCCGGATCAAACGGCAAGCTGGTGCTCGCAGTAGGCGTGCCGAAGGTCCATGCGCCTGCCCGCGACGCCCAGTTCGGCGTCGAGGTCGATGCGCCGGCGCTGGTGCGCAAGGTCGAGATGTTCCAGTGGAACGAGACGCGTTTTGGCGGCGAACGCAGTTACGAAATGGACTGGTTCGATCATCCGATCGATGCCTCGACGTTCGGGCACCCCGCAGGGCACGAAAACCCGGGCGCGTTTCCGATCCTCGCCGAGCGTTTCGATTCGCCCGGCGTGACTGTTTCCGGATTCAGGCTGGCGCCGCCCCTGGTGCGACTGATCGCAGGGATCCAGCCGTTCAATCCGGATCTCTCGCACGTGCCGGCCAACATGGCCGCGACCTTCCAGCCGCACGGTAGTGCGCTGGTCACCAGCAGCGACCCTGCGCGCCCGCAGGTCGGCGACTTGCGCATCCGCTGGATGAAGATCGATCCTTCCGCCATCACGGTGTTCGCGCGCGACGAGGACGGGACATTGGTGCCGGCGCGCGACCCGGAAGGCAACCCGATCGACCAGGTACTGGTCGGAAAGCTCTCGCTGACCGACGTGCTGACCGACGCGCCGCAACCCCCGCACTTCAAGTGGGCGCGGCGCATCCTCGCGATCCTGCTGGCGTGGGCCGGGGCGTCGATGCTGCTGCCGCGATCACGGCGGCAGGACCGGGTGCTGTCGCTGGCAATCTCGGTGGTGCCGCTGGCAGCGATCGCGGCGTTCTTTTGGTTCGACGTCAGGATGCTGGCGTTCTCGATCCTGACACTGGTCGCGGTGCTGGCTGCGCTGGTCGCGCTGTGGCGCTGGCACCACGCCATCCAGGGCGGATAGAAATGCTGATCGCGGGCCTTTACGCGGGACTCGGAGCGCTGCTGATCATCGTGCTGGCGATGAGGGTGATGTGGTTGCGCAATACCCATGGCGTGGGACTTGGCAGCGGTGGCCACGAAAGCCTGGCGCGTGCGATTCGCGCACACGCGAATGCGATCGAATACCTGCCTATCGCTTTGCTGCTGCTGGTCGTGCTTGCCTTCGAACAGACCCGACCATGGCTGTTGCACCTGTTCGGCATCGTGTTGATCGCGGGCCGGAGCCTGCACGCGATCGGACTTTCCGGAAGCCCCGGCAGGTCGTTCGGGCGTGCCACCGGCATCGCGTTGACCGTGCTGGTCATGCTGGCGATGGCGGTGCTGCTGGTGGTGCGGTTTGCCATGCTCGCGGCCATCGGGGGCTGAGCAGGCGGCTGCAGCCGCCACGGACTGAAGGGATGCGGGGCCTTGCGACACCATCGTCGCGGGACGTGGCCATGTTCATGCCCGGGCCGCCACGCCGCCCGGATCGGCAACCGGATCGCACGCCTAGGGGTGTTCGAGGAACCACAATCCGGCGAACAGTTTCGGGTCGATCGAGTAGCCCTTCCCGGACATCTCGCGCAGCCAGGCGCCGGCCTGGACACGCGGGACCGCGTGCACCACGATGTTTTCGGTTTCATCGCCGCCGCCGTCCCCGATCCTGCGCAAATCCAGCGCGCGCACGAAGTGCATCAGCTCGGTGCTCATGCCCGCCGAGGACGGTCCCGTATGCAGCGGCACGACGCGTCCGCAGGTCCAGCCGGTCTCTTCCTCGAGTTCGCGCCGTGCGGCGTCGATCACGTCGGCGTCGGCGTGGCCGGCATCCCCGATCAGGCCGGCCGGCATCTCGATGGTGAAGCGGCGGATCGGCACCCGGTACTGTTCGACGAACAGCACCCGGTCCTCCGGCGTGACGGCGACGATGATCACCGCGCCTTCGGGGTTGTTGCGCTCGACGAATTCCCAGCGTCCGCGCCGCCTCAGGGTTAGCCAGTCGCCGCCGTAGAGCGTCTCGGCCGCCGCGTCGGCATCGGCGGGTATGCGCGGATCACGGATCATGCGGCGGATTCCGTGCGCAGGATTTCATGCGCACGCGAGCGGGTGAGCGGGCCGATGCGCAGGCGCTCGAACAGCGCGTCGAGCGCACCGATGTCGGGGGGGCGTCGCAGAAGGCCGTCGGCGTTGCGCGGCACCGGCGCATCCAGCGCGATGCGCGCAAGGCGTTGCGACAGGCGCGCCTGGTCTTCGTGCGCACGCAATTTCACGGCCAGCGAGGCGGCGCCGCGCAGGCGCAGGAACGGTACTTCGTCGACGCGTTCGAGGATCGTGTCGAGGTCGCCGAAATGCGCGAGCAGCGCAGCCGCACCCTTGGGGCCGACGCCCGGCACCCCGGGAATGTTGTCGGTGGCGTCACCCGTCAAGGCGAGGTAATCGACGACCTGGTGCGCTTCCACGCCCAGCCGCGCGGGCACGCCCGCGGCGCCCCAGCGTTGGCCGCGCGCGTAATCCCATTGCTCGGTGTCCGGCCCGAGCAACTGCCCGAAATCCTTGTCCGCCGACACGATGACCGCACGCAGGCCTTCGCCGCGCGTGGCGTCCAGCACGCTGCCGATCAGATCGTCCGCCTCGTAGATGGCGTCCGCAAGCACCGCCAGTCCGAACGCGGCGGCGAGTTCGCGGCAGTATTCGAACTGGCGCTTCAATTCCGGCGGCGCCGGTTCGCGGTTGGCCTTGTAAGCGGGATAGATGGTGTTGCGGAAGGAGCTGGTGAGCGCAATGTCGAAGGCCGTGACCGCGTGGGTCGCGCGCGTGCGCTCAATGAAATCGAGCAGGAACCTCGCGAATCCGTGCACCGCGTTGACCGGTTGGCCATCGACATCGAAAAACGCGTCCGGCATCGAGTGCCAGGCGCGGAACACGTACATGCTGGCGTCGATCAGGTAGAGCGTCGAAGCCGGTGCCCCGCCGTTCATGGCTGCCAGCTACCCACCACGTCGTCGACCGCCGGCCGCTTGCGTTCAGGCGGTTCGTCGCCGCGGCCACCGATGTGGATGTAGGCGATCACGCGCTCGTTGTCCTTGAGCTGCAGCAGCCGCGCCGCATCGCGGTCGTAGCACGACCAGCCGGTCAGCCATTGCGCGCCGAAGCCCGCGGCCTGCGCGGCCAGCAACAGGTTGAACGCCAGGCAGCCTGCCGAGAGCAACTGTTCCTGCGCCGGAATCTTCGGGTGCCGTTCATCGATGCACGCGACCACGGCCAGCACCGATGGTGAATGGGCGAAACGATCACGGTCCTTGGCGAGCTTCGGCTCGGGCACGCCAGGGTCGATGCGCCGGTGCAGTTCGGCCAGTGCGGCGCCAAAACGCACGCCTGCCTCGCCGCTGAATTCGATCAGCCGCCACGGCACGAGCTTGCCGTGGTCGGGCACCCGGATCGCTGCAGCGATGATTTCGCGAAGCTGCTCCGGCGAGGGGCCGGGAGCCTGCAGTTGAGCGGAGGGAACGGAACGGCGGTCGCGCAGGAACTGGAGAGCTGTGTCGTTTCGCATCACTCAAGTTTAGCAGCCGTGCGTGATCCCTTTGCGCTAGGATGCGGTGTTCGCAACGGAGTCCAGCCATGCCGATCACCATTGCCGCCTTGCGCGAATCCGTCGACGGCGAACGCCGAGTGGCGATCACGCCGGAAACCGCGAAGAAGTATGCGTCGCGCGGGATGCGGGTGATGCTGGAACACGGGGCCGGCGAAAAGGCGGGGTTTCCCGATGCGACCTACGCGGGCGTCGAATTCGGTGAAGTGCGTGGCGTGGCCGCAGCGGCCGACGTGCTGCTGTGCGTGCAGCCGCCGGCCAACGATCGTGTCGCGGCCATGCGGTCGGGAGCAGCCTTGATCGGGCAATTGCGGCCGCACGCCGCCGCCGACCGGCTCGCGGGTTATGCCCAACGCAAGCTCGCCGCGTTCTCGCTCGAACTGCTGCCGCGCAATACCCGCGCGCAGGCGATGGACGTACTGTCGTCGCAGGCGGCGATCGCGGGCTATCGTGCGATGCTGATCGCGGCAGAGGCGGCACCCAAGTTCTTCCCGATGCTGACCACCGCGGCCGGCACCCTGCGGCCCTCCAGGGTGCTGGTGATCGGCGCGGGCGTGGCCGGCCTGCAGGCGATCGCGACCGCACGTCGACTGGGCGCCATGGTGGAAGGTTTCGACGTGCGCCCCGAGACGCGCGAGCAGATCGAATCGCTGGGCGCGAAATTCCTCGACCTCGGCGTCAACGCGGCGGGCGAGGGTGGCTACGCGCGCGAGCTCACCGCCGAGGAGCGCGCGGCCCAGCAGGCCAGGCTGGCCGAGCACGTGAAGACGGTGGACGTGGTCGTGACCACCGCCGCAGTGCCGGGACGGCCGTCGCCGAAGATCATGCCGCTGTCCATGGTGGACGGCATGAAAGCCGGTGCGGTGATCGTCGATCTCGCCGCCGAGGGCGGCGGCAATTGCGAGGCCACCCGGCCGGGTGAGCGCATCGAACGGCACGGGGTCACCGTGATCGGACCGCTGAATCTCGCGTCCGGTGCGCCGCTGCATGCGTCGGAAATGTATGCGCGCAATCTGGCGAACTTCAGCGAATTGGTGATCGCGGACGGCGTGTGGAAGCCGGATTTCGACGACGAACTGGTGGCGAAAACCTGCGTCGCGCGCGACGGCGACGTGGTGTTCGGCAAGGCCTGACGGCGCGCGTCGGGGATTTCAATGTCCCGCGGACCCCGGTCGCGCGGGATCCGCCTGTCGGGCCCGGCGCAGTCGCTGTTGCCGCGACATCGAACGCCAGCGCTCGCGCAGTGCGCGCCGTTCGGCGGGTGGCAGTGACTGGAACCTGCGGAACGCGGCGCTGACCTTGGCGCGTTCTGCGGGCGTGAGTTGACGGAAGGCACGTGCGTTCTCGCGCAACTGGCGGCGCTGCTCCGGCGTCATCGCGGCCCAGCGGGCCAGGTGCTGGCGGATCAATTCCTGCCTGCCGGGCGCGAGGGTTGCCCAGTGCGCCGCGTGCTCGGCGAGGCGTCGTTGCCTGCGCGGGGGGAGTCGATCCCATTGCCCATGCACCGGCGCGAGCATCCGTTGCTGCCCGGGAGCCAGGCTCGACCAGTCCAGCGGCCTCGCCGGCGCGCCCATCGTCGTGGCCGCAGGCGGCCGTGCGTCGCGCATCGGCAGCGCGCGGGCCGTCCGGGTCGTTGCCGAGGCCGCGGCCAGCAGGCATGTGGCCGCAAAAAGCACCCTTGCATTCAAGCTTCGCATGTCAGTTCCGGCCTCCCGAGCCGGCGGCTGCGACATCCGGCTGCGCGGCCAGCCAGCGGTAGAAGTCGAGGTCCTGCACCATCTCCATCTGGCTGCTTCCGACTTCGGGGATCAGTTCGTCGCTGACGTCCTGGCTCGCGACGATCGGCGCCGATGACGCGATCGTCGACGTTGCACCAGCCCTGATCCGCGTAGCCGGATGCAGCCAGGCCGCGGCAACCACGGCGCAACATGCGGCGGCGCCCGCGAGCGGCAACCATACCCGCATCGCGGCATGCGAACCGCGGGCATTAAGCGACTTGCGCCGCGCCAACCCAAGCCGCAGTGCGTGGTACGAATCGGCGTGCTCGCAAGCATCCCTGAACACGGCCCGGGCGCGCGACGCGATTGCGGCATCGTCGGGCAAATGATGGAGATCGGCTTGTGGAAGGTTGCTCATCGCCAGTCCTCGAGTTGCGTACGCAGCGCATCCATGGCCCGCGACAGGTGTGTCTTGACACTGCCGCCGCTGCATCCCATCGCCCTGGCCGTGTCCGCGACGTCCAGTCCCTCCAGCACCCGCAGCATGAAGGCCTGCTGCTGGCGTCGCGGCAGGGCCCGGATGGCGCGCGACATGGCCGCGTGGGCTTGCCTCGAAGCCAGCTCGCGCGCCGGGTCGGGGCCCAGGTCCGGCGCTTCCCATGCGGGGAGATTCTCGTCGTCTCCTGCCGCCATCCGGCCGGTCCAGACCAGGATCCTGTTGCGGACGCTGCGCCGGCGTTGCAGGTCCGTGATGCGCCGGCGCAGGATGCCCCAGAACAGCGGTGGCCATTCCTCGGCCGGCTTGGCGGAGTAATGCCGGACCAGCCGCAGCATCGCATCCTGCACCGCGTCCAATGCCTCGTCCGGATCGTGCAGCGCGATTTCCGCCAGACGCCAGGCACGCCGTTCAACCGAAGCCAGGAACGCATCGATGGTCGCGGCGACTGGTCGCGCCGCATCCACGGCCGGGGCGCGTGCGACCGCTTCCAGTGTCGCCATGCTCATCGCAACCGCGTCTGCTGGCATCGTTTCGGCATCCGTCGTCTCGTGCATCCCTGGCTTGCCCTTGATAACGCATCGCCGAGGACGCGGTTGACCGCAGCATGCAGGTCGCGCATACCGGTATGATGGCCCGGTGCGGAGGAGGGGACACATGATTACCGGCTTTCTGGCACTGTACATCTTCATGTTGGCGGCGTTCACCGGCTACGAGATTATCAGTCGGGTTCCAGTCATCTTGCACACCCCGCTGATGTCGGGTTCGAACTTCGTGCATGGCATCGTGCTGGTCGGCGCGATGGTGGCGCTGGGTCACGCGCAGGGCGCCGTGAACATCGGCATCGGCGTGGTCGCGGTGCTGCTCGCGGCAGGCAACGTGGCCGGCGGCTACGTGGTCACCGAGCGGATGCTGGAGATGTTCAAGACCAGCAAGGTGTCCGCCGCGCCATCGCCGGAGAAGAAGCGATGACGTTCCCTGCGTGGGTGCCGACGGTCGTCGAGGCGATCTATTTCAGCGCCGCCGTCCTTTTCATCTGGGGCCTGAAACGCATGAGTTCGCCGCGCACCGCGCGGCAAGGCATCGTGTGGGCGGGCGTCGGCATGGCGACCGCGATCCTCGCCACCTTCTTCCTGCCGGGGATGCACAATCTCGGCTGGATGGTCGGGGCGATTGCGGTCGGCGTGGTGCTGTCGTGGATCATTGGCCGGCGCGTGCCTATGACTGCGATGCCGCAGATGGTCGCACTGTTCAACGGCATGGGCGGCGGCGCGGCCGCCGCGATCGGCGCGCTGGAACTGATCAGGTTCAACGCTGCGTTGCTGTTGGTGCCTGACACCGCGTCCATCCAGCCGGAAGCATGGGCTGGCGCGGCGGCGGGTTTGAGTCCGGTCGAGCTGGTGCTGGCCTTCGTCGGCGTGCTGATCGGCGCGATCTCCTTCACCGGTTCGCTTGTCGCATTCGCCAAGCTGCAGGGCTGGATGGATCGACGTTTCGTGTTCCCGCTGCAGCGCTGGGTGAACCTCGCGATCTTCGTCGTGGCCATCGTCTGCGGTGCGATCGCGCTGGCCGCGGGCATAGACGGCCATGCGTTCGCGTGGGGATGGCTGACCGCGTTCATCGTGCTGGCATTGGTGTTCGGCGTCGCGATGACGCTGCCGATCGGCGGCGCCGACATGCCGGTCGTGATCTCGATGTACAACGCCTTCACCGGCCTCGCGGTTGCGTTCGAGGGCTTCGTGTTGCAGAACGAGGCCATGATCATCGCCGGCATGGTGGTCGGCGCGGCCGGCACCTTGTTGACGCAGTTGATGGCCAAGGCCATGAACCGTTCGCTGGGCAACGTGTTGTTCGGCAATTTCGGTGGTGGTGGCGGCGCGGCGCAACAGGAAATCGCCGGTTCGTTGAAGCCGATCGACGCCAACGACGCCGCGGTGATGATGGCCTACGCCGAGCGCGTGGCGATCGTGCCGGGTTACGGCATGGCCGTCGCGCAGGCGCAGCACAAGATATGGGAGTTCGCCAAGCTGCTTATCGATCGCGGCGTCAAGGTGAAGTTCGCAATCCATCCGGTGGCGGGGCGCATGCCCGGCCACATGAACGTTCTGCTGGCCGAGGCCGGTGTGCCGTACGACCTGATCGAGGACATGGACGACATCAATCCGGAATTCCCCAACACCGACGTCGCGCTGGTGATCGGCGCCAACGACGTGGTGAATCCGGTCGCGCGCACCGACAAGAATTCACCGATCTACGGCATGCCGATCCTGGATGTCTCGAAGGCGAAGAACGTCATCGTGATCAAGCGCGGACGGGGCAAGGGCTTTGCCGGCATCGAGAATGCGTTGTTCTATGCCGACAACACGCGCATGCTGTACGGAGACGGCCAGGCCGCGGCGGGCGAACTGGTGACGGGGTTGAAGTCGCTCGACGGCTGACCTGGGAATCGCCCGCGATCGACGAAGCATCCGGACGGTTCGTGGCCTGAACGAGGCCGGGCTTGCGCGCCGTGATGGTCAGGTACCGATCCGGCGCAACTGTGCATCGCGGGGCGTGGCGTCAGCGCTGGTGCGGCGGGCGCGACATCCATGTGGCCAGCATGGCCGCGAGCACCGCGGCGCCCGCATAGACCAGGATCGAAACGGCACTCAAGCCGAGCTTGGCGACCTGCAGCACGAGCCCGAGTCCGCCCGTCCGCAAGGCCTGCCCGAATGGAAATCCCGTGGCGGCCGCGACGCGGGCGATCGCGACCAGGCAGGCGGCGTAAAACCCCGCCAGCAGGATCGCGGCTGCCGCGATCGTGCCCGCCCAGCGTGCGTGCAGGCAACCGCTGAACTTGAATACCAGCGTCAGGGGGATGGCCAGCAGCACGATCGGCCAGCACGGACGGACGTCCGTGACCAACGCGACGAACGCCGCCACCGCGCCGGCCGCGAGCGTGCACATCAGCCATCCGAAGGTCGCCATCACGACGGTGGCGATGCACACCAGCAGTGGGCGTGCAGGCCGCGCGCGGTTGCTGGATGGAGCGTGAATGGATTGATCCACGTGGTTCGACGACAGTGAAGACCCTCCCGATGATAGAGCACCGGCCCCACCTGCGGACGGTCGGGCGACGGGTCCCGGCCCGGTGTTCGCGACCCGATGACCTCCGTCAAGGCGCTGTTCCATCGTGTCTTGCTATCCTTTCTGTTTCCGTTATTGCCGATCGATTGGGCCTTGGGCCGATGTCAGGATTCAGTGCCAGCAGCGAACCATTTACCCTGCAACGCGATTGCCACGCGGTGCACGTGCCTTACGGCGACGTCGTCAACCTGCCGGCAGGGCAGGCCGGCTATATCACCCAGTCGCTCGGCGGCAGCTTCACCGTCTACGTCGAGGGCAGCCTGTTCCGGATCGACGGCAAGGACGCCGATGCGCTCGGCAAGCCGCCACCGGAGCCGATCCGGGTTCCCGAGGGTGCCGGCGACGAGGACATCGAAATGATCGTGTGGGAGCAATTGCGCACCTGCTTCGACCCGGAGATCCCGATCAACATCGTCGATCTGGGCCTGATCTACGACCTCTCCCTCGAACGCCTCGATGACGGTCAGCGCAAGGTCTATGTGAAACTCACCCTTACCGCGCCGGGCTGCGGCATGGGCGACATCCTGGTCGAGGACGCGCGCAGCAAGCTCGAGATGATCCCGACCGTCGCGGAAGCGCAGATCGACCTGGTGTTCGATCCGCCCTGGAACCAGTCGATGATGTCGGACGAGGCCAGGCTGCAGACCGGCATGATGTGAGCATACGTGGTGCCCTCGCGCGGCCGCCGGCAGCGCGATCGACGGTCCGCCCCGGAGTCCCGTTGCGTTGATCGGCGTCGACATCCTTGGTGCAATCCGGCTTCGCGCGAACCGCGGCATCGATCGTTCGCGACCAGGCCATCCCAGTGGCTTGCATGGCGGTCAACGCACCCCACGCGCCCGCGGCGGATCGGTCGTTACTGGAAGCGCTTCGATGTGGATCCGGGTCCCTTGCTCGAGCTGGTGGGGGCCTGGCGTTGACACGCAGGAGCGGTCGACGCGCAACGAAGGCGTCAGTCGATCTCCTCGAACCTGTTGGCCGAACGATTCTTGCGCACGTGCGCCGGATCCCAGATGCGGCCGTTCATGGCGATCCACACGCCATCGCCCAGGCTTTGCACGGCGCCCACCGCGCAGCCGACGTTGAACACCGCGTCGGAGCCCTGGAAGCGCGCGGGGTTCAGGGCGCCGGTCAGCACGATGGTCTTGCCGGGAATGCCCGCCAGCACACGCGCCGTATCGACCATGGTGTCGGTGCCGTGGGTGATCAGGACGTGGCGATGGGGCTGCTGTTCGATCGCGCGGCGGATGGCCGAACGGTCTTCGTCGGTCATTTCCAGGCTGTCCTTGCGCAACACCGGCACCACCTCGAATTCGAAGGCAACGCCGAGCTGGGCCAGGATCTCGCCGATCTGCGGCGCGCCGACCTGGTAATCGGACTTGGCATCGAAATACACCTTGTCGATGGTGCCGCCGGTGGTGATCACGGTCAGATGCTTCATCGCGGCGGATCCTCGGGCCGGGGTGGGCCCGGAATTATCGCAGCGTGCCCGCGGCACGTCATGGCCGCTGTCGCGGCGAACCTTCGCGGGCATGCGCTAGGTGCGAACCCATGGCATAATCCGCTGTCTTTTGGGCAGACCTGCCGCTTTTCGCGGCGGCCCCGCAACCGAGAGTTCCCACATGTTGTCATCACTCATCGCCGCCGCGGCGCCGGTCGCGCAGGCCAGCACGGACGCGCAGCACGCCGCACCGGGCAATCTTTTCACGTCGCCGATCATCCTCATCTACATCGTGGTGATCGCCGCTTTCTATTTCCTCTTCATCCGGCCCCAGTCCAAGCGCCAGAAGGAACAGCGCAAGATGATCGCCGAGCTGGCTAATGGCGACGAGGTGGTCGCCGCCGGCATCCTGGGCCGCGTGGAAGACGTCGGCGAGCATTTCCTCACCCTCGAAATCGCCGACAACGTGCGTATCAAGGTGCAGAAAGGCGCGGTCGCCACCGTGCTGCCCAAGGGCACGATCAAATCCGTCTGAGGCCCTCGAGGCCCCGCCACTTCCCGCGCACTGTTTCCCCACGTACCCATGATCGACTTTCCCCGCTGGAAATACTGGCTGGTCGGCATCGCGATGGTGCTTGGCCTGCTGTACGCCGCGCCCAACGCATTTCCTCCGCAGCCGGCCGTGCAGATCTCGCCGAACCGCGACGCCAGGATCGATGCGACCCTGCAGCAGCAGGTCACGGCCGACCTCGCCAAGGCCAAGATCCCCTACCAGAGCATCACGATCGACAAGAACCGCATGCTGGTGCGTTTCGCCAACACCGAAGTGCAGCTGCAAGGTTCCGATACGTTGCGTCTGGCGCTGGGCGACCATTACACGGTCGCGCTCAACCTCGCCACCACGGTCCCGCACTGGCTGCAGGCGATCGGCGGACGCGCGATGCCGCTGGGCCTGGACCTGCAGGGGGGGGTCCACTTCCTGATGTCGGTCGACCAGGATGCCGTGCTCAAGAAGCAGCAGCAGCGTTACCTGGACGACATCCGTTCGATCCTGCGCCAGAAGCAGATTCCCTACGACGCCGTGTCCCAGAGCGGCAACGGCGTGCTGGCGGTGTTCAAGACATCCGCCGATCGCGACAAGGCCCGTGGCGCGATCAGCCTCGATGCGACCGACTTGAACCTGGCGGACAGCCGTACTCCTGGTGGCGGTTACGCTCTGACGGCCACCATCAAGCCCGAAGTGCTGCAGAAGCTCGCGCAGACCGCGATCACCCAGAACGTCACGACCCTGCGCAACCGCGTCAACGAACTGGGCGTATCCGAGCCGCTGATCCAGCAGCAGGGCGAGAACCGCATCGTGGTGGAACTGCCGGGCGTGCAGGACACCGCCGAGGCCAAGCGCGTGCTGGGCGCGGTGGCGACGCTGGAATACCACGCCGAAGACGAGAGCGTGAACCCGCAAGAAGCGGCCCGCACGGGCAACGTGCCGCCGGATGACCGCCTGTACTACACCAAGGATGGCCGACCGGTCGTGCTCAAGAAGCGCGTGATCGTCAGCGGCGACGAGCTCGTCGATGCCTCGCAGGGCTACGACCAGCAAAGCGGCTTGCCGGACGTGAACGTGACGCTCAATTCGGCCGGCGCCCGCAAGATGCTGGACTTCACCACCCAGAACGTGGGCAAGCGCATGGGCGTGGTGTACATCGAGCAGACGCCCGAGGTGAAAATGGTGGACGGCAAGGAGATCCGTACCTCCAAGACCACGGAAACGGTGCTCAACGACGCCGTGGTCCAGGGCGTGTTCGGCAAGAAGTTCCAGACCACCGGCCTCAGCCAGCAGGAAGCCGAGACGCTTTCGCTGATGCTGCGTTCGGGGTCGCTGGCCGCGCCGATGCAGATCGTCGAGGAGCGCGTGATCGGACCGAGCCTTGGCCAGGACAACATCCGGAAGGGCCGGGATGCGGTGATCCTGGGCTTGGCACTGGTATTGTTGGCAGCCGCGTTTTATTACCGCCTGTTCGGATTGGTCGCGGACATCGCGCTGGTGTTCAACCTGATGATCCTGGTGGCGGTGATGTCCGCGATCGGGGTGACCCTGACGATGCCCGGCATCGCCGGCATCGTGCTGACGCTCGGCATGGCGATCGACGCCAACGTGCTGATCTGCGAACGCATCCGCGAAGAACTCCACAACGGCTCGACGCCCTTGGCGTCGATCCGTGCCGGTTACGAGAAGGCGTGGTCGACGATCCTCGATGCCAACGTCACCCACCTGCTCGCCGCCCTGGGCCTGATCACGGTCGGTTCGGGCGCGATCAAGGGCTTCGGCATCACGTTGTTCATCGGCGTGTCGACCTCGCTGTTCACCTCGGTGACCATGACCCACGCGATCACGGCATTGATCCACGGCCGCCGCAAGAAACTCAAGACACTCTGGGTGTGACCGGCCCCGCCGGTGTGCGCCACCGCCAGCCAGATACCAGCGAACCTCCATGGAACTCTTCCACCACGACCTGAACATCAACTTCCTCGGCATGCGCAAGATCAGTATCGTCATCTCGGCGATCCTGCTGGCGGTGTCGATCTGGGCCATCGCGGTAAAGGGTCTCAACTACGGCCTCGATTTCACCGGTGGCATCCTGATCCAGGTGAACTACCAGCAGCCGGTCGACGTGGGCGATGTCCGAACGGCCCTTGAAAAGGCCGGCTTCCGGCACGCGGTCGTCCAGAGCATGGGCGGCACCCGCGAGATCTCGATACGCCTGCAGCCGCCGAAGCAGATGGGTGCCAGGAAGGAAAGCCCGGACAAGGTCGCCGGGGACG
Source organism: Pseudomonadota bacterium (assembly GCA_021781345.1). Lineage (GTDB taxonomy): Bacteria > Pseudomonadota > Gammaproteobacteria > Xanthomonadales > Rhodanobacteraceae > 66-474. The sequence goes on from JAJXWZ010000001.1 coordinate 44,381, forward strand.
TATCCAAGAGCGTGCTGACCGCGCTGCAGGCTGCGCGGCCGGGCGTCAAGCTGGCCCAGCCGCCGGACTTCGTGGGCCCCGAGGTCGGGCAGGAACTGAAGACCAGCGGCATCTCCGCGGCGATCGTGGTGATCATCGGCATCATGATCTACCTGTGGGTGCGGTTCGAGAAGCGCTTCGCGTTCGCCGCGGTCGCCAGCGAATTCCACGACACGATCATCACGCTGGGCATCATCGCGCTGGTGCAACGAGAATTCGACATGACCGTGCTTGCCGCGGTGCTGGCGGTGATCGGTTATTCGATCAACGACAAGGTGGTCGTGTTCGACCGTGTGCGCGAACTGTTCCGGCTGACACGCAAGGCCGAAACTGCGCAGATCCTCAATCGCGCGATCAACAACACGTTGTCACGGACCATCATCACCTCGGTGTTCACCGCGATCACCATGGCTTCGCTGTACCTGTTCGGAGGTCCCGCCGTTCACGGATTCGCGATCACGATGTTGATCGGCATCCTGGTCGGCACTTTGTCGTCGATCTTCTTCGCCAGCCCGATGCTGCTGTGGCTGGGCGTGTCGAAGAAGGACCTGATGCCGGTGACGAGGGAAAATCCGGAGTTGGCGCGCCGTCCATGATTTCTGCGATCTTCCATGATCGCTGCACCATCCTGTGCACCCCTGGATGGATGCCGATCGCGTAGCCGGCAACCAGAACGGCCTTCAAGGCCGCCATCCATCGCAAACAGCTTTGTGGCCTGGCCTTCCGCCAGAAGCTGCCCGGCTCTGGGCGAAGTCGGTTTGCGCGGGTCAGCGCAATGACAGGAAGTCGGCGCTGACCGCCATCCTCATGGCGTCCAGCCGCGGGCGTGCGCCGGAGAGCGCATGCAGGACGGCCTCGCGTTTGGCTTCTGCTGCGCCGATCTCCGTGTCGGTCACAGAGGCAAGCGTCGCCGCCAGCGCGCGCAGTCGTTGCACGCGGGCGTCCAGCGATTCGCGGGCGCAGGCGATGCCCGATTCGATCACTGACCGCGTACGTTCGACGGCCAGCGCATCGCACGCTTCCAGCATCGGCGGCACCAATTGGGCGAGGTGTCGGCGGTAGCGCGAAACGTCGGGGTTGCGTTCCCGGGCACGCGCCAGCGCCGCGACCGAGGGACGGTAATCACGCTGGGCCCGGCGCGAATCGACGCAGACCGCCAGTGGTGTCGGGGGCAGGAATCGCGGCGTGTCCAGCTCCGCATCCGCGACGCATTCCACGACATACAGCGCTTCCAGCAACACGCTGCGCGCTGGCAGCGCGGGATCGACCAGCAACGCGGCGTTGCCGGATTCCCCGGCCAGCAGGAGGTCGAAGGCGCCAAGGATCAGAGGATGATCCAACCGCAGCAGCTCCAGTTCCTCGCGTGCCAGTGCCTGGGCGCGATCGAATGTCGCCCGTCGAGCGCCGTCCGCGAAGCCGGGCAGGGCATCGGTGGACAGGAACTCCGGATCCAGCAGGAAGCTGCCGTCGCCGAGATCCTCGACGTGGACGCCGAACGGCTCGAAACAGGCTTGCATCAATTCGCGGGCCGATGCGTCGGCGTCCGCTTCGCGCATGTCCGCGATCAAGGCCCGGCCACCCGCGTGTCGCGCAGCCAGTTCCAGCAGGCGGTCGCGTCCGGCGTGGATGGCCGCGCCGAGCTCCGCATGCGCGCTTGCCGTCGCGCCGACAAGGTCATCCAGCTCCGGATCGTCGGATTCGCCGGCCTCCGCATGGTCGCGCGCGACGCGTTCGATCCGTCCGCCGAACCGGCGCAGCAACTCGCGGCCGTTCGCGGGACACTCTCGCAGCACGCGCGTGCCGCAGGCGTGCCAGCGGATCACTGCCTCCTGCGCGGTGCCCGGCAGGGAGAGCAGGTGCAGGACTACCGGTTCGTTCTGGCCGATGCGGTCGAGGCGCCCGATCCGCTGCTCGAGCAGGTCCGGGTCCAGCGGAAGGTCCCATAGCACCAGGCGATGCGCAAACTGGAAATTGCGCCCCTCCGAACCGATTTCCGAGCACAGCAGCAGGCGCGCGCCGTCCGCCTGGGCAAACCATGCCGCCGCGCGGTCGCGCTGCAGCAGCGTCATGCCATCGTGGAAGCATGCCACGCTGGCGCCGCTGCGCGTGCGCAGCACGGCGTCGATCGCCTCGACCTTGGCACGGCTGGTCGCGATCAGCAGGAATTTCTGGTCACGGTGCGCGTCCAGCAGTGCGACCAGCCATCCGATGCGTGGATCGTCGGCGTAATCGAGGGCGCGCTGCACCGTGCCCGCGGCGTGCATGTCATCGTCGTATTCCGACAGCAGTCGCTGTCGCTGGACTTCCGTCGGCTCCGTGCCTTCGTCGATCATCGGCGCGCGTTCCTGGAAACCGCCCACGGTCGCGCGTCGGTTGCGATACATCGAGCGACCGGTGCCATGGCGGTCGACCAAGGCCGACAACAGTTCGTCGGCGCCGTCCGGATAGCCGGCGACGAGGCCATTCAGCTCGGGGTCGCGTGGAAACCGCGCGCACAACGCGGCACGCTCGGCCTCGGCGAAGGGATCGCGACGGGCGATGCGTTCGGCGATGGGTGAGAGGCTGGCGTAGCCGTCGGCTTCGGCGAGGTAGGCGTCGAGGTCGTCGTAGCGAGCCGGGTCCAGCAGGCGCAGGCGCGCGAAATGCGCGCTCCGTCCCAACTGCTCCGGCGTGGCCGTTAGAAGCGCGACGCTGGGCGTCGCGGCGGCAAGTGCTTCGACCGCGAGATACGCGGGGCTTGCGGTTGCCGGCGTCCATTCGAGGTGGTGCGCCTCGTCCACGACCAGCATGTCCCAGCCCGCCGCGAGCGCCTGCTCGTGGCGCAGCGGCTCGTGCGTCAGCCAGGCGAGCGAGACGATCGCAAGTTGGTCGTCGAGGAACGGGTTGTGGCCGGGCTCCGCGGCTTCGATGGCCGTGCAGCGTTCCTCGTCGACGATCGCAAAGGCCAGCTGGAACCGCCGGCGCATCTCGACGAACCATTGCACCAGCAATGCGTCGGGCAGCACGATCAATACCCGGGCCGCGCGGCCGGTCGCAAGCATGCGCGCGACCAGCATGCCGGCCTCGATGGTCTTGCCGAGTCCGGCCTCGTCGGCAAGCAGCACGCGCGGATGTTCGCGCTCCATGCAGGCGGCGACCACGCCCATCTGGTGCGGCAGCAGTTCGATGCGGGCGGACAGGATTCCCCACGCGTCCGAGCGCCGCGCCGCCGCGCGAGCGAGCAACGCCCGTTTGCGCAATTCGTAATGATGCGGCTTGTCGACGCGCGCGGACATCAGGCGAGCATCGGCCTGCGACAGCGACTGTTCGTCGTCGAGCTGGCCTTCGGCGAGTTCGCGCTTTTCGCCGGAATACACCAGCAGGCCGTCACGCAGGTCGATGCGTTCGACAACGAACGAGATGCCGCGTCCCGAGATCCGCTGGCCGACCCGGAAGCTGGCACGCGCGAGCGGGGCGCCTTGCGCGGAATAGTTGCGCACGACGCCGGACTTCGCGAACAACACCTGGACGGCGCGTTCGTCACAGCGAAGCAGCGTGCCGAGGCCGAGTTCGGGCTCCGCTTCGGATACCCATCGTTGGCCCGGAACGTAGTTCATCGCCGCATCGCCATCGGGAAAGCTGCGTATTATCGCGCGTCGCAGCCCCGGTTGCCGGATCGCGGCCCGGCAATGGCGGATTCGAAGCGACTCCCGCGGAAAGCCGGGCCACCGGCCTGCTGGCCATGGATGGCGGCCTTGCGGGCCATTCCGGTCCTGACTCCGCGCTCGGGCCCCCTGAGCAATGCACTTCGCCGCGTACCAGGCTCCGGGCCCGGCGGCGGCGCGGGCCCGGCGTGTCGCTTGCATCGTGCTTGCCTCGAAACGGACTGCGCCGCGACGCGCAGCGTCGAATGGAAAAAAACGCCGCACGTGCGTGCGGCGTCGAAAGTCGCGCTTGTGCGATCCGGGGATCGCACAAGCGCATGGACAACGTGGCGCCTACCAGATCTTCACGAGCTTGTCGCCAGTGTGGACCATCTTGTCGCCCGGCTTGCACTGGAAGGCCTGGGCGAACTGCGGCATGTTGGCGGCCGACGCGAAGGCGCGTATCTTGGCCGGTGCGTGCGGGTCGATGTTCAACAGCAGCTCCGCGGTCTTTTCCCGATCCTTGCCTTCCCAGACCCGCGCGGAGTTGAGGAAGAAGCGCTGGTCCTCGGTCATGCCGTCGATCTTCTCGTCGGCTTCCTTCGGGTTGTTCTTCAGCGCGGTCTGCAACGCGGTGTAGGCGATGTTGAGGCCGCCCAGGTCCGCGATGTCCTCGCCCAAGGTCAGCTTCCCGTTGACGTGCAGGTCGGGCTTGCCGGGGATCGGCGTGTAACCGTCGTACTGCTTGACCAGCGCGGCCGTGCGTTCGTCGAACTGCTTCTTGTCCTGCTTGGTCCACCAGTTGACGCGGTTGCCGTGGCCGTCGAACTGGCTGCCCTGGTCGTCGAATCCGTGGCTGGATTCGTGCCCGATGACGAAACCGATGCCACCGTAGTTGAGCGCATCGTCGCCGTTGGCATAGAAGAACGGCGGTTGCAGGATCGCGGCCGGGAAGTTGATTGTGTTGGTGGTCGGGTCGTAGTAGGCATTGATCGTCTGCGGCGTCATGCCCCATTCCTTGCGGTCCGTCGGCTTGCCGATCTTGCCGATGTCGTAGTGGTAGTTGTACTTGCCGGCGGCCTCGAGGTTGGCGTACCAGTGGCCGGGTTCGATGGTCAGGCCGCTCCAGTCGCGCCATTCGCCCTTGTCCGGGTAGCCGATCTTGGGCAGGAACAGCGCCCACTTCTCGAGCGCCTTCTTCTTGGTCGCCTCGCTCATCCAGTCGACGTGCTCGATGTGCTCCTTGAGCGCGGCGCGGATGTTGGTGACCAGTTGCTCGGCGCGTTGCTTGGCTTCGGGGGGGAAGTACTTGGCGACGTACAGTTCGCCCAGGCCCATGCCCATCGCGCCGTTGACGGCGCCGATCACGCGCTTCCAGCGCGGCGCCAGTTCCGGCTGGCCGGTCAGCGTCTTGCGGAAATCGAACTGGTTGTCGACGAAGGCCTGGCTCAGTGCCGGCGACGCATTGTTGATCAGGTGGAACTTCAGGTAGGCCTGCCATTGCGACGCCGGGGCGGTGGCGAGCAGCTTGTCGAACTCGGCCATGAACTTCGGCTGCGACAGCGAGAAGCCCTTGCCGACGTCCACGCCCTGGGCCTTGAAGAAATTCTCCCAGCTGAAATGCGGCGTGATCTTGTCAGCCTGCGCGACGCTCACGAAGTGGTACTCGTTGTCGAGGTTGCGCAGCTCGGTCGGCGACAGCGACGCCTTGGCGAGATCGGTCTCGAACTTCATCACCTCGTCGGCCTGTTTCTGGGCATCGGCCGCCGGCGTGCCGACCAGTTCGAACGACTTGGCGATGTACTTCAGGTAGGCATCGCGGATGTCCTTGTACTTCGGCGACAGGTAATAGTCGCGGGTCGGCAGCCCGAGTCCGCTCTGGAATACGTAGCCGATCTGCTTGGTCGCATCCTTGAAGTCGGCACCCGAGCCGAAGTCGAAGACATAGCTGTCGCCGTTGTCGAAGCTGGCGTCCAGGAAACCTGCGATGTCGGCGGGAGTCTTGAGGGCGTCGATCGCCGCGAGTTGCGGCTTGATCGGGTCGTAGCCACGTTGGTCGATGGCAGCGGTATCCATGCCCGCGGCGTAGAGGTCGCCGAGTTTCTGCTGCAGGTCGTTACCCTTGTGTTCCTTGGCATTCTGCGCCGCGGTCTCGAGGATCTGCCGCTGCTGCATCAGGCTCTTCTCGTGCAGCATGCTGAACGAGCCCCAGCGCGTCTGGTCGGCCGGGATCGGGTTGGCCTTGTTCCAGTTCGCATTGACGTAGTCGGCGAAGTCGTTGCACGGGTTGTACTGGTCGTCGAGATTGAACGCCATCGGCTGGTCTGGCGGAATGCTCACGACGCTCGAGCCGGCGGCGGGCTTGGCGGCGGACTGCGCCGAAGCCGGTGCCGATGCCGATGCGGCCGGCGCCGAGGCGGACGAATTCTGGGAGGACGTGTTGCTGCAGCCGGACAGCGCCAGCGCGGCACCCACGGCCAGGGCGATCGGGGTCAACAGGTGTTTGTGCATGGGGAAATCCTTTGGCGTCACGAAATCGGGGACCGCCGCGTTCGGCGTACGGTTCGAACCCCCGATTGTGCCAGCAATCCACCGCCCTGCGCGTGGCTAGGCCATAGGTCATGGATGGCGGCGCGTCGCTGCCCGCGTTGCCGCCGGGGTAGGCGCCGCGCATACTGCGGATCCGTCGGACGTACGGAGCACTCGCGTGGACATCGTGTTTCACGGCGCAGCGGGGGAAGTGACCGGATCCTGCCACCTGGTCGAAGCCGCTGGCCGGCGCGTATTGCTGGACTGCGGGATGGTCCAGGGCGACCGCAAGGCCGACGAGCGCAACGCCGCGGCGTTTCCGTTCGATCCGGCCTCCATCGACGTACTGGTGCTCAGTCACGCGCACATCGACCATACCGGGCGCGTGCCACTGCTGGTGAAGCGCGGATTTTCGGGGCCGATCTACACGCATCCCGCCAGCGTGGATCTCGCTTCGATCATGCTTGCCGATGCCGCCAACATCTCCGCGATGGATGCCGAGCGCGACAACCGGCACCTGCCGCAGGGCGAACCGCCTTCGGTGCCGCTGTACGAGCAGGCGGACGTGGACGCCGCGGTCGCGTTGATGCGCCCCGTCGAGTACGGCGCAGCGCGGGAAATCCTGCCGGGCATTCGCCTGACCTTGCGCGATGCCGGACACATCCTGGGTTCGGCCACCGTGGAACTGGACGCCGAGGAAAGCGGCACCGCGCGTAAGCTCGTGTTTTCGGGCGATCTCGGGCCGAGTCATTCGCCGATCCTGTGCGACCCGGCGCCCGTGCCGGACGCGGACCTGGTGGTGATGGAATCGACCTACGGCGACCGCCTGCACAAGTCGCGCGAGGACACCATCGCCGAGCTTGCCTCGATTTTCGCCGCGGCGCACGCGGATGGCGGCAACGTGGTGATCCCCGCATTCGCGGTCGGACGCACGCAGGAGATCCTTTATTTCTTCGCCGAGCACTTCGAAGACTGGCGGCTCGGCGCGTTCAAGCTGTTCCTGGACAGTCCCATGGCGATCCGCGTGACCGAGGCCTACGACCGCCACGAGGACCTGTTCGACGCCGAGGCCAAGCGGTTGTGGGCCGCGCGGCCGCATCCGCTGCACTTGCCGAACCTCGAGCGTACCCTCGACGGAGAGGCGTCGCGCAGGATCAACGACATCCATGACCATGCGGTGATCCTGGCCGGCTCGGGCATGTGCACGGGCGGGCGTATCCGCCACCACTTGCGCCACAACCTGGCCAATCCCGCCGCGCACATCGTGTTCGTCGGCTACCAGGCCAGCGGGACCCTGGGACGCATCATCGTCAATGGCGCCAGACATGTGCGCCTGTTCGGCGAGGAGATCCCGGTGCGGGCGCAAGTGCATACCGTGGGCGGATTGTCCGCGCACGCCGACCGTGACGGCCTGTCGGGCTGGTACGGCCGGATCGCGGGACACCCTCCGGTATGCCTCGTGCACGGCGAGGATCCGGGTCGCGCGCAACTTGCCGACACGCTGCGGGCAAAATGGGGCAGCGACGTGACGCTGCCCGTGCCGGAAACGCGCGTGGTCGTGTGAGCGGGCGCGGGCCTACGCACCCGCACGCGGCAGTGGCACGCGTGCCAGTTCGCGGTAGCTCGCCGCGGATCGTGCCGGGTTGCTCTGCATCAACGCGACTGCGTCGAAGCCGATCGATGCCGGCGGCTTCGGCAGGATGCCGAATGCGCAACCGGGACGCAGGCGCGCCAGCGTGACGTGCGCGCGGAATTCGCGCTGGTCCGCTGCGTAGCCCGCCGTTCGGGCATGTGCCTCGCAGGCCCGGGCGAGCGCGGACAGGGTGGGGTCCGCCTCCAGTTCGAGCACCAGCAGGCGCGGTCGGGCCCGGTTCGGCCAGACGCCATAGCGGCGCGCGGCGAAGGCGGGCAACCCGCCTGCCAGCGTCGGCAGCGTGCGCGCGAGGTAATCGATTTGCGCGCTGCCCGATGTCCCGAGAAAGCGCAGTGTCAGGTGCAAAGCCTCGGGCTCGATCCAGTGCATGCCGCGCGCCGCCCCGGAAGTGGCGCGCTCCAGACCTTCACGGCCGCGGACCAGCAACGCCCGGGTGGCGGCATCCGGCAGCAACGCCAGGAAGCAACGCGTGCCAGCGGCGGCGTCGCTGGCCGTGGATCCTGTCACGGCGCGGTCCGGCCAGGCGATGCGGCCGGTCCCGCCGCGGCGCGCTCCATATCCGGCAGCAGTTCCGGGCCGACCGCGCCACCGGACACGATGAAGGCCATGGCTTGGTCCATGCTCCAGTCCGTGGCGATCAGGCGGTCGGTCGGCACCAGTTCGAGGTAGCCGCCGGTGGGGTTGGGCGTGGTCGGCACGTACACCGCGGCGATTTCGCGGCCGGCGGCGTCTATGAAGGTGCGGGTCACGAATCCGATCGACTTCAGTTGCGGCGATGGAAAATCGATCAGTACCACGCGTTGGGTTCCGCCGGGCTTGTTGCGCATCAGCGTCATCAATTTCTTGACGCCGCCGTAGATCGTGTGAACCAGCGGCAGTCGCTCAAGCAGTTTGTCGAAGGTGCCGAGGATGCGGCGTCCGAGCACGTGCGTGGAAAGCCAGCCCAGCAGGTACAACGCGAGGATCGTGAGGATGAAGGCCAGGATCGAGTCGATCCAGTCGCGTTGCAGCAACCGGGCCGCGTCGGGCGAGCCGAGTCCGATCAGCTCGATGATGCCGGTGACCAGCGGCGCGCCCACGCCGGCGAGCATCGTGAACACGAGCTTGAATACCGCCCAGGTGATCCAGACCGGGATGAAGGCCAGCAGGCCCGTGATCAGGTAGCGCTTGACGTGGAGTGCGGGTGCGGGCAATGCGGATATCCCTCGGATTGGTGCATTGTAGGCGAAGGTCTCGACGGTCGAAGGGACGGCGTGTGATTTTTCGCCGCGACCGTCGAATCATGCAGTGGGCCAGCGGGAACGGACATGCGCGGTAAACCGGATCGGCAACGCTTCGAAACGCTCCTGCGCGAGCACCGGCGAATCGTGCTGAAGGTCGCTGGCGCGTATGCGCGCAGCGCCCACGATCGCGACGACCTGGTCCAGGACATCGCGATGCAGCTTTGGCGATCGTTCGGGGCGTTCGATGCCGGCCGCGCGAAGTTCACCACCTGGATGTATCGAGTGGCATTGAACGTGGCGATATCCTGGGTGCGCAGTGCGAAGCGATCCGGGCTGGAACGTTTCGAGCAGCTCGACAACGTCCATCTCGAAACGGTTGCCGGCGCCGGCGGCGCGCAGCACGAAGTCCTGGAACGCAATGAACGCCTTGCGGCGTTGTACGACTTCATCGCACGCCTCGACCCCCTCAATCGTGCGCTGGTGCTGCTGTATCTGGACGATCGCCCCTACGCCGAAATCGCCGACGTGATCGGCATCAGCGAGACCAACGTCGCGACCAAGCTCAACCGCATCAAGCAGAAATTGCGCGGGCAGATGGGCGTCACGCAAACCGAAGGAGCCAACAATGGAACTCGATGAGATGAAACGGACGTGGGCGGCGATGGAATTGCGACTGGATGGCATGGAATCGCTGTTGCGCAGCGAATCCAGGGAGCGGCGCACGGGCAGGGCACGCGCTGCGCTGCGCCCGCTGTTCTGGGGACAGTCGCTGCAATTGGCGGTCGGCAATCTGCTCGTGGCTTGCGGAGCGGTTCTCTGGGCCACCCATCTGCATCAATCCGGCGTGCTGGCTTGCGGCCTGGTGGCAAACGCCTACGGATTGCTGCTGACGATCTTTTCGGCCCGCAATCTTTACCTGATCCATCACATCGACTACGCCGCGCCGGTCCTCGATATCCAGCGCCGCATGGCAGAGTTGTGCGCGTTCCGCGTGCGCGTCGAAACGCCGATCAACGCCGTGGCCGGGTGTTTCATCTGGATTCCGGTGCTGTGGGCGAATCTGGCGCTCTACGGACTCGACCTGTGGTCGCCGGGCCTCATCCATTGGGCGCTGGCCAGCGGCGCAGTCGGTTTGATCGCGCTCGCCGCGGTGGTTTGGGTGATGCGACGGCTCGGCTACGGGCACAAGGTCGACGAGGCCAGTGCCGGTCGCAGCATAGTGCGTGCGCAGGCCGCGCTCGACGAGGTCGCGCGCTTCGAACGGGGGTAAAAAAACCGGCGCGACTTTCGTCGCGCCGGTCGGAAGGTACTACTTTGCAGATTCGGAATTACTGGCCGTTGCCCTGGTTGTCGGTCGATTGGATGAATTTTACGACGTTGTCGTGCTCCTGCTTCAGCGACGGAATGTTCGCGTAGATCATGTGGCCCGACGGATAGAACGCGTAGGTGATGTTCTTTTCCAGTCGCTCCGGGATCGGCAGGTGCTGCAGTTCGTAGATCGCCGTGTAGAACGGCGTGGCCAGGTCGTAGAAACCGCCGTTCATCATCACCTTGAGGTCCGGGTTGTACTTCATCGCGGCGGCGAGGTCGCCCATCACGTTGAGCGAGCCTTCGCGTGCTCGGCGCGAGCCCGGTGCCCGGTGCTTCATGTCCCAGTGGAAGTCGCCGGCGCCGTACACGTCCGGGCGATAGTTCATGTCCTGGCCGAACTTGAGGTCCTTGCGCACGTAGTCGTTGAAGGCGGAGATGTAGGCCGAGCTGATCGCCGCCGACTGCGGGTCGTACTCGGAGCCTTTGCTCATGGGGTCCATGCTCGGCCCGGAGAATCGCGAATCGAGACGGCCGGTGGTGGTGTCGGTGTCGTTCTGCAGTCGGTGTTCGAACATGCCGCCGCTGACGCGCAGGTCCGCCTTCAGCCAGTAGCTCGCCGGCAGCCCGGTGTAATCCTGCAGCTTCTCGGCCACTTCGTTCCGCTTGGCGGCGTCGAGCGTGGAGCCGGCCTGCAGCGCCTGCTCGTAGTCGGTCTTGGCGAAATGGATGACCTGCTCCAGCAACGGCCCCAGTTTGCCGTTGTCGAACTTGGGCAGGCGCTTGTGGTACCAGGCCGTCGCCGCGTAGGTCGGCAACGCGAGCACGTAGGGCATGTCCACACCGGGGTCGGCGTGCGGGCCGTCGACACTGAGGTTGAAGTTCAGGATCTGCGATTGCAGGATCACGCCGTTGAGGTCGATGTTGTCCTGCAGTTCGAGTATCCCGGCCAGCACCGCCGAACGGGTGGTGCCATAGCTTTCGCCGAACAGGTACTTGGGCGAATTCCAGCGGTTGTAGCGGGTGAGGAACTGGTTGATGAACTGCGCGAAGGCCTGGCCGTCGCCGTCCACGCCCCAGATTTGCTTGGCCAGTTCCTTTCGGTCCTTGGCCTGTTCTGCCTCGTTCTTGCCCTGTTGCAGAAGACGGCCGAAGCCGGTGCCGGGCATGTCGATGAACACCAGGTCGCTGGCGTCGAGCAGGCTGTAGTCGTTGTTGACGATCTGGTACGGCGCGGCTGGCGTATGGGTGTCGTCGTTGGTGACCACACGCTTCGGACCCCATGCGCCCATGTGCAGCCACATCGTCGAGGAACCAGGGCCGCCGTTGTAGATGAAAGTGATCGGACGTTTGGAGGCATCCGCGCCCTGCTTGAAATAGGCGAAGTAGCCCATCGCGACTTCCGGTGTGGATTCCTTTACCCCGTTTCCGTGGATCACCAGCGTGCCGGCGACGGCCTTGTAGGCGATCGACTTGCCCTCGACCGTGACGGTGCCTTCGGTCGTGGATGACATCGGCTGCATCAGGCGCTGGACCAGGGTTTCGGTCTGCCCGTTGTCATGGCTCGCACCGGAATCGGCGGAAGCCGGGTTCCCGGAACTGGCCGGTGGGACGGCGAAGGCGGGAACGCTGCAAAGGAGCAACGACGCGACTGCAACGGCAAGACGATTGGATTTCATGGGCATGTCCGGCTGGTCTGGATGGATGGACGGACGCGCAATGCACATCCGGAGCACCCGAGTATGCGCGTCCACGGCGGCGACTTCATACGCCACAAGTCATGCTTCGACCCGCAGGCGGTTGCCCGGACGGGCTGCCGTCAATGGCCGGGGACGGCAGGCGGCGCGGGGTGCGCGGTGTCGATCACGCGCACCACGCGGAATCCCACGTTGGTGTAGCCGACGTCGGAGTCGGCCGTGCCGCGGCGGCCGAGTGGGGTCTGGTGGTGTCCGTCGCGCCAGGACAGTCCGCGGAACATCCGGGATCCCCGGCTGCCGCCGGCGACCCATTCGCTGACGTTGCCGTACATGTCGTAGGCCCCCACGCCGCTGGGCGCATAGTGGCCGACCGGCGCGGTTTGCGCCGCGCCGTCGTTGCATGGCCAGCGATCGTCGTCCATCGCGCTGTGGCGGCTGGCGTCGTCCACGTTGCCGAGCTGGCAGGGACCGGTGTTCGGGACGCCCTGGGCCGCGCGCAGCCACTCGTCGGCGCTTGGCAGGCGGTAGGTTTCGTGGGTGGCCTGCGACAACCACGCCGCGTAGGCGACGGCGTCGTTCCAGCTCACACAGACGACCGGGTGGTTGTCTGCTTGCTTGAACCCCGGCGATTGCCAAGTGAGGTGCATCAGACGCGAGAAGGGATTGTAGGCTTCGAGGCATTTCGACGCGGGACGGTGAGTCGCCTGCACGAATGCGGCGTAGCCGGCACGCGTGACCTCGACGCGCTCGATGGCAAACGCCGGCGCAGTGGCGGTGGCGGGCACGAACACCATCACCGGACCCCCGCGATCCTGGAGCAGGCTGCCGGCGACGGGTCTGGCCGCCATGCGCTCGGCACTGGCGAAGTCGAACCCCTGCGGATAGACCGCGGGGAGTGCCGCCGCCAGCGGTTCGAGTTGCGCCAGCCGCGTGCTGTCGTGGTTGCGTGCAGCCGCCATGACTGCGGTGCCGACCGCGCGGGCGAGTCCGGCGCGCTGCTCGATCCATTCGCGGTTCGCCACCAGGCTGGCGTGCGAGGCGAGCAGATCGCACCGCTTCAGCAGGATGCCGGCCTGTGCCACCTCGTCCTGGCGCCATGCCCCGTCGAGCCGGCCGCGTAGCGTGCCCAGCATGGCGTCGATGCCGGCAAGCGCGGCCGGATTGCCCGGGTCGAGCATGAGCACGGCGAGATACTGTTCGGCGGCGTTGTCGCCGGGCGGCGAAAACAGATGGTCGCCGGCACGCAACGCGGCGGCCTGCGCGATCATCGTCTTGACCTGGTCGGCTACCGCCGAGACGCTGGCGGTACTCGCTGGTGCCGCGGCGGTTGCGGATGCGGCAAGCCGTGTTGCCGGAGCGACCGCCGTCGCTGTCGTGGCAGCGGCCTGCGGGCTGGTCCGGCGGTGCCTGTCCAGGGTCGCCCATCCCGCCAATGCCGCCGCGGCCACCAGCAATGTCGCGGCGGCGGCCATCGCGAGTTTCGAGACGCGCCATCGCCCGGCGGTCCTGGCTGCGGTTCCCTGCCTGCGTTGTCCGTCGATCGCGGACAGCGCATCGGCCATCTCCGCCGCGCTCTGGAAGCGCTGTTCGGGCGCCTTGGCCAATGCCCGGTCGATCCACGGCTGCCACGCGGCCATCATGGGCGGCAAACGCGGGACCGGCTGTTCGACATGCGCGATGGCGGTGGCCACCGGGTCTTCGCCCGCGAAGGGCAGTGATCCCGTCAGCAGTTGGTATGCCAGCACGCCGACGCTGTACAGATCCGAGCGCTGGCCGGGCGCTTTGCCGCGGGCCTGCTCCGGACTCAGGTATCCGGCGGCGCCGGGGTGCGGATATCCCAGTTCGGCCGCGCAACGGGCGATGCCGAGGTCGGCAAGCCGTACCTGCCCGCGCTCTTCAAACAACACGTTGGAAGGTTTGATGCCGCCGTGCACGATGCCGCGTGCGTGGGCGTGGCCCAGCGCGTCCAGGACCTCGCGCAGCAGCGCGGCGATCCGCAGCGGCTTGGCCCGCAAATTGTGGGTGGAGAGCTCGGCGCTCAACAGGAACGGCATCGAATGGAACAGCCGCCCGTCCGCGGCGCGCCCGATCTGGTGGATATCGAGGATGTGCGGATGCGAGAGCCTGGCATGGGTCCGCAGCAATTGCTCGAAGCGGGCCGTGTCGTGGATGTCCGTCGTGGCGAATACCTTTACCGCGACTTGGCGCTCGAGCGCACGCTGCATCGCGAGGTACACCGTGGCGACGCCGCTGTTGCCGATCGCACGTACCAGTCGGTAGCCCGGCACTTGATCGATGTCGGCGCTATCCGAAGCGTTCATGGCCGCAGGATTCGTGCGACGCCATCCACGAGGTGCCGGCAGCACGACCCCATCGGCTGGCGGGTGCATGGCGGTCCGGCATGCATCGGGCGCACCGGAATCGCCACGGGCCTGGGCACGGCATCGTCAGGCTGTCGCGCTGGATCGAGAGCAGTCAATTCCGGCCTTCGCGTTGACCTTCCAGATGGAACCGATGCATCAGGCGATGCATGAATGGTGCCAGCAGCAGGGCGGCCGTGCCGACCAGCACCAGCCCGCTGTAAAGCGCATACAGGCCGGCGAACAGCTTGCCGGCGCTCGTGTGCAGGGTCGCCACCGGACCCATGCCGCCGAGGATCATCGATGCGTTCAGGAAGGCATCCAGCCAGCCCATAGATTCGGTCAGACGATAGCCGAGCATGCCAAGGACCAGGGAGACCACGATCACGGCCGTGGCCGCCGCCGCGGTCCTGCCCACCCGGTGCAGCAGGAACGCCCGCCACGGGAGCAACGGGTCGCCGCGGTGCTCGTATCGGAACAGGTATCTGGACATGCAGGCTTCCGCACAGTGACGACGGCGGTTGATTATGCACCGGCCGCCACGCGTCCAAGCGTGCCCGAGGCCAGCCGGGCGGCGTGCCCCGCGCAGGGTTCCGGGTTGCTGCGGCGGTCAGAACAGCAACGAGGACATCTGGCGGCGCGTGGCCGAGATCAGCGCTTCGTCGTCCACGATCCGGAATGCTTCGAGCAGGCGCTTGCGCGCGAGTCCGTCGTTCCAGTTCCGGTCGGCGGCGAGGATCGACAGCCAGTGCTGCATCGCGTCCGTCGCGGCACCGCCCAGCAATCCGCGCACCGCGAGGCCGTCGAGTGCCGCGAAATCACGCGGATCGCGTTCGACGCGCACCCGCAATTCCGCGGCAGGCGGGATCGTCGACAGCGACTGTTGCATCGCCAGCAACGCGGCCAGTGCCTTGGCGCGATCATCCTCCGCGAGATCGACTGGCAACGCATCCAACGCGGCCTGTGCGCCGCTCGTGTCGCCCGTGCGCGCCCTGGCGAGTGCAAGGTCGAGCCTCAGGCCGGCATCTTCGGGCTTGGCGGCCAGTGCCTGCTGCAGCCGCGAGATCGCGGCCTGCGGGGTTTCGGCAGGGGCGTCCGGACCTGCCTCGGTTGCCGGTTCGGGTGACTCGATGCGTGCAGCGGGTTCGATGCCATGCCGCTTCAGGAATTCCCGCACCTGCGATTCCGGCAGTGCGCCGGAGAACGCGTCCGCGATCTGGCCGTCCTGGATCAGCACCACGGTCGGGATGCTGCGCACGCCGAACATGCCGGCGAGCTGCTGTTCCTTGTCGCAGTCGATCTTGGCGAGCCTGAAGGCGCCGGCATACTCGTCGGCCAGCTTTTCCAGGATCGGGCCTAGCGTCCTGCACGGCCCGCACCACGTTGCCCAGAAATCCACCAGTACCGGCGTCTGCAGCGATGCCTGCAGCACCTCGGATTCGAAGTTGGCTTCGCCGGCCTCGAACACGGAGGTTCCGGCTGGCCGGGTGATGCTGTCGGTTCGGGCTGCAGGATTCATGGGGCACACCATGGAGGTGGTCGCGTCACATTCCAAGGCTCGATTGCAGGGCCGCGGGCGTGGCTTTTCCGTCCCGCTTGTAGACCGTGCCGGCTTTCATCACGAAATCCACTTGCTTCATCACGGCGATGTCCTGCAGGGGATTGCCAGGCACCGCCACCACGTCGGCATACTTGCCGGTGCTGACGCTGCCGAAATCCTTTTCGTGCTTGAGCAGTTCCGCGGCATGCATGGTCGCGGCCTGGATCGCGTACATCGGCGGGATGCCGGCCTGCACCATGTACACGAACTCCTGCGCGTTCTCGCCGTGCGGATACACGCCGGCGTCGGTGCCGAACGCGATCTTCACGCCAGCCTTGTAGGCCTTGCCGGCGGTGGCCATGATCTTCGGGCCGACTTCCAGCGCCTTGCGTGCGACCTGCGGTGGATACCAGCCTTGCTTCGCCTTTTCCATCGTGAATTCGCCCGCGATGATCGTGGGAACGAACCAGGTGCCGTGCTGCTTCATCAGGTGCATGTCCCGGTCGTCCATGAAGGTGCCGTGTTCGATGGAATCGACGCCGCCGAGTACCGCGCGGCGGATCGCTTCGGCGCCGTGAGCATGCGCGGCCACGGTGAATCCGTAGTCGTGCGCGGCGGCGACCACGGCCTGGATTTCCGCCAGCGTCATCTGCGGATTTTCGGAACTGGAACTCTCGTCCAGTACCCCGCCCGAAGGCATGATCTTGATCAGGTCGGCGCCATCCTTGTAGTGCTGGCGCACCGCCTTCCAGGCCTCCGCGGGCGAGTTGATGATGCCGTCCTTCGGACCCGGGTCGCCCTGCAGGTCCCAGCGATAGCCGTCGGTCGGATCGGCATGTCCGCCAGTGGTGCCGATGAACTGGCCGGCGCTGAAGATGCGCGGACCGGGGATCTCGCCGGCGTTGACGGCATTGCGCAGCGCGATCGATTCGTTGTGGTCGTCGCCGACGTTGCGCACGGTGGTAAAGCCCGCCAGCAGCGTGCGCCGCGCGTATACCGTGGACTGGATCGCGTAGTCGGCGGGGTTGAGATGGAATTTTTCGGCGTAGGTATCCTTGCCGAACTGCATGGTCAGGTGCGTGTGCGAATCGATCAGGCCTGGCATGCAGGTGTCGCCGGCCGGCATGTCGATCACCCTCGCGCCATCGCGCGTCACGTTGCCGGACACGACCTCGCGTATGCGCTGGCCGTCGACCACGATGCTGGTCGCGCCCAGCATCTTTCCGGCCACCGTGTCGATCAGGTGGGCGCAGTGGATCACCGTGAGTCGCGGAGCCGGCGCAGTCGCGACGGCGGGCGCGTCCGCGGCTTGCGCCGTGGTGATCGCCAATGCGGCGACGGCAAGCGCCAGCGGCAGCCTGGATAAACGCAGTCTCATCATCGTGTGCATGGTTTCCCCTCGCGTCGAACCCCGTTCGCGCATGATAACCAGAGGCGTCGCGCCTGTCGCGCCCGGCCCGCGAGTCGGTGGCGGCAGCCAGTCGCCGCCGCTTGACGGCTTTGTTGCACTGCGGCAGGCTGGCCGGTCTCGAATCCACGCTGCCCGAACCGCCGCCGCCATGCAGGAAACCTACGATCCCCGCGCCGTCGAATCGGCCGCGCAGAAATACTGGGCGGACAGCCGCGCGTTCGAGGTGACCGAGGACGCTTCGCGACCGAAGTATTACTGCCTGTCGATGCTGCCGTATCCGTCCGGCGCGCTGCACATGGGGCACGTGCGCAACTACACCATCGGCGACGTGATCAGCCGCTTCCAGCGCATGCAGGGTTGCAACGTGATGCAGCCGATGGGTTGGGACGCGTTCGGACTGCCGGCGGAGAATGCGGCCATCCAGCGCGGCGTTCCGCCCGCGCAATGGACCCGCCAGAACATCGCGCACATGCGCGAGCAACTCAAGGCTATGGGTTTCGCGATCGACTGGTCGCGCGAGTTCGCCACCTGCGATCCCGATTACTACGTGCACGAGCAGCGCATGTTCGTGCGCCTGTTCAAGCAGGGCATGGTCTACCAGAGGAACAGCGTGGTGAACTGGGACCCGGTCGACCAGACCGTACTGGCCAACGAGCAGGTCGTCGACGGGCGCGGCTGGCGCTCCGGCGCGGTGGTCGAGAAGCGCGAGATCCCGCAGTGGTTCCTCAAGATCACCGACTACGCGCAGGAACTGCTGGACGGCCTGGACCAGTTGCCCGGCTGGCCGGACGCGGTCAAGACCATGCAGCGCAACTGGCTGGGACGTTCGGAAGGACTCGAGATCCGATTCGAGGTCGAGGGTGGCGGTGCGGTCGAGGTGTTCACCACGCGACCGGACACCTTGATGGGCGCGACCTACCTTGCGCTCGCGGCCGAACATCCGCTGGCGCAGGAAGCTGCGCGCAACAATCCGGCGCTGCAGGCGTTCATCGACGAATGCCGCCGGGGCGGCGTCTCGGAAGCCGAGCTGGAAACCCGCGAAAAGCGCGGAGTCGACACAGGCCTCTCGGCCTTGCACCCGATCACCGGCGAGCGCATCCCGATCTGGATCGCCAACTTCGTGCTGATGAACTACGGCACCGGCGCGCTGATGGCGGTGCCTGGACATGACCAGCGCGACTGGGAATTCGCGACCAAGTACGACCTGCTGATCAGGATGGTGGTCGTCAGCGATCCCGTGCGCGACGCGATCCGCGAGATTGCGCGCGACGCCGCGGACAACAGCGACCCGATGAGCGCGGCGCTGGGGCAAAGCGGTACGATCGACCCGATCGAACCGGAGGCCGCCGAGGAGGTGCTGGCGGAGTTCGAGAACCGCATCGTCACCGAGGGGCCGTTCACCGGCTACGGGACGCTGGTCAATTCGGGCGAATACGACGGCATGGATTACCGCCAGGCATTCGACGCGCTGGCCGATCGCCTCGAACGCGAAGGCCGCGGCAAGCGACAGGTCAACTGGCGCCTGCGCGACTGGGGCGTGTCGCGGCAGCGCTACTGGGGTTGCCCGATCCCGGTCATCCATTGCCCGAAGTGCGGCGCCGTGCCCGTGCCGGAAGACCAGTTGCCGGTGCGCCTGCCAGAGGACGTCGCGTTTTCCGGCGTGCAATCGCCGCTGAAATCCGATCCGGAATGGCGCAAGTGCGCATGCCCGCAATGCGGCGGCGCGGCCGAGCGCGAGACCGACACCTTCGATACCTTCATGGAGTCTAGTTGGTACTACGCCCGCTACTGCTCGCCGGGCGCGGCGACGCAAATCGACCAGCGCGCCAACTACTGGCTGCCGGTCGACCAGTACATCGGCGGCATCGAGCACGCGATCCTGCACCTTTTGTACTTCCGCTTCTACCACAAGCTGCTGCGCGACGCCGGCCTGGTCCGCTCCGACGAACCCGCGACCAACCTGCTGTGCCAGGGCATGGTGGTGGCGGAGACGTTCCATCGCGAGGATGCGGATGGCGGGACGGCGTGGATCAATCCGGCCGACGTCGACGTCCAGCGCGACGAGCGCGGCCGCGTAGTCGGCGCGACGTTGAAGGCCGACGGCCGCCCGGTATCGATCGGCGCCAGCGAAAAGATGTCGAAATCGAAGAACAACGGCGTCGATCCGCAACTGATGATAGACAAGTACGGCGCCGACACGGTGCGGCTGTTCTCGATGTTCGCGGCGCCGCCCGACCAGTCGCTGGAATGGAACGAAGCCGGCGTCGAGGGCATGGCGCGGTTCCTCAAGCGGTTCTGGCGCGAGGTCGTGACGCACGCGTCGCAGCCGGATCATCCGGAGATCGACCCGGCGGCATTGAATCCCGCGCAGAAGGCGCTGCGCCGGCAGTTGAACGAAACCATCGCCAAGGTCGGCGACGACATCGGGCGCCGGCGCAACTTCAATACCGCGATCGCTGCGCTAATGGAGCTCTTGAACGCGGTGTCTAGGTTCGATGACATGAGCGAAGCCGGGCGTGCCTTGCGCCACGAGGTGCTGGAAACCATGGTGCTGCTGCTGGATCCGTTCACGCCGCACGCCAGCCATGTCCTCTGGCAGGTGCTGGGCCATCGGGAGGCGCTGATCGAGGACGTGCCCTGGCCGCAGCCCGATCCGGCCGCGCTGGTGCGCGACAGCGTCACCCTCGCGGTGCAGGTCAACGGCAAACTGCGCGGCACCCTGCAGGCCTCGCCGGACACAACGCGCGAGCAGCTCGAGGCCGAGGCACGCGCGTTGCCGGGCGTCGTCGCCGCCATCGGCGACAAAACGGTTCGCAAGGTGGTCGTGGTGCCGGGCAAGATCGTTAACCTGGTGGTTGCCTGACGCCGGCCTCGGCCAGCCCTGCTGTATGCTTGCCCGCGTGCTGTTTCCCGGCTTCCGCCCACTGGAGCGTTCATGACCCGCATCAGGCAATGGCTCGCGCTTCTGACGTGCGTCGCGTGTGCGCTTGCGCTGGCAGGATGCGGCTTTCATTTGCGCCAGAGCGCCGCGCTGCCCGCTGTGATGCAGCAGCAGGTCTACCTGCAGGTAAACGGTGGCGGAGAATTCCCGCGCTCGCTCGCGGCCGCGTTGCGCGCCAGCAAGGTCAATGTGCTGAACGCGCCGGGTGCGGGCATCGCCACGTTGTCGGTGCCGGTCGCTGCGTTTTCGTCGCGGTTGCTGACCACCAGCGGTTTCCAGAAAGTCGGTGAATACGTGGTCGGATTCCGTGTGACATTCACGCTGACCGACGCGAACGGCAAGACGGTGATTCCCATTCAGTCGATCGAGCTCTCCCACGAGTTCGCGATCGACCAGACCCAGTTTTCGGCGATATCCAGCGAAACCGAGGCTATCCAGCGCAGTCTCGTGCGCGAGATGACCGACGCGGTGATGCGGCGACTGGAAGCGCAGGCGCGCCTCGGTAGCGAAGTCGCGCCGCCAGCCGCGGCCAGCGCGCCACCGGCGAGCGCGGGCTGACACGTGGCCGTGGAGCTTGAGGCTTTCATAGGTGCGCTTGCCAGGGGCGAGCTCGCGCCGGTGTACCTGCTCGCGAGCGACGAGCCGCTGCAGCTGCAGGAAGCCGGTGATGCCTTGCGCGGACGGGCGCGGGCACTGGGCTTCGGCGAACGCGAGGTGCTGGACGTCGAGGCGCATTTCGACTGGGACCAGCTCGCGCGCAGCGGCGCCAGCCTGTCGCTGTTCGCTTCGCGACGCCTCATCGAACTGCGGCTGCCGACCGGCAAGGCCGACCGCGACGGTGCCGTAGCGATTACAGAGTGGTGCAAATCGCCCGCGCCGGACACCGTGCTGCTGGTCAGTGCGATGCAGTGGAGCAAGAAGCACGAAGGCGCATGGGTGAAGGCGGTCGAACGCGCCGGTGTGTACGCCTGGTTCCGAGCGCCGCGGCTCGACCAGTTGCCCGGCTGGATCCGTGGGCGCATGCACGCCAGGGGATTCGCGCCTAGCGCGGATGCCGTGGCTTTGCTGGCCGAGCGCGCGGAAGGCAACCTGCTCGCGATCGCGCAGGAAATCGACAAGTTGGCCGCGCAACGCGAAGGCGGCCAGGTCGGGGTCGAGGAACTGGAATCGCTGGGGGCCGACAACGCGGTGTACGACGTGTTCAAGCTCACCGATGCCGCCTTCGGCGGCGATGCACCGCGTGCGTTGAAGATACTCGCCGGCTTGCGCGCGGAGGGCGAGGACGTGGTGCCGATGCTGGGCTGGCTGCTCAACCAGCTCGACCTGGCCCTGCGGCTGGCGTCGGCACCGGACTTCGCCAGCGCGGTGCGCAGCGAGTACGGCATGTGGCCGGCACGCCAGCGTTTGTTCGCGGACGCGCTGAAACGGGCGGGGCGCGGCAACGCTCACTGGCGTCGCTGCGTGGCCGCATGCGCCCGCATCGACCGCATGGCCAAGGGTCGCGAGACGGGCGATCCGTGGCGCGAGATGGAACGCCTGCTGGTCGCGATCGCGCGACCGCGCTCGGCCAGTGTGCTGCTCGCCGCGTGATGTCCTCGCAACCGATTGCCATCTTCGGTGGCACGTTCGATCCCGTCCACATCGGGCACCTGCGCGCGGCTTGGGAGGCCTCGGAAGCGCTGGACGCCGAAGTGCGCATGGTGCCGGCGAAGATACCGCCGCATCGTCCGCAGCCGGTCGCGGACGCGGCCGCGCGCGCGGCGATGCTGCGCGCCGCCCTGGAGGGGCAGGATCGCCTGAAGCTGGACTTGCGCGAGCTGGATCGAGCGGGGCCGTCCTACACCTTCGATACCCTGGCTTCGTTGCGCGAGGATATCGGCACGCAACGGCCGCTGATCGTGCTGATCGGCGCCGACGCCTTCGTGGGCCTAACCAGTTGGCACCGCTGGCGCGAACTGTTCGAGCTGGCGCACGTGTGCGTGCTGACGCGGCCGGCGCAGATACCGGCGACGCCGGATGCATTGGCCGCCGTAGTGGCGGCACGCAAGGTCGACTCGGTCGGCGCCCTGCGCACCGCGCCGGCCGGTTGCGTGCTGGACATGGTGGTGTCGGCGCTGGGCATTTCCGCCACCCGCATCCGCCGGTTGCTGGCGGAAGGGCGCGAACCGCGCTGGCTGGTGCCGCAGGCCTTGCTGGACGATCCGGTCTTGCTGGCGCCGTACCGGAAAGCCTGACGGTCCGTCGCCGCCGATGGGCGGTGGTCCGCGCGGGCCACTTGCAACGTAACGCCATCCGCGCATACTGAGCCCGCGCCGTCCCGGCGTTCACCAAGGACCGAGGCCTTCCGCAACTTGAGCAGCCAGACCCCGTCACGCTCCGCCGCCACCGCCGTCACCCGTCCACCCAGCCTTGCCACCCTGCGCCGCCGCGTGCTCGCCGCCCTCGAGGAACTGAAGGCGCACGACATCCGCGAAATCGACGTACGCGGACGCACCTCAATCGCCGACCTGCTGATCATCGCTTCCGGCACCTCATCGCGCCACGTCAAATCCATCGCCGACGAAGTCGTCAAGTTCGCCAAGCGTGCGGGCATGCTGCCGCTCGGCGTGGAGGGCGAGGCCGAGGCCGAATGGGTGCTGGTCGACCTGGGCGACATCATCGTGCACGTGATGCTGCCACGCATCCGCGAATTCTACGGGCTGGAGCGCCTGTGGACAGTGGGCGACCAGGCGCCAGGCGAGGCCGAAGCCGCGAATGCCGGCTGAGTAACCAGGCATGCGTGCGCGGCTGGTCGCGGTCGGCGAACGCATGCCCGGCTGGGTGGCGGAAGGTTTCGCGGAATACGCGAAACGCCTCTCGCGCGACCTCAAACTGGAACTGGTCGAGGTCAAGCCCGGCCCGCGCGGCAAGGGCCGCGACGATGCACGTGCAATGGCCGACGAAGGCACCGCGCTGCTGGCGGCGCTGCCGCGCGACATGCACGTGGTCGCGCTGGATGGCCACGGCGCAGCGTGGTCCAGCGAACAACTCGCCGATCAACTGTCGAAATGGCGCATGGCCGGCCGCGATCTCGCCTTCCTGATCGGAGGTCCCGACGGCCACGCGCCCGAAGTGCTGCAACGCGCCGACCAGCGGTGGTCACTCGGCCCGCTCACGCTGCCGCACATGCTGGTGCGGCTGGTTGTCGCCGAGCAACTTTACCGCGCGGTGACGATCCTCAACGGGCATCCGTATCACCGTGCCTGATCGGGACTTCGGATTGGATAAATTCATTCCGCGCCGGGATGCGGCTGTCAATCGGACACATCCTGCATTGAATCAAGGCTGGATTGATTCCGGGGCGTGCCGGCACTGGTTGCCGTCGATGCAGAACCACGCACGTCCGGGAGGGTGTGCCATGTCACGAACGATCGGGGGCGGTGACGGGTAGCCAGCATGCGTCTGGTGGGGCTTGTCTTGCGGTTACCATGTCCTGCGATCCGACGTACGCGAGGCGGCATGGCGATCGATCTTGGCGTGGTGCTGACCGTGCTGCTGGTGGTGGGATTCCTCGCCCAGTGGCTGGCGTGGCGGCTGCGGCTGCCGGCGATCCTGCCGCTCTTGCTGATCGGCATCCTCTTCGGTCCGGCGACGGGGCTGTTCGATCCCGACAAGGTGCTGGGCAGGTTCCTGTTCCCGGTGGTGTCGCTGGCGGTCGCGCTGATCCTGTTCGAGGGCAGCCTGACGCTCAGGTTTTCCGAGTTGCGCGGGATCGGGCGCGCGGTGCGCGGGCTGGTCAGTTACGGCGCGGTGCTGGCATTGCTGATGTTGGCGGCCGCGGCGCACTGGATCGCCGGCCTGCGCTGGGAGATCGCGTTCCTGTTCGGTGCGTTGACCTGCGTGACCGGCCCGACCGTGATCACGCCGATGCTGCGCACGCTGCGACCCAACGCGCGCATCGCCAGCGCGCTGCGCTGGGAAGGCATCGTGCTGGATCCGCTCGGCGCGTTGTTCGCGGTGCTGGTGTTCGAGGCGATCGTGTCGCACCAGCAGGGCCATTCGCTGGCGGTGTTCGCGGCGACCGTCGGCATCGGTGCCGGGATCGGGCTGGCGGCGGCTGCGGCGCTCGGGTTCCTGTTGTACCGCCAGATGATCCCCGAATACCTGCAGGCTTACGGCACCCTGATCGCGGTGCTCGGCGCTTTCACCCTCTCCAACCGGCTCACGCACGAATCGGGACTGGTCGCCGTGACCATCATGGGCATCGCATTGGGCAACATGCGGCACATTCACATCGACCACATCATGGACTTCAAGGAGCACCTGTCCACGCTGCTGGTTTCGATGCTGTTCGTGGTGCTGGCGGCGCGCCTGCACTGGCCGCTCCCGCCGGGCATGCTGGTGGCGGGACTGTTGGTGTTCGTGCTCGCCCAGTTCGTGATCCGGCCGCTGTCGGTGGCGGTGGCGACGCTGGGCAGCAACCTGGACTGGCGCGAGCGCGCGCTGATCGGCTTCGTGTCGCCGCGCGGCATCGTGGCAGCATCGGTTTCCTCGCTGTTCGCGCTGCGCCTCGGCGAACTCGGCATGCCCGGCGCCGAGGCGCTGGTACCGCTGGTGTTCATCCTGATCATTGCGACGGTGGTGTTGCAGAGCGCGGCCGCGCGGCCGCTGGCGCGCTGGCTGACGGTGGCCGATCCCGATGCCGATGGCGTGTTGATTTTTGGATCGGATCCGGTCGCGCGCGGGATCGCGAAGGCGCTGGCCGAGCAGAACATCCAGGTGTTGCTCGCCGACGACGACTGGGACGGCATCAGCAAGGCGCGCATGGACGGACTCGCGACGTTCTTCGGCAATCCGACTTCGCAGCACGCCGCGCTGCATCTCGACCTGACCGGCATCGGGCGACTGCTGGCAATGTCCGACCGACGCGAATCCAATTCACTGGCATGCCTGCACTATCGGCAGGAATTCGGGCGCGAACGTGTGTACCGCATGCGCGTGCTCGCGCCCGAAGATGCCAGCAACCGCGCCGCTTTCGCCGGCAACCTGCGCGCCAAGGCGCTGTTCGGCAACGAGATGACCCATGCGCGGTTTGCCGAGCTGCTGCAGGCGGGCTGGCGCATCAAGTCCAGCGAGTTGGGTGATTCGTTTGGCTGGCCGGAATTCCTCGCGGAGCATGGCGCCGAGGCGGTGCTGCTGTTCGGCATCGAAGCCAACGGCCGCTTGCGTGTCGCCAACAACCGACGCAAGACCGAACCGAAGCCGGGCTGGAAGGTGATCGCGCTGGTGCCGCCGCCGTGGAAATCCGCTGCCGCGTGAGCGCGGCGCAGGATCACGCCGTTATCCTTGACCGATGATTTACCTGGCCTCGCAATCGCCCCGCCGGCGCGAGCTGCTCGCGCAGATCGGCGTCGCCTTCGAGACCGTCGACGTCACCGTGCCGGAGGTACGCGGAGACGGCGAGTCGCCGCGAGACTACGTCGAGCGGGTGGCGCGTGACAAGGCCCGCGCGGGCTTGCTGGCGGTGGGCGATCGCGATCCCGGGGCGAGGGTACTGGGCGCGGACACGGAAGTGGTGCTGGACAACCGCGTGTTCGGCAAGCCCGCCGATGCGGACGATGCAGCGGCGATGCTGCGCGCGTTGTCGGGTCGCACGCACGCGGTGATCTCGGTCGTGTGCTGCGCCAGCAAGTCCGGTGAAAGCGTTGCGTCATGCGAATCGCGGGTCACCTTCGCCGCATTGGATGACGCGGCGATCGTGCGCTACGTGGCCAGCGGGGAGCCCTTCGGCAAGGCCGGCGGCTACGCGATTCAGGGCCGCGCCGCTGCGTTCGTCGCGCACCTAGCCGGCAGCCATTCCGGCGTGGTGGGTCTGCCTTTGTTCGAGACGGCCCGCTTGCTGGCCGGGGCCGGGACCTAGGCGTGACGGTCGCTGAACGGCCGGGATTACCGCATCGACAGGTACAGACAGCCCGGGCTATAACGATATTCCACGCGTCCCGGATGCAGCCATGACCGAGGAAATCCTGATCAACGTCACGCCCCGCGAGGCCCGGGTCGGCGTGGTCGAGAACGGCATGTTGCAGGAAGTACACATCGAGCGCAGCAGTCGCCGCGGCTACGTCGGCAACATCTATGGCGGTCGCGTCAAGCGCGTGATGCCCGGAATGCAGGCCGCGTTCGTGGACATCGGGCTGGAACGCAGCGCATTCCTGCACGCCGCGGACATGGCGCGTCCGGCGCTGGCGTCCGACGGCATCGACGGCACCGCACCGGCGGCCGCGAACGTGCCGCCGATCACCGAGCTGGTGCATGAAGGGCAGCAGGTGGTAGTGCAAGTGATTAAGGATCCGATCGGCAGCAAGGGCGCGCGGCTGTCCACCCAGCTTTCGATTCCGTCGCGCTACCTGGTGCTGCTGCCGCAAAGCGCGACCCTCGGCGTGTCGGTGCGCATCGAGGACGAGGTCGAGCGCGAGCGGTTGCGCGGCATCCTGGCCGGCCTTGCGGGCGAAGGTTTCGGCCTGATCGCGCGCACCAATGCCGAGGGGCTCGAATCCGCGGTGCTGGCCGAGGACGTCGCCTACGTGACCCGCGTGTGGCAGACGGTGTCCGCGGCGATCGCGCATGCGCAGCCCGGCGAACGCGTGTACGAGGAACCGCCGTTGCCGCTGCGCGTGCTGCGCGACCTGATGCACGACGACATCGAGAAGGTGCGCGTCGATTCGCGCGAAACCTTCGAGCGCACGGTTGCATTCGCGCGCCAGTTCATGCCGCACCTGACCGGCCGCATCGAGCATTACCCGGGTGAACGCCCGATCTTCGACCTGTACGGCGTCGAGGACGAAATCCAGAAAGCGCTGCGCAAGGAAGTGCCGCTGAAGTCGGGCGGCTACCTGGTGATCGACCAAACCGAGGCGATGACCACCATCGACGTCAATACCGGCGCCTACCTGGGTTCGCGCAACCTCGAGGAGACCGCGTTCCGCACCAACCTCGAGGCCGCGCAGGCGGCGGCGCGGCAACTGCGTCTGCGCAACCTCGGCGGCATCATCATCATCGACTTCATCGACATGCACGACGACGAGCACAAGCGCCAGGTGTTGCGTACGCTCGAGAAGGCGCTGGCGCGCGACCACGCCAAGACCACCGTGTACGAAATGAGCCAGCTCGGGCTGGTCGAGATGACCCGCAAGCGCACGACCGAGAGCCTGGCGCGGCAGCTTTGCGAACCGTGCCCCGCGTGTTCCGGACGCGGCATCCAGAAGACCACTGAAACGGTCGGTTACGAAATCTTCCGTGAGATCACCCGCGCGGTGCGCCAGTTCGATGCCGAGAAGCTGCTGGTGCTCGCGGCGCCCAAAGTCGTCGCCCGCATGCTGGAAGAAGAGTCCTCGGCGGTCGCAGAGCTGGAAACCTTCATCGGCAAGTCGATCCGTTTCCAGCCCGAGGAACAGTACGGGCAGGAGCAGTTCGATGTCGTGTTGCTCTGATCGCGTCTGTCCCTTGTCCAGGCGCAACGACCTCGGTGTCTCGCTTCCGCGCGTCTTGCGACGCGCGGGTGCTTTTCCCTTGCTTGGCCAAGAGAAAGGCACGAAAGAGAAGGCCACTCCGCGAACACGCCCTTCGCCCATCCATGGGCTGCGGATTCGCTCGCGATCTCCGGGGTTCGCCGACGGCACGTCCTTGTGCCGGCGGCGAACTGGCCCGCGTCCTGCGGGCCATCCTTCGAACTTGTCCGTCGTTCGCTCGCCGTGTTCGAGGGGCCCCGTTCGGCGCGCTTCCTGCGCGCGTGGCGGGGCGAGGCGACATGGCGATGCTGGCCTTGACCGAGGCCATGGATGGCCGACATCGAAATGGATCTTTTCACGCGCCGTTGCATGGCGCCGAGCATCGCAGCGCCATGCGGGAGTAAGGCGCGGATGTTCGAGCACATGGATGTGCGAGCTCGCGCCGGCCCGCTTGGCGCGAGAAGCGCAGGAAAGTTTCGGCAGCACGATGTTGCCGAAACCGCCATGGCCGGCGCAATGTTTTTGGCCACTTTTGCCGAAACAAAAGTGGCTCGCTCGCCGCAGGCGAGAGGAACCGCATTTTGAAGGACACCTTGTTACGAAGGCAGCGCCATGACGCCATGGCGCCACCATCTGCGCCGCGCGCGCTTCGCCGCCACCGCGCTGGTCGCCGGGGTGCTGATCGCGCTGGCCGTGGCGATGGGCGTCGTGCAATTGGTGTTGCCGCTGGCGGTGCACTACCCGAATTTCATCGCCCGGCAGTTGTCGGCGCGGCTGCACCGCCCGGTGAAGTTCGCCGCGATCTCGAGCCAGTGGCAGCCCTCGGGACCCCTGCTGGTGGTGCGCGACTTGATGCTGGGCCCGGGGCGGCCGGGTGGCAAGCCCTTCACGTTGCCGCACGCCGCGTTGAAGTTCGATTTCGGTGCGTGGTTCAAACCTGCGCATCGCTGGATCACGCTGCGCCTCAACGACATGGAGCTGAGGGTCGAGCATTCCCAATCGGGGTGGCA
>JAJXWZ010000202.1 GCA_021781345.1 Pseudomonadota bacterium
GACCGCCTCCGCCTCCGAACAGCTCGCCGCCACGGCCGAGGAAATGAATTCGCAGGCACAGGAGCTGCAGCGCAATGTCGCACAGTTCCGCCTCACCGCCGGAGTCGATGGCACTGGTCAGCAGGACGAAATGACTTCCCGGCCACGCAAAGCGTCGGGGCCGGTGCGAATCGGGACAGCTGCGATCCCCTCGGATGCCAGTTTCGTGAAATTCTGAAAAGGTGCACCATGGCAACAAACAATGAGGGGCTTCTGACCGTCGCATCGAGTCCCGAACGTCGCGAGACGGGCGAGCCCGGGCAGTATCTGGTGTTCTCGCTCCAGGGCGAGGTCTACGGCGTCGAACTGCCGAGCGTGCGGGAAATCATCAGCTACACGCGGCCGACGTCCGTGCCGATGATGCCGGGGTTCATGCTCGAGGTGATCAACCTGCGCGGGCATGTCGTGCCGGTGATCGACCTGGCCCGCCGCTTCGGCGGGGAGGCGACGCCGATCCACAAGCGCAGCGGAGTGGTCATTCTGGAGACGGCCGGCCAGGCACTCGGCGTCGTGGTCGACGCGGTCAATGCGGTGATGGACTTCGGCGACGGACAGATCGAACCGACGCCGAGTTTCGGAACCGGACTGCGTCGGCGGTTCATCACCGGCATGGCCAGGACCGACGACGGCTTCACCATCCTGCTCGATGTCGGTCAGGTCTTCTCCACCGACGAGCTTGCCGCGATGCTCGATGCGGCCGAAGCGCAATCCACCCGCGAGGTCGCATCGCCCATGCAATAACCACCCGGAGGCGGCGGCAGTGTCGTGTCGCTGCGCCGCCGCGCGGCCCGACGCCAGCGAGGAGACCGGCCCGGGCACGAATCGACGGGAACCCACCAGCGGATCGCTCCGCCGGAATGCCCCGCAGCACCTTGAATCGCTTCGGCAAACCGCGTCACCCGCCACCGCGCGGGTGCGCCATGCGGCACTCAGCGCACCGCGTCGCTGCCCTGCTGACGCCGGCGCTGCGCGCGCGAGAGCGGCACCGGAGCCGCTTCCCCCGTCAACCGGAACTGCAGCATCGCTTTGTCGAGCACCTGCGCCTGCGCGTTGAGCTCGTCGGCCGTCGCGGCCAGCTCTTCCGACGCCGCCGCATTGGTCTGCGTCACCGCATTGAGCTGCGTCACCGCTTCGCTGATCCGTCGAATGCCGTCCGACTGATCGTCGGACGCCACGCTGATCTCCCGGACCAGGTCGGATGTTCGGCCGATCGATGGCACGATCTCGTGCAGCAGACTACCCGTCTGTTCGGCCTGGCGGACAGCCGACCGGGCCAGTTCGCCGATCTCGCCGGATGCGAGCTGCGACCGCTCGGCAAGCCGGCGCACCTCGGCGGCGACGACGGCGAAGCCCTTGCCTTGTTCGCCGGCGCGGGCCGCCTCGATCGACGCGTTGAGCGCGAGCATGTTGGTCTGATAGGCGATGTCGTCGATGACCGAGATGCGCTCGGCGATGCTCTGCATCGCCGACACCGTCTGCTCCACGGCGGCGCTTCCCTGTCGCGCCTGCTGCGCAGCGTCCTGGGCGATCGAATCCGTCTGGCGAGCGTTGTCCGCGTTCTGCCTGACCGAATCTCCCGCTTGCGCCAACTGCTCGGATGTGTGTTCGACTGAAGCGGCCTGCTCCGTGGACGCCTGCGACAGCCCCTGCGAAGCCGATGCCAGTTCACGCGCCGCGCCCCCGATCTGGGACGCCGCGGAGCGGATGTCCTGGACGATGCTCGAGAGGTTGCCGCGCATGGTGTCGAGTGCGTGCGTCAGCCCGCCCGATCCGGCAAGTCGGGTGGCCGCATCGTTCGCCGTCAAGATGCCCGCCGACACCGTCTGCAGTTCCCGCTCCAGGACTGCGCGCGGCGCCAGGAGCGAGCGCCGAACGATGATGACGTTCGCCACGGCCACCGCAAACAGCGCCGCCGCGCCTGCCGGCAGCGCGCCGCTCGTTGGCAGGCCGAAAATCGCCGTCGTTCCCGCGCCCTGCTCCAGGCCGAGACCAACCAGCGCCAGCGCGCCAAGGCACAGCAGCAACTGGACGATGGCCACCCGCTGCTCGCGCAAACAACGGAACGATTCAGCGATCGCGCCGCGAATGCCGGTCCGCGCGGCACGACCGTGCCGCACCGTCCATCCCCCGCCGGCCTGTTCGCGTAGCGTCGCGTAGAACGCCTCGGCGTCGCGCACCTGATCCCGACTCGGACGCGTGCGCAGCGACATGTAGCCGATGACCTCGCCGTTCTCCCAGACCGGATTGGCGTTGGCCTCGACCCAGTAGAAGTCTCCGTTCTTGCAGCGGTTCTTGACCATGCCGCGCCACGATCTTCCGGCCTGCAGGTCGCGCCACATGTCCTCGAATGCCGCCGGCGGCATGTCGGGGTGACGCACGATGTTGTGCGCCGACCCCAGCAACTCATCTTCGGTGAAGCCGCTGATCCGGAGAAAGGGCCGGTTCACATAGGTGATCCGCCCCTTGACGTCGGTCTTCGACACGATGAACTCTCCCTCGTTGAGCAGGCGCTCGACTTGGGTCACTGGCTGGTTGTTGCGCATGCTCGATCTCCGATTGCGGCGCCATTTTCTTCCAACAGGAAATACGTACAAGAAACTTAACGGCAAAAACACCAGCAACTTGAACAATTCTTGACACCAATCATCACAGACCGTTATTCGCACACGAACTTTCTGTGATGCACAAAGCCAGTCGCAGCAGGATTCATGGGCCATCGTGACCAAGGCGCAGCGACGCCTTCTCGCCGCAGCGCTCCGCCACGATCCGTCGAGCGAGGTGATCCTTGTCGGGCGCGCCGCGGTAGACATGCCCGGGGGGGGTCATTGAACCCGGGGCGGTTCAACGTGCGGAACTGGAGCGCGGTCAGCGGCTGCTGCGCTTCGATGAAGCATCTCTGCTTGATAAGAAAACGATAACCTTCGTCGCCCACACTTCGAGCTCCGAACAACCCGTTTCATGGAGCTCGGCATGGACGAACTGAAGGAATTTGCAAGGCAATGGCTGAGCGTGGTGCTGGCCACGCTGATGGTCGTGGCGTTCACGGCCTTCACCACGATACCGTATCAACTGGCGCGCCACCCGGGAGACCCGGTGTCGACAATGCCCGTCGGTAGCGGTCACATGACGTAGGCCAACGGCAACCGATGTCGCGCCAGCGCGTGGCGTTCCTGACGGAAACTTCGCGACGCGCGCCACAGCGGCGCCGGGTCAACGGACGTTGTCTGCGATACAGCCTGATCTCCTGTCGCTCTGCGGGTCTGCGCGATCCCGCAGGCGCGCCGGCCTAGCCCTCCGGCTCGAAGCGCTCGCGCAGCCGATCTCGATAGGCCCCGAGAAGATCGCTGCGGGTGATCATGCCAACCAGCCGTCCGCTGCCGTCTTCGGCAAGCACCGGCAATCGGCCGATGTCGAGCGCGGCCATCCTGCGCCGCGCTTCGTCCATGCGGTCGCCGGCCCCCACGCAGACCGCGGACCGCCGCAACAGTGCGCCCACCGGTTTGGTGGCGTCCGCGTCGTGACGGTGCAGATCCTTGCGAGTGAGCACGCCCAGAACGCGGCCTTCGGCGTCGACCACGGGATAGCCCTGGTGGTGGCTGCCCGGCGCCTCGGTATCCAGCCACGCCCTCACGTTGCCGAGGATGTCACCCTCGGCGAGGGAGATCGGCGCGCGGCTGGCGTAGTCGATCACACGCGCCTGCGCGAAGACGTCGGCCTGATAGGCGGCGGGAACGTGCACACCGCGACGCGCAATCTTCTCGGTCATGATGGTCTGCCGCATCGCGAGACACGACACCAGGTAGGCCGTGCCGCAGCCCACCAGGAGCGGCAGCAAGCCCGGCATCTGCCAGGTGGTCTCCAGCGCGAACATGACCGACATGAACAGCGCCCGCGACGCGCCGGCGAAGATCGCCGCCATGCCGACCAGCGCTGCCAGTCGCGGGTCGAGCCCCAATTGCGGCAACAGCAACGCCACGGCATGCCCCAGCGTCGCACCCAGGCAGGCGCCCACGGTCATCAGCGGGGCGAGC
>JAJXWZ010000041.1 GCA_021781345.1 Pseudomonadota bacterium
GCCAGGGCGACATCGGTTTCGGGCGCGCAGGCGCCCAAGGCCGCGTCGGCCTCGCCGGCGGCGATCGCGCGTGCCAGCGCGCCCAGCGAGGAACCGGTGGCGAAGCGATGGCTGCGGGTCAAGGCGGCGTGGCAGTCGAGCAGCGGCGGTGCCTGAGCCGCCTCGACCAGCGCGCCCAGCACATTGCCGGCTTCGACCGCGGACAATTGGTCGGGATCGCCCAGCAGGATCAGGCGTGCGCCGGCGGGTACCGCGTCCACGAGCTTCGTCATCAGCGGCAGGTCGACCATCGAGACCTCATCCACGACCACCACATCGAACGGCAGCGGTGACGCGCGATCGAAACGCGGCGCCGCACGTTGTGGTGACAGGCCGATCAGCCCATGCACCGTCACCGCATCGCTTGGCATCAGCGCCGCGACCTCTGCCGGGAGATTCAGCGCGGCCAGTTGCAAGCGCACCGATTCCCGGAGACGCGCCGCCGCCTTGCCGGTCGGTGCCGCCAGCGCAATGCGAAGGGTGTCGCCGGACGTGTGCGAACGTTGCGCCAGGGCCGCGAGCATGCGCACCACGCCGTGGGTCTTGCCGGCGCCGGGACCGCCCGTGACCAGCGTGAGGTGGCGCGAAAGCACGATGTCGATCTCGCGGCACTGTTCGGGGTCGACGCCGGCATCGCCGGATTCGGCAACCTTGTCGCGCGATGGGTCGTCGATGCTTCCGGCA
The DNA here is from genome assembly GCA_021781345.1 of Pseudomonadota bacterium. Taxonomy (GTDB): domain Bacteria; phylum Pseudomonadota; class Gammaproteobacteria; order Xanthomonadales; family Rhodanobacteraceae; genus 66-474. The sequence goes on from JAJXWZ010000041.1 coordinate 724, forward strand.
CGCGCAACCAGCCCTTGTGCCAGCCGTTGTTCGTATTCGAAATAGCGGCGCAGGTAAACACGGCCCTGCGCGTCCAGCACCAGCGGTACGAGCCCTGCGTGCTCGTCGCGGTCGTGCATATGCACCGCGGAAGCATGCTTCAGTGCCGCCAGCCACGTCGTGAATTCCGGAAATGTCGCTGGCCTTCCATCGCCCTCGAGTCCGTTGAACCAGGCTTGTGCTTTCTCCAGTGCCAGCGCGCTGTGGCCGTCGGCGACCGCGCGTGCAGCCAGCGCGGCGGCCAGCATCGCTTCCTCCGGCACATCGGGAAATGCGCGTGCGATCCATTCGCCCAGTGCGATATCGACCCGCCGCAGGCGTCCCGACTTGGCCAGCATGGCGAGACTGGCGGTCATGCGACACGCCCCGCGCGGGCCTCGAAAAGCGCGTCCATCGCCTCGATCAACGCGCGTGGCGGGCGGTCGACGTGCACGCCGCGTCCTTCGCCCATGCCGCGCACGAACAGGTAATACACCCCGCCGACGTGGCAGTCGTAGTCGTAGTCGCGCACCTGTTGCCGCAGCCATCGATGCAACGCGAGCGTGTACACCAGCCATTGCAGGTCGTAGTCGTGCAGTGCGATTTCCGCAGCCAGCACGGCGGCGTCGTACGGTGTGCAGCGGTTGGTCTTCCAGTCCACGATGTGGAAGCGGCCGGCGTGCGCGAAGGTGAGGTCGATCTTGCCGGTGAGCAGGCCGTGCAGCACATGCGGCGCGACCCCTTTGCGTCGGGTCTGGTAACCGTGCCGGTGCAGCAACGCGTAGAGGTCGGCGGTGCGTGCGGGCGCGAGAGTCATGTGGAACTCGATCTCGGCGCGGCGATCGACGGCCGGCACGTCGCACAGGCGCACGCCGCAGGGCAATTCCGTGTTCAGCGCATCGCGGATGCAGGTGCCAACCACGCCGACAGCGTGCCGGGTGTCCGCCTCGCTCGCGGCGAGTCCCTGGTCGTGCAGGCTGCGCGCGAGCAACGGACGCTCCGCCTCCGGTGTCTCCGTCGCGTCGCGCCAGGCAGCGAAGTCGGCCTGCTCGAACGCCGCGTGCACCGCGGTTCCGAAGCGGGCGCCGGCGAGTCCCGGATCGTCGACCGTCGCACCGTCCCACGGGCTGCCATCGTCACCGGTGCCCGGGCGCGGATCATCCGCGGCGTCGTTGCCGCTGCCGCGCACCAGCCGCGAGAACGACCAGGTCTGCCAGTCGCGTTCGAGCCCGGCGCGGGTGAACGAAGCGGCCGTCAGTGCTTCCGCGGGCGCTTCGGGAGGCGTCCAGCGCAGCTCCGTCTGCACGTCCTTCCACGCAACGACGTCCACCGTACCGCCAGCGCGTGCCGCCAGCGCCTGCAGCGCTTCGCGACAGCCGGCATCGGAATGCTCCTCGCCGTTCCGGTGCAGCAGGTGATGCAATGCGGTGTGCTGGCCATCGTTGATCCAGCCCCACGGGATCACGCACAGCGCGCGTGCGCGGGTGATCGCGACATACAGCTTGCGTACTTCTTCGGCCAGGATTTCCCGGCGCGCCCGTTCGTCCGCTTCGCGGGGGGCGTTGCCGAGCGCGAGGCACGGCTGGCCGTGCAGGTCGTGGAACCACGCCGCCCGAACGCCGTCGCCATGCCTGCCGGGATCGCGGCCGGCGCAGGCATATGGCAGGAACACCACGTCGTACTCCAGTCCCTTGGCTGAGTGCACGGTGGATACCGTGACCGCGTCCGCATCGGTTTCCAGCCGCAGCCGCGCGGCATCGTCATCAAGCGTGCCGGCACTGTCGGCATGGGCTCGGGCACGCGCGAAATCCGCCGCCAGGGCAGCGACGTCGGCATCGCCCGCGCGACCGCTCTCCAGCAGTTCCGCCAGTTGCAGGTAGTTGGCGACACGCCGCGCGCCGCCAGGTTCGCGCAGCAGGCGCGGCGCGGCATCCATAAGCATCCGGTGCAGCCACCCCAGCACACCGTGCCGGCGCACGTGGTGGGCCCAGCGCGCGGCATCGATCTGGGGACCACCTTCGTCGGCCAGCGATGCGGCGATTTCGGTCGGTGATCTGCCGGCCAGCCGGCTGGCCCAGGCCGCGCGCGCGCGCGCGGCATCGGCAGGTTCGGCCATCGCCTCCAGCAGCAGCGCAAGGTCGGCGGCTTCCTCGCTGGCGTACACGCTTTCCTGCAGGTTGCTGGCGGCGGGGATGCCCGCGCGTGCCAGGGCCGCCTGCATCGAGGCGGCTTCCGCGTTGTTGCCTGCCAGTACCGCGATGTGTCTGGGTTGCAAAGCTTCGATCCCGCCGTTGCGTCCGCGCAGTTGCGCGTTGTCGAGCAGCCACGCGATGTGCTGCACGATGCGCGCCTCGATCCGATTCTTCACCGTGTCCTTGCCGGGCGCCCGGTGTTTCGTCTTGCCATCCGATTCATCGGCGGCAAGGCACCAGAAGCGCAGGCCCGGCAGGGCGGCGCCGTCGTGCAGCACGGCACAGTCGCGCGAGCGCACGGAGGCGGCGACGTCCACGTAATCGATCGCCGCATCGACGAATGCCTGATCGACGCCAAACAATGCGTTGACCGCCTTGCACAGCGCGTCACCCGACCGGTAACTGGTGGCGAGCTGCAACGCGTCGCCTTCGCGTTGATCGAACGCCTCGAGCCATGCGAAGACGTCGCCGCCGCGAAAGCCGTAGATCGCCTGTTTGGGATCGCCCACGATCACCAGCCGCGATTCGCCGAACAGCGCGCGGACGATCCCCCACTGCGTGCGGTCGGTGTCCTGGAACTCGTCCACCAATGCGGCCTGCCAGCGTTTGCGCGCACCGGCGATCAGGGCCTCGCTGCGCGGCCCTTGCAGCGCCTCGTGCAGCGCGCGCACGGTCTGGTCGTGGCTTGCGAGGTCGCGCGCGGCGAGCCGTTCGGCGCGCTCGGCCACCAGCATCGTTCGAGCATCGCACAGCAGGTTGGCGGCGCGGGCATTGGTTTCGTGTGCGGGACGCTGTTCGATCGCAAGCCATGCATCCCGGAGCGCGGCGAGATCGTCGAAGACCTTGCCAGCGGGTCGCACGTCCTTGGGCGTCAACGCTGCGATGGCTTCGGCGTAGATCGCGTTTGCAGCCTTTGCATCGAAGGTGTCCAGCGCGCCGTTGCCTTCGGCCGCCCGAGCCCAGGCGTGCAGGTCATCGCGCGTCCGGATTCGTTGCGTGCGCGTCCGTGCGGTGCCCACGCAGCGTTCGATCTCGGCCACGAATGCCACGTGTTCGTTGTCGCCCCACTCCGCGATGCGTTGCCGCGCGGCGTCGAATGCCGCCGCGAGCACAGCCGGATCCGGCGTCGCGACGCGCGCATCGAACCCCTGCGGCAGGTTGTCCCAACGCGGGTCGCCCGCCTGCCGGGCCAGCTTTTCGGGAGTGCCCCAGGTGTCGGCCAATAACCGGGCCGTGGCCTCGTCGGCGCTGGCGCGACGCCAGAAATCGCGGATGATTTCCAGATCCAGCGCGCGCAGGTCGTCGATCGGTTCGCGTGTGCGCAGCGACTGCCCGGCTTCGAAACCGAACTCGGCCAGCACCCGTAAGCAGAAGCCGTGCAGCGTGGAAATCTTCGCGCCATCGAGCGCGAGACGCGCGTCGCCGATGCGCTTGCGCAGCGTGTCCAGTGGCGCGGGTGATCCGGCGTCGGCCAGCGTTCGCAGGCCCTGCCCGATCACCCGGCGCAACACGCCACGTTCGCCGTCTTCGCGCTCGCGCGGAACTGCGGGATCGGCTTCGCGCAAGAGGTCGTCGGCCAGCGCCAGCCATGCGCGCAGCCGTTCGGCGAGTTCCGCGGTCGCCGCGCGCGTGAACGTGGCCACCACGATTTCGGCCGGCATCAGGCCGTACGCGAGAACCAGGCGCAGGTACAACGTCGCGATCGTGAAGGTCTTGCCGGTGCCGGCGTTGGCCTGCACGGCCCGGATGCCATCCAGCGGCAGCTCCAGGGCATCGAGCGGCGCATTCATCGCGCACCTCCGCGCAAGTCGCCATCGATGGCTTCTGCCGGCGGAAGCGCGCGTTCGGCCATCGCGTGCCAGGGCTTCAGCAACGTGCGGTCCGTGAAGGCAAAGCCGCGCCAGGCGATCGCCACCGCCTCGTCGTCCAGTTCGCAGCGGCCGCCGAAATCCCCCGGTGCCCTGGCGGCGATTCCGGCGAGGTTCCAGCCGAACTCCGATTCGTCCGCGCGTCCGCCCACGCGTTCGCACTTGAGGCTGTCCCAGGCCAGCCGTGGCAGGAACGGTAATGGCGCACGCGTACCGGCGAGCATGTGTTCGACCAGTTGCCTCAGCCGCACGCGTGCCGCGTCGGGTTCGATCGGGCGGTACCACGAGGTGCAGGCCTCAAGCACGCCCGCGCGGGTCTGGAGCGTCAGCAGCAGGCATCCCGTGGCGCCGTCACCTGCCACCGCGCCAAACAGCGTGTCGATCCAGGCGCGCAGCGCGCGCCGTCCGTCCAGCTTGCCGGGATCGGCGCGCAACAGGCCGCGTGGATATTTGCCTTCGACACGGCCATGGATCCGTAAACCGTCGCCCAGTTCGATCTGTGCTTCGACGGCCTGCGCCGCCGCACCGCCGGCGAATTCCCGCGCTTCGTCCAGCAGGGCATCGGTGCGCCCGCGCGCGATCTCGAAGGCTGCCTCGCCCAGTGCGCCGGGCGGCAGCCGGCCTTCGGCGCGGAGCTGCGCCAGCTGCAGGTGCGCCGCGGTTTCGCCGCGCAGCAGCATTTCGCGGGTGAGGGCGAAACGCAGGCGCGGTTCCTCCGGCTGCAGCGGTTCGACGTCGGCGTCGATTTCAAGCGCGCGCGGCAGGCGCATGTGCAAGCCGAGTTCGAGGAAGCCTCGCGCCGGGTTGTCGAAGAAGCGCTTCAGGTCACTCAGCGCGATCCCGCCCGAGGAGGCGGGTGATTCGGGCAACGCCGTTTCGGCGAAGCGCGGCTCGGCCCTCGAATCCATCCGGGTCGCTGCGGCCGGAAGCCACTCACCGGCGTGGCTGCGCGCGCGAGTGCCGTCGAACAGCCTGGCCGAGAACGGATGCAGTGGTTCGCACACAGGCATGACGCCCGTGTCGGCACCGGGCGCGAGGTAGTGCTCGCGCACTTCGCGCATCAGTTCATCCACGACCACGGAAGACGGCAGAGGTTTGTTGCTCCGGATGTCCTGGCCGATCCAGCTGACATAGAACACGTCGCGCGCTGCGGCAAGCAACTGGAGAAACAGCAGGCGGTCATCGGCGCGCACGTCGCGATCGCCCGTGGCTGCGCTTCCGGCGCGGCGGTCCGCCAGCAGCGGATCGAGTGCGCTGGATTCGCGACGCGGAAACGCCGCTTCGTCCATGCCGAGCAGGCAGATTACCCGGAACGGCACCACCCGCAGTGGCACCATGCCGCAGAAAGTGACGCCGCCGGTGAACAGGCTTTGCGCGGGATCGGCTGCGCCGAGTGCGTCGCGCAGGTAGGCCCGCAAGTCGGCCCACGGCAGTTCCAGTCCCGCGTAAGCCGTGCGGCAATCGTCCGCCAGCTTCGCGAGCGCCGCGCGCACGCGTTCCAGCGCACGGGTTTCGGCAAGGTCGCGTGCATCCGGCTGGTAGAGGCCGTCGAAGATGGCATTCAGCGTCGCCTGCCACGCCATGGCGCTGCGCGGCCGCTGAGATTCGCGGCGCAGGCGGCGCCAGCTTTCGGTCAGCGCCAGTGCGGCATCGACCTCCGCGAAAGCCCGACCCTCGACGCCGGCCAGCGGCGCGGTGCCACCGACCAGAGTGTCCGCGACGTCGCCGGCTGCGAAGCCTGCGACGATCCGGTCGATCGCGAACGCCCAGCTGAACTCGCGGTATTCGCCGGCACCGGCGCGCTTGCGCGCGTTCTCGTTCTCGCCCCAGCGCGTGCCGGCCGCGTGCAGGCGCGTACGCAGGCGTTCCAGTGCATCGGCATCCAGATCGAAGCGCCGCATCACGCCAGGCGTGGCCAGCACGTCCATGAGTTCATCCAGTTCCCAGCGCGAGGCGGGTGCGTCCAGCAACTTCAGGAACAGTGCCGCCGCAGGGTGCTGGGCGGCGGCGCCGAGATCGCCGAGGTTGAAGGGAATGAAGCGCGGATCGTGGCGGTCGATTCCGCCGAACACGGCTTCGATCGCGGGCCGGTAGGCGGCGACGTCGGGCATCATCACCGCGACGTCGCGCGGTTGCAGGTCGTCGTGCTTCTCGAACATCGCCAGCAGCGCGTCGTGCAGGGTCTGCACCTCGCGCAGCGGCGTGTGGCAGGCGTGGAATTGCAGCGAATCGTCGGGCAGGCCGGTGCGGTCTTCGGCGCGCGGCGCGGCATGTTTCAGGATGTCGTCGCGCACGCGGCCGAGCAGGCTTGCGCGGGCGATGTCCTCTTCGAACAGCTCCGTCTCCCGGTCCGGTTGCACATGCTCGTAGCCGTACAGGAGTTCCAGGAATTCCGCTGCCGCGCCGCCCAGCGAGACGATCAGCGGATTGCCGCCGTCCTTGTCGTGCAACCGCTGGCGCACGGCCTGCCGCGATTTCGGCGTATCGCCTAGGTATTCGCGCGAGGGCAGCGGCAGCAGGAAATCCACGTCGGCGTGTCGACCCGTGACGGCGAGCATCCGCAACACGTCCGGAGACACGTTGGCGCAGGCGAAGCAGGCGAAGCGCGCGGGCACCCCTGGCGGAGCGGGCCTTTCGACGAAGCTGCCCCGTTCGTACCCGGGATCGAATTCGCGCAGCCATTCGTCCACGCGCGCCGCCCGCGACACGCCGCCCACGCGCGGCAGCAGGCGGCGCCACAACTCCGCCCGCCAGTCACCGGTGTCAGCGGCACCGCGTTCCCAGGCGAGCAGGAGCTCGCGCCGGTAGCCCTGCATGCGTTCGTACGCGCGCGCCAGTTCGAAGCTGAGCGCGAGCCGTCGCAGCGGATCACCGTCGGCGTGCAGGTAATCACGCAGCGGCGACAGCGCACGGTCCTGCAGCGACTCGCCCAGCAAGATGTAGAGATGCCAGCGCAACACGTCCACGTCGAACGGGGAGTGCGGCGGCAGGTCGGGGCGCGCGGCGCGCAGCAATTCCCAGGCGAACTGTGCCGGCGGCGTGAACTCGATGTTCGCGACCACGCCCAGCCTTTGGGCGAGGTAAACCTGCAGCCAGCGCTTCAGGCCAGCCTGAGGCACCAGTACCCGCACGGGCGACAGCGGATTGTCGCGCGGTCCGCGCAGCCATTCGCCCAGCGCGTCGGCCAGCCGGGCACTGTCGTTGGCGGTGACGAGTCGGAACATGCACGGCTTGGCAATGGCGATCCGGGAAGTATGCCTGCCGCCTGCTCATGGCGTGAGACGCCGGCGTCGTAGCCACGCAGGTCACGAGTGCATGCATCGCAACGTTAACCGTCACGCTTGCCCTGCTGGAGGCGCTCGGTCCCGTGGTGGTAAGCCTGGTGTGGCGCACCTGCGCCACCGCCTTGAAGCTGCCTTGTTGGCCGCGGTCGTGGTTTTGTTGCTGGCGTCATCCTCGCTCTGGCGCTCGGATCGCCAATCGACTGTTGTCGCGCAGCGGGGAGACTAGCGTTCGCTGCGCGAGCGGACTTCAGCGAAACTCCAGTCGCGGACAAGCCTGCCGTCCTGCCAGATGGTCTGCAGCGCGTCTTCCCAGTCCGGGCCGAGTGTCGCCGCATCCGCTTCGATGGCGCCGTCGGGCAATGCGATGGTCCTGAAGGCGCCGTGCCCACGGCGGCGCACCAGTGTCAGCCGCCCGCCCCTGGAAGCCTTGGCGTGGTCGGTGGCCGGATCCTTGAACACCTCGATCCATTGGCCGTCGATGCGCGCCGCGGAGCACTTCAGCGCGAAACGCTGGGTATCACGGTCGAGCTTCTGCAGCAGCGCGCCGCCCATCCCGAACGCGATGTTGTCGGTGGCGAAACCCGCCTGCGTGATGCGTTCCAGGATCAGGCGGATCGAGTCCGGGGTCACGCCGTCGCCCTGGATCACGCGCACGTGGTTCAGCACGCGATACCCCTTGCCGTTGACGCTGCTGCCGAACGCCCCTTCCAGCATGCCGAGCGTCCGTTCAACGACCTCGACGGGATTGCCGGAATCGGGCCGCACCACCAGTATCGCGCCGCTCTTGACGACCGTTTCGTGCAGGCTTCCGCCCCAGATCGCCTCGATCGCGTGGAACAGGTCGTAGCTGTCCGACACGCAGGCCACCACCGCACCGGGTCTCGCGAACCGGTGCAGCATGTTGCGGTACGCGTCTACCTCGCGGTCCCGGCCCCAGGCCGTGATGGTGCTGTGCTCGGCCGCGGGGATCGAAAAGCCAGCCATGGCCTCGCCGTAGTACTCGCTCGCGGCGAGCACGCCGAGCACCGTGTCGGTGCCCTTGAAGTTGACGAGGTGCGCCATCCCGCCCAGCGCCGCGGATTCGGCGCTGGACACGCCGCGTGCGCCGAAGTCGTGCAGCTTGAACGCAAGCTGGCCGTCTGGATCGTCACTGGTCCTTTCGAGGAACGTGCGGATGGTCTGCCTGACGTGCCAACCGATCGTCGCGACGGTGGTCGGATACCACACGCGCATCAACAACGTTTCGGCGTAGGACGGCAGCCAGAAACAATCGGGGCAGGTGCTTTCGATCGTCATCAGCGCCTGGTGGGTCGGCACCAGCATGCCTTCGGGCACCGCGCGGATACGCAGCGGAAGCGTCCCGCCGTGGCTGCCGACGACATGCCGCCAGCCGGCTTCGTTGAACGGCTCGCCGTGCGCCGCGAAGAACGCCTTCGCCGTGTCGACCATCGCCGCCGTCACCGGCCGCGACAGGTATTCCTTCAGGATCGACTGCAGCCCGAAGAACAGGGTGCGCCGGTACTCGCCGCCGCGGCTTTCCAGGTAGAAGAACGTGGCATCGACACCCGGCGGGTACTGCAGCCAGTGGCTGGCCTTGTAGCTGTCGGTGTTGAGGATCAGGTTGGTAGCGGCGTGCATGCGCGGGCGTCGACCCTTGTTCGGCGTGACCCCGCATTCTAGCCAGCGAGTGTCCTGCAGCCGCCCGGGCGACCGGGTTTGCGCTCGACGACCGGCCGGCCGATTGGCGATCGCGGGCGCCTGCGCGCGGCACGGGCTGCGCACCACGGATGCGTGCGTGGGCTGACGCATGTCAATTGGCGACCGCGGGGGCGCGCTAACGTCGGACCGGCGCGTACCCCCGGCCATGGCGAAGTGGTGCGGGGTCGCGGACATGCGCAGCGGGAATGAGCCGGAGACGTGGGCCACACGCACAAGCCAACACCCGGTCCACAGGCCGCGACCGGGATGCCGGGACTCGACGGGCTGGGGGAGAGTGCCCATGGCTTGCCCGCCGCCGCCGTGCTGGCTCGACTGCAGGTGGCCGGCACCGAAGGGTTGTCGGGGGACGCCGTGGTGGCGCGCCGTGCGCGGTTCGGGGCGAACACGGTTGCGCGCAAGGCGCCGGTCCGCGTGCTGCGCCTGTTGCTGCATCAATTCAAGAGCCCGGCGGTCTATCTCCTGGGTGCGGCCGCGGCGTTGGCATTCCGTTTCGGCGAGCTGGAGGAAGGCGGCGCCATCGTCGCGGTGCTTGCCGTCAATGCGTTGATCGGTTTCGTCACCGAATTGAGGGCGGCGCGTTCGATCGAGGCCTTGCGCGCGCTCGGAGGCCATGCGGCACGGGTGCGCCGGGAGGGCCACGTACGCGCGGTGCCCGCCGAAGAGCTGGTGCCCGGCGACATCGTGCTGCTGGATGCAGGCGACGCGGTTTCGGCCGACCTGCGCTTGATCGAGGCATCCGGGCTGGCGGCGGACGAATCGACCCTGACCGGCGAATCCGTCGCGGTCGACAAGCAGGTGCAGCCGGTGGCCCGCGATGCACGCCTCGGCGACCGTGCCTCGATGGTGTTCAAGGGCACGGCGGTGACACACGGCAGCGGGCTCGCCGTGGTGGTGGCGACCGGGCTCGCGACCGAGCTCGGTCGGGTGGCGCGGCTGGTGCTCGAATCCCGCGACGGCACCTCCCCGCTCGAGCGCAAGCTGGCACGGCTTTCCACACAATTCGTGTGGGCGACGCTGGTCATCGCGGCGGCCATCGCCATCATCGGACTGGCCGGTGGCGAGGAACCGTTCCTGATGGTCGAAACCGCGATCGCACTCGCGGTGGCCGCGATTCCCGAGGGGCTGCCGATCGTGGCGACTCTCGCGCTGGCCCGGGGTATGTGGCGCATGGCACGGCAGAACGCGCTGATCGAGCGCCTCTCGGCGGTCGAGACGCTCGGCGCCACCACCATCATCCTGACCGACAAGACCGGCACCCTGACCGAAAACCGGATGGCGGTGCGGCGGTTGTGCCTGCCCTCGGGCGAGATCGCGGTCGGCGCGGCGGCGGACGGCGCGGAATCCCCACGCCTCGCCGGTGATCGCCAGGCGGCGCTGTTGCTGCGCATCGCCGTGCTATGCAACGACGCGCACCTCGATCGGGCGGAAGCCGAGGGCGTTGGCGATCCGATGGAGGTCGCGCTGTTGCGCGCCGGATTGCAGGCGGGCCTCGTGCGCAGGGCGTTGCTGCGCGGGCACCGACTGGTGCGCAAGCATGCCTTCGATCCCGCCACCCGGATGATGGCCACGGTGCACGCGAGCGGGGACGGTTTCCTGGTGGCGGTGAAGGGCGCGCCGGAAGCGGTGGTCGCAGCCGCCACGCGCGTGATCGACGAGCGCGGGGATGTCGCGCTGGACGATCGGACGCGCGCCGACTGGCTCGCGCGCGCCGATCAGCTCGGACAGCACGGACTGCGCGGGCTGGCCTGCGCGATGAAAATGGAGACCGGTGCGGATGGCGCCGTAGACGAAGGGCTCGTGCTGGTCGGCCTGGTGGGTCTGGAGGATCCCGCGCGTGCGGACGTGCCGCAGGCGATCGCCGACTGCCGGCGCGCCGGCATCCGCGTCGTGATGGCAACCGGCGACCACGCGGTGACCGCGCGCAGCATCGGGCGTGCCGTGGGACTCGTCGACCAGGCGCCCCGCGTCGTCGACGGCAGGATGGTGGCCAAGACGATCGAAGCCGGCGCGGACGCCTTGCGGGCGGTCGACATTTTCGCTCGCGTGAACCCGGTGGAGAAGCTCGCGCTGGTCAAGGCTTACCAGGCCGGCGGCGAGATCGTGGCGATGACCGGGGACGGCGTCAACGATGCGCCCGCGTTGCGGCAAGCCGACATAGGCGTCGCGATGGGCCTGCGCGGCACCGACGTCGCGCGCGAGGCGGCCGCGATGGTCCTGCTCGACGATGCCTTCCCGACGATCGTGAAGGCGATCCGCCAAGGCCGCATCATCTTCGGGAACATTCGCCGCTTCGTCGCCTATCTCCTCGCGTGCAACCTGAGCGAAGTCATGGTCGTCGGTATCGCGGCGATGGCGGCGTTACCGCTGCCTTTGCTGCCGTTGCAGATCCTCTACCTGAACCTGGTGACCGACGTGTTTCCGGCTTTCGCACTGGCGATGGGCGAAGGTGAAGCCGGCATCCTCGGGCGTCCGCCGCGCGATCCGAAGGAGCCGATCCTCGCCCGTGCGCAATGGGTGGTGGTCGCGTTGCAGGGATTGGCGCTCACCGCGGCGACATTTGCCGCACTCATCGCGGCGCGCTGGCTCGCTCTGGATGCACGCCAATCGGTCACCGTAACCTTCCTCACCTTGGGCTTCGCCCAGCTCTGGCACACCTTCAACATGCGCAGCCCGCAGGCCGGGATTTTGGTGAACGAGGTGACGCGCAATGGCTGGCTGTGGGGCGCGCTCGCGTTGTGCAGCCTGCTGCTTGCGGCGCCGGCGTACCTTGCGCCGGGCGCACGACTGTTGCAGCTGGCGCCGCCCGACGCCCCGATGTGGGGCGTGATCCTGGGTTGCAGTCTCGCGCCACTGCTGCCGATCCAGGCCGTCATGGCGGTCACCCGCCGCCCGCACGCGGTGGCGCCATGACGGCGATGCTGCTGCCGTGGCTGAAATTCGCGGTCTGCGTCGTGATGATCGGCGTCGCCGGTCCCGCCCTCACGCGTTACAGCGACGCCATCGCGCGCCTGACCGGCCTGTCGCGCACGTGGGTCGGGCTGGTGCTGCTGGCGGCGGCCACCTCGCTGCCCGAGTTGTCCACCGGCATCAGTGCCGTGACCGTCGCGGACGCGCCGAACATCGCGGTCGGCGATGCACTCGGCAGTTGCCTGTTCAACCTCGCGATGCTGGTGCTGCTCGACGTGCTGAGCCGCGACGAACCGATGTATCGGCGCATCGACCAGGGCCACGTCCTGACCGCCGCGTTCGGCGTGATCCTGATCGGTGCCGCCGGCGCCTTCCTGCTGCTCAGCCGGGACGGTCTCGACTTCCGGATCCTCGACGTCAACGCCTACACGGTCCTGATCGTCGCGATCTACTTCGTCGCGATGCGCGCTGCCTTCGTCCACGATCGCCGCACGCGGCCGCTGCCAGCGATCGCCGCGGGCGGAAACGCCATCTCCCTGCGAGGCGCCGCGCTGCGTTACGCGATCGCGGCAAGCGTGATTGGCATCGCCGGAACGTGGATGCCGTTCGTGGGCCAGGAACTGGCCACGACGATGGGATGGAAAACGACCTTCGTCGGGACGCTGATGGTCGCCGGTGCCACCTCGTTGCCTGAGCTTGCCGTGACGGTCAGCGCCTTCCGCCTCGGTGCCGTCGACATGGCGATCGGCAACCTGCTGGGCAGCAATCTTTTCGACATCCTGGTCATCGCGCTGGATGATCTTGCATACACCAGGGGCTCGTTGCTGCACGCGGCATCGCCCGCGCATGCCATCACGGCCTTCGCCGCGGTGATCATGTCGGGGATATTCATCGTCGCGATGCTGTACAAGCCGGAAACGCGCCTGCGCGGGACGATTGGATGGGTCAGCCTGTCGCTGCTGGTGGTATACGTATTCAGCACCTATGCGGTCTACCTGCTCGGCCACTGACCATGCCAGCCCCCGACAACCACCCCGCTGCCATGGCCCCCGAACGATGGCCGCGCCTTGGCCTGGGCCTGCTGGTGCTGGTCGGTTGCTGGCTGGTCGTGCGGCCGTTCCTGCCAGCCATCCTGTTCTCGTCGGCGATCGTCATGTCGACGTGGCCGGCTTATCGCTGGCTGCTGGAGCGTGTGCACGGCCGGCGGAACCTCGCAAGCCTGGCGGCGTGGCTCGTGGTCGCGGTGCTGGTGATCGTCCCGACCGCCGTGCTGGTGTTGTCGCTGGGCGATGCCGTGGCCTGGCTGTTCAAGCTGTTCGAAGCATGGAAGGCGTCCGGTGGCTGGGACCTCGGCGCGTGGCTCGCGCGCCTGCCGGTGGTCGGCGCGCCCCTGGGTAACTGGCTGGCCGACACGTTGGCCATGGGTGGCGACCGCGCGCGTGCGGTCAACGTTTTGCCGCTCGCGGACCCGGCCCGGCGCTTGGTGGTGGCAACCGTGCGTGTCCTCGGGAGCGGTGTATTCCAGACCTTGCTGGCGGGATTGCTGTTGTTCTTCTTTTACAGGGATGGCGAGCGGCTGGCGCGCCGCCTGCGTTGGTTGGCCGTCAGGGTTGCCGGAACACACGGGACGGGCGTCGTGGACACGGTGCAGCGGACCGTCGTGGGCGTGATGACCGGCGTCATCGGCACGGCGCTGGCCCAGGCCGCGGTCGCGACGCTGGGCTTCGCGATCGCCGGCGTGCCGCAACCGCTGCTGCTGGGATCGGTCACGTTCGTGGCATCCATCCTGCCGATCGGCCCGCCGCTGATATGGGGCGGCGCCGCGCTGTGGCTGTTGCGCCAGGGCGAGCCGGGCTGGGCCGCGTTCATGGCCCTGTACGGCATGTTCGGCATCAGCCTGGTCGACAATGTCGTCAAGCCGCTGCTGGTCAGCCATTCGAGTCGCCTGCCGTTCGCGATCACCTTCATCGGCCTGGTCGGTGGCGTGCTGGCGTTCGGTGTCGCCGGCGTGTTCATCGGACCGACGGTGCTGGCGCTGGCGATCCACCTCGCGGCCCCCTTTGCGCAGGAACCGGAGTGACGATGCACGATGCCCTGGCGACCGCAGGTCGATGCCAACGTGCACCGCGACGAACCGGTTGCGCAAACCGGATCGGGCGCGCGCCGACGCGCAATCGTCGACCACAGTGTCCCGGACTTTCCCCCGACTGAGAGAGGTGTGCGATGAAGATCCTGCTTCCCGTGGATGGCAGTTCCCACAGCACCAAGGCTGTCCGATACCTGGCCAGGCACTGGCCGCGCCGTGCCGATGTCACGCTCTTGAACGTGGACCTGCCGTTGACCGAGTCCATCACCCGCTGGCTGGACGCAGCGACGATCGAGGGATTCCACGCCGACAACAGCAAGGCCGCGCTCAAGCAGGCACGGCAGGTGCTCAAGCGTTCAGGCCATGCCTTCAAGGAGCGAACGCTGGTCGGCGACCCTGCCACCGAGACGGTCCGGCTGGCGCAGAAAGGACATTACGACCTGATCATCATGGGTTCCCACGGGCGCGGCGCGGTGAAGAGCCTGTTCCTGGGATCCGTGGTCACCAAAGTACTGTCGACCTCTCGCGTTCCGGTGCTGGTGGTGCGCTGAACCCCAGCGTTCGGCATCGCGGCGCCGCGCGCGTTTTCAGGCCCTGCCGGCCTGCGGCTGCACCGCGCGGATGCTGCGCATCTGCGGGGTGGCGAGGCACAGCAAGGCGATCACGGTGAGCGTGAAACCGGCGATGGCGAAGAGCGCGGTCAACGAGATGACCTTCAGCAGCGCACCGGCGACGGCCGCGGAGAGCGGGCCGAGGCCCATGAACATGAACATCAGGATGCTCATGGTGCGCCCCATCATCGCCTGCGATACGCGCTGCTGGATCCAGGTGAAGATCGCGATCTGCACGATGCCGCCGAGCACGCCGGTGCACAGCAGCAGCACCGCCCCGGTGTAAGTGGTGTGTACCAGCGTCAGTGCGGCCAGCGTCAGCCCCACCAGGCTGTCGATGCACAGCACCATCACGCCGAGGTGGCCGCGCATCAGGCGTTGCCCCAGGCCCGAGAGGAAACTGCCTGTGAACATGCCGATGCCCTGCGCGGTCATCAGGATGCCGAGCGAGGCCGCGCCGAGGTTCATGCGCGTGTCCGCCAGGACCGGCAGGCCCACCTGGATCGGGCCGCCCACGAACACCGACACGAAACTCGCGTACAGGACGAAGGCGCGCAGCGGCGTGTCCGCCCACACGTAGCGGATGCCCGCGGCGATGCTGGCGAACACGCCTTCGTGCTTCTGCGGCGGATGGAAATCGCCGTGGATGCGGATCAGCGCCAGCGACACCAGCGAGAACACGAAACTGGCCGCATCGATCGCGAACGCCAAGCCCAGCCCGCGCGCATCCGGCAGTGCATGCGCGGAAGGCTGATGGTGCGCTCCCAGCGCGATCACGAAGCCGGCGAGCACCGGGCCGCCGATCATGCTGAGCTGGCGCATGCCCATGAACGCGGCGTTGCCCGCGCGCAACTGCTGCGGCTGCACCAGCTGCGGCATGATCGCCGAACCCGCGGGGTAGGCGAACGCCGTGGACAGGCCGATCCCGAGCGCCAGCAGGTAGACCATCCACAT